>JAKOTZ010000009.1 GCA_029776995.1 Candidatus Hydrogenedentota bacterium
GCATCGGACGGGGAAGCACAACGTGAACCGGAAGAGGGACCCGGGCCAGGAGAGGAAGCGGACCTGGAAGAGGGACCCGGGCCGGGAGAGGAAGCCGGATGGGAACCGGAAGGAGAAAAGGGACCGGGGCAGGAGCAGGAATACCAGCATGAACTTGGAGGCGGACGTGAACACGCCAGGGAACCCGGACAAGAAACGGAACGGGATCCGGGACCGGGGCCGGCAGCAGAAAGCGACCCGGCACCAGGACCAGCGACAGGAAACGACCCGGCACCAGGACCAGCGACAGGAAACGACCCGGCACCAGGACCGGCGCGATCCCCGGGCGCCGCTGCCGCCGCCGGCAGGATCGACACAGACTGCGTCTATCTCAACGGAAACATATGCGATGCCCTGGTCAATAACCAGGGGAAACCCGATCCGTGTGGTTCCTGCCGGATAAACCGGAACGGGGCAAAAGCGGGAACACGTCCGCCGGGAGACGTCGACGGGCTTGAATGCGACCTCGACAGGCATTTCGAGGTTTGCGACCCTTTCCGCAGCGGAAGGAGCGACTACAAGTGGTGGAAGGTGACGAATCCCGTAAACCTGAACAATATATTATACGAGAACAACATACGTTCTCCGCTGATGTTCAATCCCGCGGTGATGCTGGCCCATTACAGGTACAAGCACCTCATAATCGGGATCTTCCGCCACAAAAACGGAAAGAAATACGTTGTCTGCGGGGTACCCGGCAGGTACGTGGAAGATATGAAACCCTTCGGAGAAATGAACAAATGGGTGCAGGTGCAGGGCACCAGGCCCAGGTACGGAGCCTTCGGATACTGGCTCGTCTATATCGACCCGGATAATGGCAGGATCCTGCACCCAAACAGATAAACTTTTTCTTTTTTTGCCCCGTAACATGTGTGGATACATGTAATGCAATGTTTGGTCAAATATGTTAAAATAATCTGGAGCACATGGAATGGGGGTGATACTCTGCTTTACGTGTTTATCGGGTGCTTTGCATTCGGGGTTTTTTACGCTGCCCTGTCGTTCATACTCGGCGGACATGGAGATGCCGGCACCGACGGTATAGATATCGGCCACGACGCGGACATCGGCGGCATTGATGCCGGTGATTTCGATGCCGGGGCCATTGACGCCGCCGACGCAGATATCGGGTCCGGTACAGACATCGACATCGATCTCGATGCGGACGGGCCTGGCATCGGTACCGGCGCTGGCGTGGAAACAGATGCAGGACCCGGGGCAGACATCACCCAGGGAGCGGGAGCCGGACATGCAGCAGCCGCCCGGCAGCCGGGTGCTTCAGACACGGCAGGGTCACCTTCGCCTTTCAGCCCGGTGGTGATGGCAAGCGCTATAACAACGTTCGGGGCGGTGGGCCTCATATCGATGAAAGGCTTCGGCCTGGGCGGCCTTGCCAGCACGTTCGTGGCGCTGGGCTTTGCCGGTGCCATCGGGGCCGCGATATTTTTCGGTATCGTCAAATTCATGTATTACTCCCAGTCCAATTCCATATTTTCGCTCAACGACCTTGTCGGGACCGAGGCGGAAGTCATAACTACCGTCCCCGCAAAGGGTCTTGGCGAGATAGCCTATTCGGTAAAAGGCACCAGGTATACCCTGGCTGCAAAGTCGATGGAGGAAT
>JAKOTZ010000017.1 GCA_029776995.1 Candidatus Hydrogenedentota bacterium
AAAATCCTTGTCGCACAAAATAAACGGCGTCTGACCCGCGGTATGGGCCACGCCGAACAGCAAAATAAACTCCGGCTTCCCGCCCGCCCACAGCCAGCGGTAGGCCCAGGCGTATATGTGCCCACCCCGCGCGAAATCGATATGTGGCGCGATCAGGCCTCGTATGGGAGGTCCGCTTTCGGGGGCTACATCCGTCGGCATGCCGGGACCTCCATCCCGAAAACGCTCTTCCAGCCAGGATCTGAGAGATTCCGGGTCCTCAGGGTAGGCCCGTCCCGCCAGCCAGGCCTGCCGGACCGGGCTCCGTAAGAAGGATTCATCTACGCTGGCCCGTTTCTGTTCAAAAACCTCGTCAGCCAGCATGCCTGCCTCGCTAAGCTGCCGGGCAAGCTCCAGCACGAGATCCCGAGACACCGACATGCCGGACTGCTTCTGAAAAAGGCGGCAGATCTCCTCCGCCGTGCGCCGGCCGTCGAACATCGCGGCCAGCATGAACGCGCCGGGCGGCAACAGGGCCCCATCCGGCATGTATCCGAAAGGATCACTCAGCAGGAAACATTGTTCACCCTCATGCTGGATCATGCTGACATCCAGGTAACGCAGGGGAGCGATGGGAATCGACTCAGGCTGCATGGAAAATCCTTTCCGCGACACCTGTAATGTAGTATGCCTGATGTCGCCTACCGGCCGGTAACATCCGGACGCTCCGCAGCGTTTCTCGGGATTCCGGATTTACGCGCTGCTTCCTCCAGCAACTGTCGGTAATCGGGACGGTCCGCAATGGCCAGGGCAGATTGAAAGGCCTCCCGCGCGGCATCCCATGCTTCCCGGCGCGCCAGCAGCACGCCAAGATTCCGCCAGGCGTGGTGCAGGGACGCATCTCCCCTGACGGCCAGGCGCAGGGCCTGCTCCGCTTCAGCTTCCCGACCGCACAACGCCAGGTTGCTGCCCAGCTCCGACAGCCAGTCATACTGATCCGGCTTCCGCCGGACTGCTTCGTAATATGCTGCCGCGGCTTCAGCGTGGCGGCCCAGCTCAGCCAGCTGAGCCCCCAGTTCCGCGTAAGCGGCAGCGTCATCCGGCGCATCCTGCACTTTTTTGCGGTTCAGCTCGAGGTAAAAAGCCGCTTTCTCGGAAGCGTTTCGCGGCGCGTTCCACAGCGGATAATGCCGCACTACTGCCGGACTGTTATATATAGGAATGCCCAGCGCCTCCAGGGCCGGGTTGACCAGCTCATGAACCCTGCCGGTAAAACGGACATCCGGCCGGTTCGGAAACAGCCGCACCTTCCAGCTGGAATACCAACAGGGAAACCCCCGCGCGTACGGATCGCCAGGAACCGTTGGCTGGGCATCAGCCCGGAAAACCTGGTCCGTATACGTGACGGTTTCGATCCGCCAGGCCCGGTCCGGAGGATTTTCGGCATGTTCCAACAGGAGCATCGCCGCCTCCGGATCCAGCCACTCATCCGCATCCGCGACATACACCCATGGAAGGGTACACAATTCCAGGGAGGCGTTTCGCGCCGCGGAAAAATCATCCGTCCACGTGAAGCGTGCTGTTCGGCATTGCAACCGTTCCGCCACGGCTGGCGTGTCATCCCGCGAACCGGTATCCACGACGACGATTTCACCGGCAAACGCCCAAAGGTTCTGAATGCAGGATTCCAGCCGGGCCGCTTCATCCCGGACAATCATGGCCACGCTGATCGAAGATTCGGCCATGTCGATCCTTTTCGCGCCGACGCTCAGTCTGTTTCAGGAGGATTATCCGGGCTGGCGCCGGACGCCTGGTTGACGGATGCCGGCGCCTCCTGGGGGACGATACACCCCGCGGCCACCAGCGCGTTGTACGTGGCCCGGTCCACCACGTCGCCACTGTTAACCAGTCGGGTCGATCCATCCACGCTGACCAGGTACTGGCGAATCTTCTGCCCCCGGCGCTCCACGATATTCCCCTTGCGCATCATCTCGAATTCAATGCGAATGAACGGCGCGCTGTCTCCCGGACTCGAGGAATCTCCTGGAAAAGCGCCGGCCGGCCGGCCTGACCGTCCCGCAACGGCAGGGTAGGAACTTTTTTTTCTGCGGAAGAACAACACGGTTCACATCTCCACTGCAAACAGCGACATTATACCGGACCGTATCAGGAGCCGTCGCCCTGTTTCTTTTCGGTTTCCGGCTGCGGTGTCCCCGGCGATATGGAATGCAGTTTCCCGTCCGGGCCCAGCATAATGGGCTGGATCCCTTCCCCGGCGCGTTTCGTGATCGCGTCCACCGCTTCCCGCATAAGCCGGGCAAGTTCCGCGTTCTGTTCCCGGCTGATTCCCTCCTCAAGAGGGCCGACTGCGGACGCGTTGCCCAGTTTGGACAGCAGGTCCACCGCGTGGCGGCGGGCATTTTCAGGCAGCGCGCTGTCCAGTGCCGCTTCAACCACAATATCCTGGTGAATCTGAGTCAGTTCCGTGGGCAGCCCCAACAGAATCTGAGCGCGCTCCTGGGGGGTTCCTTCTCCCCGCTTCCAGGCCGCAACAGCCTCTTCCACGCCCCTGGGATGGCCCAGCACTTCCAGGGCCAGTATGGTGGACATGCGCACGTGGCTGTCTTCGTCCCGTAACAGTCCCATAACCTGCTGTTCAAGCCCGGGCAGCTGATGGGCGCGGTAGTACAGCGCGCACAGCAGGTGCGCGGCGCACCCCCGGACAGTGCTGGGCTGTTCGGGCTTCAGGAGGTTCAGCAGGATATCCCGGTGTTCGGGGCTGACCCAGGGCGAAAGCGCCGCGGTAATGTTTACCCGGGCCGTCGCGGAAATATCCGGAGAACCCAGCCGTTCCAGCAACTGACGGATACCGTCTCCGCCTGCGGCATGCAATTTTTCCGCGATTTTGGCAGCTTCTTCGGGGTTCAGCGTGTCCTGTTTTTCAAAGGCGAGCCATTCGGCAAGTACCTGCTGCTCGGCCTGTTGGGGGGTAGAAGGAATACAGGACGACACCACCGCCGAAACTGTCGCGATGGCCAGCATAAAAAGGGGAAAGCTGCGCGTTTTCAATGTTCTTCTCCCGGCGCCGGCGGTCAGCCCAGCGCCACGTCAAGCAGCATCATGATAGCAAAACCGACCAGCAGTCCTACCGTGGGGAAATCAGAGCCATTCTGCTGGGCCTCCGGGATCAGCTCTTCGGCAACAACAAAGATCATCGCGCCCGCGGCAAAAGCCAGGGCAAAAGGAAGTATCGGCTGGGCAAGGCTGACAAGCATAGCGCCCAATACAGCCGCGACCGGCTCCACCAGCCCCGAGAGGGCCGCGTACCAGCAGCTTTTCCAGGTTGACCAGCCTTCTCGGCGCAGGGGCAGCGCAATCGCGGCGCCCTCCGGGAAATTCTGCAGTCCAATACCCAGCGCCAGCGCCAGCGCCCCGCCCAGATCCGCGCTCCCCAGGCCGCTGCGCGCGGCGCCAAAAGCCACGCCAACGGCCAAGCCTTCCGGGATATTGTGGATTGTGATCGCGAGGATCAGCAGGGTAGTGCGCCGCCAGGTGGTATGCACCCCTTCCGCCTCACTAATATCCTTATTTTTGTGCAGGTGCGGCAGTATTTTATCCAGGGCCAGCAGACACAGCCCGCCGGCCAGAAATCCGGACAGCGCGGGCAGCCAAGGCGTCATGCCGAGGGTTTCCGCCATCTCAATAGACGGCGCCAGCAGAGACCAGAAACTCGCGGCAATCATCACCCCCGCCGCGGCGCCCAGGCATGAGTCGAGAAAATTCCGGCTGACCTCCCGGGTGAAAAACACGGGTATGCCGCCAAGCGCCGTCATCCCGAACGTGAACAGCCCGGCCAGCAGCGCCTGCAGCAGTAATGGAAACCCGGAAAATTCCATCATCACTGAACCTTCCTGCCAGAATACCCCATTTTATCACGGCGCGTATACAACGCCGCTTCCCTTCGTCAGGTGGTACGGTGAAACATTTGTTCCACCGTTTCCGCGGTAACCCCCTGTATTCTTAACACCTTGTCCCGGCTGCGGGTTCCCTGTTCAATGGCAACCCGGTTTCTGGCCAGGCGAAGCGCTTTGGCAACAAGCTGCACGACGGCTTCATTCGCGGCGTTGTCTTCCGGCGGCGCGGTTACCCGTATCCGGATGTTGCCCGATGCGTCTGTTTCGATGGCATTCCGCGAAGCTCTTGGCTGCACCCGCACCTTAAGCAACACATCGGATCCGTGGACGGTAATCATATCCCGGTCATTTGCGCCCGCGCTGAACGGTCAGGGCAAACCGTCCGAACTCCCTCAGCCGTTTCCGGCGCAGTTCCACGGAAAAAGAACCGTTTTCCGCGTCTTCCAGAAACCGTATAATCTCGTGACCCGTCGCGTCGATGGCCTCATCTGGAAACCGGTGGGCGCCTCCCGGCGGCTCCGGGATAATCACATCCACCACGCCGAACTGGCGCAAATCCGCCGCGCTGACCCGCAGCGCGTTGGCGGCCGGTTCTTTCTGTTCCGCGTCGCGCCAGAGGATTTCCGCGCACCGCTCCGGCGGACAGATCATGTATACCGCGTATTCGAGCATGGCTACCCGGTCCGCGACCGCAATGCCCAGGGCGCCGCCGCTGCCGCCTTCACCGATTACCACGGCAAAAACCGGCGTGTTGAGCCGCGCCATTTCCAGCAGATTGGCCGCTATGGCCGGACCCTGGCCATTCGTTTCAGCCTCCGCCCCGGGATAAGCTGCCGGCGTGTCCACAAAGCTGATGACCGGCAGCCCAAACCGTTCGGCAAGCCGAAAAACCCGGAGCGCTTTGCGGTAGCCCTCGGGAGACGCCATCCCGAAGTTTCGGCGGACTTTTTCTTCGGTGGTTACCCCTTTCTGTTGACCCACTATCGCCACGCTCCGCCCGGCAATCCGGGCAAAGCCGGTTACCATGGCCGAGTCATCTCCGCCCTGGCGGTCACCGTGGACTTCGAGGAAATCGTCAAACAGCCGCGCCACGTAATCCATCATTCTGGGACGGCGCCCGTGCCGCGCCCAAAGCACGTATTCCCACGCCGTCCTGGGACGGTCCAGAGAGGACAGGTCCTGTTCGGATGTGACGGGCGTTACGGGTTGGCTGTTTCGAAAGGGGAAACGCACGGTTGCCAGCTCCAATGCATCGGGCAGGGGTTCCGCTGATGCCATAATAATGATTTTCCGCTGTTTCCGGCTTCGGACCGGACACCTGTCCGCGCCTCGATCCGGCATTTACGGAGTCAAATCAACCCCGCCTGTAAAAACGCTATATTATTTCCGTTACAACTGTAATCGCTCACCTTACACGAATTTCATCATACCATAACCCCAGGTAAAAAATCATGCCTTCCGATCCGGATTTTCGGACTGAACGTAAACGCCCAACCATTTCCAGAAACGTCCCGGCCTACAAATTTCCCGTGAAAAGGTTGACAGAAAACCTGATTTCTGGTCATGATGAACAGGATGGTTTAACAGGATCTTACAGGATCTTAACTGAAGGCGCCGTTCCGGAATCCGCCGGTCCGGCCACTGTGTGAGGAAAATGCCATGAACCTGACATCCCTGGTAACCTCTGGACTGCTTATCCCGTTGGCCCTGCTGACTGCGGTATCCGCCGCGGGCGCGCCGCTGTCCGTCAGCGATCTGCGCTGCGAATACCGGACCAATCCCATGGGCATCGACGTGCCCGCGCCCCGGCTCAGCTGGGTCGTTACCGGAAAAGAACGGGGCGCGGCCCAGTCCGCGTACCGCGTGCTGGTCGCCACGGACCCCGCGCTGCTCCAGAAAAATGAAGGCAACCTGTGGAACTCCGGGAAAGTGACTTCCGGGCGCACCACCCAGATCCCCTACGAGGGAACGCCTCTGACTTCCGAAATGGTGTGCTGGTGGAAGGTGCAGGTATGGAATGAAAAAAATGAGCCTTCCGACTGGAGCGAACCGGCAAAATGGACCATGGGACTGCTGCAGCAGGAGGACTGGAAAGCGAAATGGATCGGCCTGGATGAAGAAAACGCCCAGCAAACCCATCCCTTGCAGTCCCTGATGGAAAAAGCCAAATGGATCTGGCACGGGGAGGCCGTCCAGGAAAACGGCGAAGCCGTACCGGGAAAATGCGCGGTCCGCGCGGTGGTAAATCTGCCCGAGGGCCGTACGGTCACGGAAGCCCCGGCCTTATTCACCGCGGATAATAATGTGGTTCTTTATGTCAACGGAACCTCCGTTGGAAACGCCGGCAATTTCCACTCTTTTGTTCAGGCGGATATCGCGCCCATGCTGAAATCCGGAGAAAATATCATCGCCGGCATCGCGGAAAACGCCGGAGACGGCCCGAACCCGGCGGGCATCCTCGCCGGCGTGCGGATCCAGTTTGCTGACGGTGAAACCATGGAGGTCGTGTCAGACCAGTCCTGGCAGACCGTGGCGGGAGAAGGCGGGAAAGACTGGGTGGCTTCCTCCTCCGGGCTGGCCGCGCCGGCGCGGGAACTGGGCGCCTGGAACATGAAGCCATGGGGAGCGCCGGCTTTTGGTGAATCCAGGCGGCTACCCGCCCGCATGCTGCGCAAAGAATTCGAGGCGGGGACCGATATCCGCCGGGCCACAGCCTACGTGTGCGGGCTCGGCCTGTTCGAATTTTATCTGAACGGCAAAAAAGTCGGCGACCACGTGCTGGACCCCGCGCTGAGCGAATACAACAAACGGGTCTATTACCAGACCTTCGACGTGACGGACATGGTCCGCTCCGGCGTAAACGCGGCGGGGGTATGGCTGGGCAATGGCCGGTATTACGCTCCGCGGCTCAATTCCCCGACCCTGACCCGAACCTACGGCTATCCCAAACTGCTGTTCCAGCTGCGGCTGGAATATGCCAACGGAAAAAGCGATCTGGTCATCAGTGACGAATCCTGGAAACTGACCACCGAAGGACCTATTCTGGCCAATAATGAGTACGACGGCGAGGAATACGACGCGCGCAGGGAAATGCCCGGATGGAATGAGCCGGGTTTTGACGATTCCGCCTGGCAGGCCGCCCGGCCCGTCGACGCGCCCGGAGGCGTGCTGCGG
The DNA here is from genome assembly GCA_029776995.1 of Candidatus Hydrogenedentota bacterium. Taxonomy (GTDB): domain Bacteria; phylum Hydrogenedentota; class Hydrogenedentia; order Hydrogenedentales; family CAITNO01; genus JAGPFE01. Next base: position 7,068 of record JAKOTZ010000017.1, read on the forward strand.
GGGCAGCCCTGCGAACCGATCCGCGTGGTTGAAACGATCAAACCCATATCGGTTTCTGAACCCAAACCCGGCATGTACATCTTTGACATGGGGCAGAACATGGTGGGATGGTGCCGCATCCGGGTCAGCGGTCCCGCGGGAACCCGCGTAAAGCTGCGCCATGCCGAAGTCCTCAAGGAAGACGGTACCCTTTACCTGGCCAACATCCGCGACGCGAAAGTCACGGATATCTACACGCTTAAAGGCGAAGGCGTGGAAGTATGGGAACCCCGGTTTACCTACCATGGGTTCCGCTACGTGGAGGTCACCGGACTGCCTGAAAAGCCGGGGCTGGATTTTCTGGAAGGTCGGGTCGTGCACGACGACCTGCGGCTGGCGGGCCATTTTGAGAGCTCCCACCCGCTGGTGAATCAGATTTATAAAAACGTCACCTGGGGCGTCCGCGGAAACTACCGCAGCATCCCCACGGACTGTCCCCAGCGGGACGAACGGCAGGGGTGGCTGGGCGACCGGTCGGCCGAATGCAAGGGGGAAAGCTATATTTTTGACGTGGCCGCGCTTTACGCCAAGTGGGTCGCAGACATGGACGACGCCCAGCGCGAAGACGGCAGCGTATCAGACGTCTGCCCGTCATATTGGCCCCTCTACAACGACAACGTGACCTGGCCCAGCACCTTTATTATTGCGCCCGATATGGTGTACACCCAGTACGGCGACACCCGCGTCTTTGAGGCCCATTATGAGGGGATGAAACAGTGGATCAGCCATATGCGCCAGTACATCAAAGACGGGCTGCTGCCGAAAGACTCCTACGGCGACTGGTGTGTGCCGCCTGAATCGCCCGAACTGATCCATTCCAAAGATCCCGCGCAAAAAACGCCACCCGAACTCCTGGGCACGGCCTATTTCATTTATGATCTCCGGCTGATGGCGAAATACGCCTCCCTGCTCGGCCAAAAAGAGGACCAGCAAGCCTTTGAGTCGCTCGCCGCGGAAATGACGGAAGCCTATAACCGCGCGCTCTGGAATGATGCCGAAGGCTGGTATGGAAACGGGTCCCAGACTTCTCAGGTGCTGACACTGGCTTTTGACCTGGCTCCGGAAGCCCGCCGGCCGCAGATTTTCAACCATCTCGTGGGGAAAATTACCGGAGAATGCAACAGCCATATCGGCACCGGGCTGATCGGGGGCCAGTGGCTGATGCGGACCCTGACACGCTACGGCCGGCCGGATCTCGGATGGACCATTACGACCCAGGATACCTACCCCAGCTGGGGGTATATGATCCGCAAAAACGCTACAACCATCTGGGAACTGTGGAATGGAGATACGGCGGATCCCGCCATGAATTCCCATAACCACGTTATGCTCGTCGGCGATCTGGTTATCTGGTTTTATGAACACCTGGCCGGCATCGCGCCTGATCCGGAAAACCCCGGCTTCCAGCAGATTGTCATGCGGCCCGTGCCCGTCCCGGGGCTGGACTGGGTAAACGCCTGGCATGACGCCCCAACCGGCCGGATCGCAAGCGCCTGGAAAAAAGTCCAGGGTACCTTGCAGTGGGAAGTCACCATTCCGGCCGGCGCCCGGGCGGTGGTTTTCATCCCTGCCAAAGGAGACGCGCCCGTCACCGAAAACGGCAAACCACTGGACCAGGCTCCCGGTATCAGCGCGGTGGAAAAAACCGACGGTTATGTCCGGTGTGAGGCCGGCTCCGGAACGTACCAGTTTGTGTCCCCGTGGAAAGAATGATTCAAGTCCTGTGGAGACGTTCTGCCGTACTGCCTTTGCTGCTGATTCCCGCATTGGCGGCCGGACAGCATCCGGCGACGTCCCGGATGTTTCCGTCCTGTTCCGTGCAATCCTGCCAGGGACAGGCGCAGGAAAACGAACTTTTTGAAGATTCGGCATTTCTGCGGGGATTCCATGTGTCTGCCGCGAAACCCTGGGATCAGCCCAACATCCTGGGCCCCATCGTGCCGGAAGGCCTTTCACCGTCCGCGCCGCCTGTATGGCGTCTGGCGCAATGGCATTCCAACAGCCTCCTGAAACCTGGGACGCTTTCCCGGGATCCCGAAGTACCCCTGTGGAAAGCCGCAACAGACACAAAAAGCATTATCCTGCGCCAGGAAAAAGGTCGCGCCATACTCACGCTGGAATGCCTGGGCGCCAGGGAGTTCGCCGGACGGCCGCGCCGGCAGGGAGAGCCCTGGCCCCATCTGCTGATCGAACAGGCTCTGGACTCGCCCCCCATCAGCAAACTGGAACAGCTTACCTTTTCCATACGTTTCCGGATACCCAGCGTGTCGGCAGATCCCGATCTGGCGGATAAACTGGATCCGGGGCTGCATACCGCCCAGACTACGGCATACTGGACCGTCGAGGGCGCCGGAGATGACGGCCATAAAGATATGTTCTGGTTTGGCATTCCACTGTTCGACGTCCGTTATCCCGTGCCTCCGGCTTACTGTTCCGTGGATACCGGCTTCCCCGGCGCGACGGAGAAATACATTTATACCGTCGCTGGAGATCGCCTCTGGTCCGGCGCCACCGGTGACGGGGCGTGGCGGGAAAACACGGTGGACCTGATTCCCCTGCTGAAAGAAGCGTTGCGCGCCATCCAGGAAAAGGGCGCGATGACCCGGGTGTGCCCCGATTCGCTCCGACTCACCTCTTTCAACCTGGGCTGGGAGATCACCGGCCCTTACAACGCAAGCCTTGAGATTTCGGGACTCTCGCTTCGGGCCCGTCCTGCGGTCTTAACCTGGGAAAAGGAGCCGAAACATGACGGATCCTGATAACGTAAATCCCGATAAACCAGATCCGGAACCGAATGGTGAAAATTTAGAACGTCCATTTTCCAGGACATTTGGTGTTGATCCACCAGAGGGAATCCATATCGATTTCGGAGAGCCGACCAGTCCGAACAATGTAAAAATCGAGAAACAACCGAAGGACTCGGCTGCTCCGCCGCCTGGAACGCATCCGGCAGACCGCCCCCTCAGAATCGTGCTAACCCTGATGCTGGCCGCGGTGGCCCTCGCCTGCTTCGGACTGGCGCGCCTGGGGAGTTCCCGCCCTGATCTCATTGAATACTGGTTTACCGAGCGGTTCGGGTTTTATATCGCGCTGTTCCTGACCCGACTTACCGCCCCTATCCCGACCTCGCTGGCCGAATGGGTCATCCTTGCCGTGGCCATCACGCCCCTGTGGTGGACATTCCGGGGCATCCTGCAGGTGTTGAGGCGTCGGCGCGGACTTCTGAACGCCCTGGGATGCTTCGTCACCCGGCTGGTCATGCTGGTCGCGGTCATCGTAAGCGTGTTCTACATCACCTGGGGCTTCAACTACAGCCGGGCGGGGTTTATCGCGCGCCAGGGATGGGAAGATTTTGACCGAACCCCGGATTCTGATGAGGCCGCCGCCAAGGAACTGAAGGAATTCGCGGAACGCCTGGTCGAAGAGACCAACCGGGCGTTTATGGAAGCTTTTGAAACCAACGACCCCGGCGTTCCCAGCACTCCGCCTGAGGGGTGGCGCGAGCTGGACAAGAGGCTGGAATCCGCGTATCAGCAGGTCGGCCGACTTATGGATCTGCACGCGTCTTTCAGCGCACCCCGGGCGCCCGCCAAACCCGTCCTCTTCGCGAAAGCCATGAGCTATACCCTGATTTCCGGCGTCTATTCGCCCTACACCGGCGAGGCGAATTACAACCCGCTGGTGCCGCCCTGTCATCTGGCCCATACCATCGCCCATGAAAAAGCCCACCAGCGGGGAATAACCAGCGAGGATGAAGCCAATTTCTTCGGTTTCCTCGCCTGCATCCATGCCGCGTCTCCGTACGCCCGATATTCCGGGTGGCTTATGGCGCAGCGGCAGATTCTCGGCCTGCTGAATCGTGTGGATCCCGAAGCGGCCCGCGCGCTGGCGGATAAACGGCTGCCGGGGATCCGGCGCGACCTGGAAGCGGCCGCCGCGTTTTATCAGCGCTACGCGGGGCGGGTAAGCCAGGCGCAGCACCGGATCAATGACGCCTACCTCAAGGTTAACCGCGTCAAAGGCGGCGCGGCTTCCTACGGCATGAGCGCGCGGCTGATCCTGGCTTACTGCCGGTGGGAGGAAAAACACCAGGAATCGCAAAACACTCAGGGCAACTCTTTGCCCTGAAATCCGGACTGGGAGGAATTTCACATGCGGTGCCAATGGAAACGGCTGTTTCTGCTGACAGGTGCGTTCGTCGGATTGTCATGCTGCCTTGCCGCGCAGGCGGACCCGCCGGGGACCGTAACCTCCGGACGCGCTCTGTACAAGCTTGCCGTGGCCCATCAGCAGGGATGGGGACAGGTCGGACTGGATCACGCGGCCCACGCGCCGGGAACCGCGCCGCTTTCCCTGCGTATCGGGAGCCGTGAGTTTTCATCCGGCCTCGGCGTGCACGCGCCGGCGCTTACCGTCCTGGCGCTGGACGGACAGTATGAATCATTTGAAGCCTATGCCGGCGTACAGTGGCAGGGCGGTACCGGAACCGGCAGCGTCATAATGACGGCCACAGTCGACGGACAAAAAGTGTTCGACAGCGGAATCCTCCGGGAAGGGGCGGATCCGATTCCTGTCCGGATTCCGCTGAAAGGCGCGCAGGAACTCCGGCTGGAGGTGTCTGACGTCGGTGACGGAATTACCTGTGACGCGGCCAACTGGGCCGCGCCGCGCCTGGTCCCGGATCCCCAGGCCGCCAGAAAGGTATCCGGGCCCGCGGTGGACATTGCGCCTTTTGCCAGGATGCTGGCCTGGGATCCCGCCCGAACAGAAGGTACCCGGGCTTCCCGCCTGGAAACCATGTCCGCGGAGGACCTGTACCCCGAAACGCCTGTCACGGCCGGTCCGGACGGCACAATCCGCGTACCGGTGTTTCCAGACGGCCGTTCCTGCGTGGGGCTCGAGTGGCTGGAATGGCGCCGCCTGGCCAGGCTGGCACTCGTATTCCCGGATGGAGCCGCCCTGCCGCGGGATATCGCCGTGGAATACTGGCGCATGCCGGAAGCGGGATCCCGATGGCAGGGAACCTGGAATACTTTGCCGGGACAGGCCGAACAGGAGGGACAGACCTGGCTGTTCTACCCCGACTGGACCGCTATTCCGGAGGGTACGCCTTATGGAACGCTGAAGGTGCGCTTCATTTTCCCTTCTACCGAACAGGCCGTATCGCTCCAGCAAATCCGCGCGTTTTCCCGTTGCCGGTATGAAGAAGCCGTCCTGCGTGTCCAGGCGGAAACCTCGGATCCTGACGCTTCCGGAACGGTGGAAGTTTATAACGGCGCGCTGGCGGAATCGTCGGTACCCGTCAGGACCTGGCGGCTGGGTGAACCGCTCGATCTGCGCCTTATTCACGCGGCTCCCGCGTCCTGGCAGCAGGTCGAACAGACAGTTCTCCGGTTCCGCCTGCCCCAGGATGCGTTCGGGGTTGCCGTACGCGACGTGCTGGAGCAGGGAGCGGTATATGTTCCGCACGCCGGACTGCTGGTCACGGACGCCTCCAGGCCGTCTCCGACGCCTGACGCCTGCCGGGAACAGGTGAACAAGGGAAAAACCATCCTGGACCGGGTGCGCGAACTGCCGGAACAGACCCTCGACCAGGCCATGTCCAAAACCAGCCTGCCCGACCTGGTCACCGCCCCGACCATGCTTTCCCTGGCCTGCGACAACCGCAAATTCGTGGTCTCCCGGCAGGGTGATATCTCTTTCGAGGATGATCCCGCAGTCTACAATCAGGTCTCCGGAGTGGTTCGGGAACATGCCTGTCGAGTAGAAGTGCGCCCGGAGGGAGAAAATCCGGATATGCTCCGGCGCGCACTGGAAAACGACAGCTGGTACCCCATCCTGCATATCAAACGGAGCGGCGAACATTTCCGTATGGAAAACCGTATATTTGTCGCGCCCTACGCGCCGGCTGATCCCGAAAAACCCGTGTGGTGGCGGGACTGGGTCATGGGCGTATCGGCATACACACTTCATCCCGACCCTGACACCACACTCAACCTGACCCTGAATTTTTCCACAAAAACAGCCGAGCCCATCACCATCTCCCGGGACAGCGACCCTCATATTATGCTGGTTCACCACGCTAAACGGCTGGTTGCGGGGGTGGTTGCGGATCCTGAGCGGATCCGCATGGAGGCGGATCAGAATACTCTACGGATTGCCGCCCGGGATCGTGCCCGGTTTGTGATGTTTTTCCCGGCATGGGAAAATGCCGAACCCGCCGTCATTCCGGACCTGGACGCCGCGGAAGCCCTGCTCCAGGATACCCGCTCCTACTGGGACGCGCTCCTGTCCGGCGGCGCGCGATTCGACCTTCCGGATCCCCTCCTGAACCGCCTGATTCCCGCATCCATTGTTCACTGTTACCTGGCCGCCCGAAACGATAACGGCCGAACCGTAGCCCCCTGGATCGCCAGCATGGCCTACGGACCGCTGGAGAGCGAGGCCCATTCCGTCATCCGGGGCATGATGCATATGGGCCAGGACGATTTCGCGCGTCGGGGACTGGAATATTTTATTGACCGGTACAATGAACAGGGGTTTCTCACCACCGGGTATACCGTTTTGGGCACCGGCTGGCACCTGTGGACCCTGGGCGAGTACGTTCGTCTTTCGCACAATTTATCCTGGCTTTCGAATCACGCCGACGCGGTGGCGAAGGTCTGCCGGTGGGTGATGTCGGAACGCCGCAAGACCATGCAGACGGACGCGTCCGGAGATCGGGTGCCTGAATACGGCCTGATGCCGCCGGGTGTGCTGGCGGACTGGAACGTATTTGCCTATTACTTTTACCTGAACGGAAACTACTGCGCCGGACTCCGGGACGCCGGAGAATCGCTGAAAGCCATCGGATATCCCGGGGCGGAGGAGATCGTCGCCGACGCCGAGTCCTTTCGGCAGGATATTCTCCGCGCCTGCGACATCGCCCGAAGCAGAACGCCCGTGGTCCGGCTGGAAAATGGCGCCTGGGTGCCTTATTATCCCTGCCAGTTGCTGAGTCCCCTTCCGATTGAGTTTCTCTATGGCGGAGAAGATATGGGCCGGAGCTGGTGCTATGACGTGGAACTGGGCAGCCACCACCTTGCGCCTATGGGAATACTACCGGCGGAAGACCAGAGAACGGACTGGATCATCCAGCATATGGAAGACGTGCAGTTTTTCCGGCCCGGATGGTTTCAGTTTACCGATGAAGCGGCCAATCGCGCCGACTGGTTTAACCGGGGCGGTTTCGCCAAAGTGCAACCCTATTACGCCCGGACTGTCGAACTGCACGCGCTGCGGGATGACCCAAAACCCTTCCTGCGCTCCTATTTCAACGCGATCGCGTCCCTGCTCAACCCCGAAGACCTATCCATATGGGAACATTTCGTCGCGGGCGCCTTTAACAAAACGCATGAAACCGGGTATTTTCTCCACCAATCCCGGCTGATGCTGGCGCAGGAACGGAACCGGGAGCTCTGGCTGGCGCCCTTTATTCCTTCCGCCTGGCTGGAGTCCGGAAAACGGGTGGCCGTGGAAAACCTGCCTACCGGTTTCGGTACAGTCAGTTTCACCATCGCGTCCCGGGTGGACCAGGGTTACCTGGAGGCCAATATTGCCCCGCCACAGAATGACCCGCCTCAGTCTGTCGTTCTCCGCCTGCGGCTGCCCGGCAACCTTGAAATCCGCCACGTCGACGCGGACGGCGCCGGCTCCGCCGAAATTCTGGACAGCCGCCGTGAGATCCGCCTGACGTTAACAGGCCCGGCAAAACAGCATATTCATGTCCGCGTAAAAACGGAAAATCCTGGCATCTGATCACCGGGGCGATACAGCCACCGATAAAACGGTTGCCCCGTCTTCGGGACCGGCCATGACGGAAAGGACCCGGTCGTCCTTTTCAAAAGTCAGGGATACCAGCTCCGCGGTGTCCAATGAGACCTGGGGCGTCCAGCCTGACTGGCCAAGACGTCCCGCGTAAAAATCCCGGACCTCCGCCAGGGGCCGCGGCACTTTCCCCTGCACGGTCCAGGATGGGCCGCTTTCGTCATAGATCGCCGCAGTCGCGGTAAAGTCCTGAGGCAGGGGTACGTCCTTTGGAAACGTGTCCGGAATAGCCACTTTTTTCCCAACGGTCATGCTTTGGTTCTTTCCGCCGGGACCCGTCGAATGCATTTGCGTTAGCCCCTCCTGGGCGGATATGGTCATGGTTTTTGCGCCATCCTTTTCCCTGACCGTCACGGTGGACTGGCCTTCTGAATTCAGGTCCACCTGGACATCCTGCCCATGCGCCCGCGCGGTCGCCTCAACCGCTTTTTCCATTGCGAGCTCTGTCGCTTTCCGGCTGGGACTGCCGCAGCCGCAACCGGCCGGCCCCAGCAACGCCAGGCATGCCAGCAGGCATGCGCATGCCTCCATCTTGCACCGCGCGTGTTTCATGGTTTTGGGGGTCCTTCAGGTTGAATATGCGGCTCCGGTCCGCCCCTTCAGGGACGTTCAAGCCGCAGGTAATCCAGTCCGAACATATTGGCGGGAAGGGCTTTCACGTTCTTCCGGCCACAGGTCACTTCGAGTATATTCTCTCCCTGACACAGGTCGAACTCACCCAGACGGATCTCCTCTGTCACTTCCACGTCCGGACTGTAGAAATCCATACGCTTCAGGGCAGCTGCGCTATTGATTTTCAGTTCGTGGCCCCCGTAATCCGGCCCCTTTGTAAACCGCCCGAACACCACGTATCGCCCGGCTTCGGGTACCCGGAAACCGAGCAGAAGTGTGGCTCCCCGTCCCGCTCCACTCCACTCCAACTGTTCACCCTGGCTCCAGTCTCGGGGACCCCATTGGCGGAACACCGAGCCGGCCGAACATGACACGACCCGCATGAGTTCGCCTTCAATAGCCCCCGCCACGCTGGCTATCGGTTCAATTTTCGGAACGGTCAACCCAGCCGGACTGACCGGTTCAAAGGTGTCTGACGACCCTGCCGCCGCGTACCAGTAGGCCACCACGGACTGCGAGTACAGAACATCGTCACAGTGCCACAGTTCCATGTCAAACCGGAACGAGGAATTCCACGGAATGTCGTCAATGATATGAAAGCGGCTGACGCAACAGTGGCCGTAATGCTCAGGACCGCCCCAGCGCGGCTGGTTATGGTAGGCGTGCGTAAATACCGTGAGATTACCCCAGGCATAACCGAAGTAATCTTCAGTCCCCGTTCCAAAATGGCTGGGGAAGGATTCCCCGTCCACGTAGATTTTCTCATCTCCCTCTCCCCACCATTTCTGGGAAGGGTTGGAAACATGCAGCATGACCCCCGCCAAGCGCCCGGGACCGTCGTTAACCGTCAGATAATTCCAGTCCCTGAATGGCTGGGAGGGGACATCCCGGACGTACTTGTATTTCGCGTGGAAATACAGAGAACGGTCATCCCAGGACCACGCTCCTGTCCGCACGGCTCCGCGCAGGGTCACCTCGGAATCGGTGTGATTGGTCACGCGCAGAACCGCCTGATTCCGGAAGGGCATTACCCAGCGGCTGTACAGGGTGTGGTCGTCCATGACACCGGATGAAAGGGACTGGTAGGGATTCGGTCCCGGCGCGGTCGCGAAAAAGTCCCCCAGCGGCGCAACCACCGAAGGCGCCAATCCGTCAAATGCCACCTCAAGCAGGATACCCCGAAGCGCCTTCTCCGGCTCCATCGTTTCTACCAGGCAGGTTATTTCCCGAATCGCCGCCGGACCGGTCAGCTCCAGCGTTTCGCTGGTTCCGGGGGCAAGGGTCACCTCATACGGGGTCTTCTCCAGCCCGTCCCGGTTTGGCAGCGCCCGATCCCAGGGTTCAGCGAGCGTTTTTGCCGTTTCCCGCACAACAGGCATACCGGCTTCCAGAATCTCGGGGGTAAGTGTTTCCACCTCGGTACCCGGAGCGTACACCCGGTAATTGATATGGTAATAGATATCCGGGCTGGAGATGGTGACTTTGCAGTGTTTGGCGTACGGAATAGGGAGGTAGCTGTTCCATCCTCTGGCCCGAATGTGCGCGATGGGCTCCAGGAAAGGCTTAGCGTCTCCACTAAGCATCATTTGGAGGGGCATCTCGAACAGGGGCTCAGGCTGCCGGTCCAGATAAATCCGCACGATTCCCCCGTCGTTCGGGTTGGCCGACCAGATACGCACCAGCGCGCCGGGACCCTCCACGTCCAGCAGCACATATTCCCTACCCATGGGTGTGTCTTCCACCCGAAGCACCTGGTTCCGGTCGTTGTTGGCGAACCAGTTTTCCACGGTGAGCACGGCAGGATCCGTTGAGCGCCGGTCATAACTGGATGCCTGTTTAGTGATGTAGGCCGGCTGGCTGACCCTGGCGAGCCGCTCGAGATCGGTGAGTTCCTTCAAAAGCGATTCAAACGTGACCTTTTCAGCGGAGGCCGCCGTAACGCCCAGCAACCCCAAAATCAGCACAAGACACGCGGTACGATTCAGATAAGACATCGATTTCCTCCTTGTCTACAATTCCACTCGCTTCACCTGAAATCGTTTACCTATATCGTATTCTTAAACGGTCTTACGATTCAATCCTTTTCTCCGTGGTGCGGCTCCCGCGGGTTTTAATAATAAACACCTGGCGTTCTTGGTAGGGGAAAAAAGTTACAGTCAACACGCAGAACTCCCCACTGTGCGCCATGCGGCACATTCGTCAGGAAAGCCTGCGCGCACATTGCGTGTCATGGTCATGGTCTTAGTGTTTTTCAGATTGAACGTGCGGTTTAAATCCGCCCCTTCAGGGACGTTCAAGCCGCAGGTAATTCAGTCCGAACATATTGGCGGGAAGGGCTTTCACGTTCTTCCGGCCACAGGTCACTTCGAGAATATTTTCGCCCTGGCGCAGGTCGAACTCACCCAGACGGATCTCCTCTGTCACCTCCACATCCGCGCTGTAGAAATCCGTATGCTTCAGGGCTTCTTCGCCATTGATTTTCAGCGCGTGGCCGCCGTAATCCGGTCCCTTCGTAAACCGCCCGAACACCACGTATCGTCCGGCCTCGGGCACCAGGAAACCGACCTGCAGCGTGGCGCCCCGTCCCGGTCCGCTCCACCACAACTGTTCACCCCGGCTCCAGTCCCAGGGACCGGACTGGCGGGTCACCGACCCGGCCGAACACGACAAAACCCGCATGAATTCGCCTTCAATGGCGCCTGCCACGCCGGCTATCGGTTCAATTTCCGGAACGGTCAACCCCGCCGGACTGACCGGTTCAAAGGTGTCTGACGACCCTGCCGCCGCGTACCAGTAGGCCACCACGGACTGGGAGAACAAGACATCATCCGAGTGCCACAGTTCCATGTCAAACCGGAACGAGGAATTCCACGGAATGTCGTCAATGATATGAAAGCGGCTGACGCAGCTGTGACCGTAATTGTCGGGACCGTCGCAGCGCGGCTGGTTATGGTAGGCGTGCGTAAAAATCGTGGGGCTGCACCAGGCGTAACCGAAATAATCTTCGGTCCCCGTTCCAAAATGGCTGGGGAAGGATTCCCCGTCCACGTAGATTTTCTCATCTCCCTCTCCCCACCATTTCCGGGAGGGATTGGAAACATGCAGCATGACCCCCGCCAAGCGCCCGGGACCGCCGTTAACCGTCAGATAGTTCCAGTCCTGGAAGGGTCGCGTGGGGATATCCCGGACGTATTTATATTTCGCGTGGAAATACAGGGAGCGGTCATCCCAGGACCACGCTCCTGTCCCCACGGATCCCCGCAGGGTCACCTCGGAATCGGTGTGATTGGTCACGCGCAGAACCGCCTGATTCCGGAAGGGCATTACCCAGCGGCTGTACAGCGTATGGTCGTCCATGACGCCGGATGAAAGGGACCGGTAGGGATTCGGTCCCGGCGCGGTCGCGAAAAAGTCCCCCAGCGGCGCAACCACCGAAGGCACCTGTGCGTCAAACGCTATCTCAAGCAGGATGCCCCGAAGCGCCTTTTCCGGCTCCATCGTTTCCGCCAGGCAGGTTATCTCCCGAATCGCCGCCGGGCCGGTCAGCTCCAGCGTTTCGCTGGTTCCGGGAGCAAGGATCACTTCGTAGGGAGTTTTCTCCAGTCCATCCCGGTTCGGCAGCGCCCGATCCCAGGGTTCAGCGAGCGTTTTTGCCGTTTCCCGCACAACAGGCATACCGGCTTCCAGAATCTCAGGGGTAAGCGTTTCCACCTCGGTACCCGAAGCGTACACCCGGTAATTGATGTGATAATAGATATCCGGGTTGGACACCGTGACTTTGCAGTGTTTGGCGTACGGAATGGGCAGGTAGCTGTTCCATCCGCTGGCCCGCATGTGCGCGATGGGTTCCAGGAAAGGTTTGGTGCCGCCTCCCAGCATCACCTGCAGGGGCATCTCGAACAGGGGTTCAGGCTGCTGATCCAGATAAATCCGCACGATTCCCCCGTCGTTCGGGTTGGCCGACCAGATACGCACCAGCGCGCCGGGACCCTCCACGTCCAGCAGCACGTGTTCCCGGCCCAGGGGTGTATCTTCCACCCGAAGCACCTGGTTCCGGTCTCCGTTGGCGAACCAGTTTTCTTCGGTGAGCACGGCGGGATCCGTTGAGCGCCGGTCATAACTGGATGCCTGTTTAGTGATGTAGGCCGGTTGGCTGACCCTGGCGAGCCGCTCGAGATCGGTGAGTTCCTTCAGAAGCGATTCAAACGTGACTTTTTCGGCGGAGGCCGCCGTAACGCCCAGCAAACTCAGGATCAGCACAAGACATGCGGTACGATTCAGGCAAGACATCGATTTCCTCCTTCTGACAATCGCTCGCTTCGACACTCCTTGATTTCCGCCCGAACATCATCTTGCAGTATCATACCCTCCGGTTCCCTCACGGGTAAAGCTCTTTTTTGCGCGAAACAATTCCACTGAAAAAACAGTCTCTTAATGTACTGGTTGGGGATGTGGAGACAAAACAAGGCTTTACCCCGCAACATAAAAGGACAATAACTATGGATCACTCAATTACCCGCCGCGCCTTTCTGGCCTGCGCCACCACTACCGCTGTTGTCACGGCTTTCCGGGTTAACGCCGCGGAGGTGGTTCCCCGAAAACTCTCCCCAAACGAAAAGCTCCGGGTGGCCGGAATCGGCGCCGGAGGCAAAGGGCTGGACGATATCATGAGTTGCGCGCGGGACCGCAAGCGCGTGGAGGTGGTCGCCCTGGCGGACCCGGACTGGAAGCGCTGTGAAGAGGCCTTCTACCGGCTGAAAAACGCCAAACAATATAAAGACTACCGGAAAATGCTGGAGGAAATGGGGGACCAGATCGACGCCTGTACGGTTTCCACCCCCGACCACAGCCACGCCCCGGCGGCCTACATGGCCATGAAAATGGGTAAACACGTATACGTGCAGAAGCCGCTGACCCATACCATCGCTGAAGCCCGGCTGCTGCGGCAAACGGCCGCTGAAACCGGAGTCATCACCATGATGGGCAACCAGGGGCACTGCGGCGACGGCGTCCGGGACCTGTGTGAAATGATCTGGGCCGGTAAGATCGGAAAAGTTACGGAAGCCCATATCTGGACCAATCGCCCCGTATGGCCTCAGGGGATCGCCGACCCACTGCCCGAGGAGCCCGTACCGGAAACAATGGATTGGGACCTGTGGATCGGTCCCGCGCCCTTCCGCCCCTACAACAAAAAATACGCACCCTTCAACTGGCGTGGATGGTGGGATTTTGGATGCGGCGCCATCGGCGATATGGCCTGCCATATCATGGATCCGGCCAACTGGGCGCTCGGCCTGAGCAGGGCCGAATCCTTCACCGTGGAACTGGTAACCCAGGAAGGTATGACCGCGCAGACATACCCCCTGAAGTCCACCATTAAGTTCACTTTCCCCGCCCGGCAGACCGACGGCGGTCCCATGGATCCGGTAACCGTCTACTGGTACGACGGCGGACTGCAGCCCAAACGGCCGGAAGGCATTCCTGATGATGAAAAATTGGGAGATGGCGACAACGGCTCGCTGTTCATCGGTTCCGACGGCATCGCCACTGCCGGCGAATACGGCGGCGACGCAAGGCTGCTTCCCGCGGCGCGCATGAAAGACTATACCGCGCCTCCCCAGCAGCTGGAGCGTATCCCCAGAGGAAATCCCTACCTCCACTGGATCGACTGCATCTACGCCGGCAAAAAAGCGGTGTCCGACTTCTCCTATGCCGGCCCGCTCACTGAGATGGCCAACTTCGGCAACATCGCCCTGAAAGCGGGCGAACCGGTAACCTATGACTGCGTGAACGGTAAGATCACCAGCAACGCGGCATTGAATGCCCTGCTGACCAAGGAATACCGGAAAGGCTGGGAACTGCCCTGCTGATGGCTGAACCCTGGACGGATTTTACCGCGGGCGGAGCGCCAGAACCGGCTCTTCCGCCCGCGCGGTATGATATCGGACAGCATTCACACCCATGGAATCAACAAGTATGCGCTGGCTGAAATCAGTTGCGGCCTGTTTTACCGAAATCAACCTGGACCGGGACAGCGGTTTCATCGCATGGACGGATACGGTCCCCGAAGACCGGATCCGCGCATTGCGTCGGTGGAATTTCTACGAAGCATGGGCCGTTTTTTTCATCATGATGGCGGTGGTCTGGTGTGACTACTGGCTCGACGGCCCGGCCATGTGGCGGTTCCGCCTGGTTCTGGGCATTCCCACCCTCGTATGGGCTTTCATCCTTTCCCCGCTCGTGCATTACCGCTGGGAAAAACACGTTTTTCTGCCGCCCCACCGGCGCGCGCTGGGTTGGCGGTATTTTTACTGGGAGTGCCGCGGCCTGGGGGATCCGGTGGCTTACTACCTGCCTCGAAACGGCGCCCCTCCGGCTCTCATACGGTATTGGCGGGAGGTGCTAATTGTCCTGGCCATGATGACGCTCCTTTACTGTGCCGCAGCGGTAACGTTCAGCTGTGAGATCGATCAGCGTTATGCCGAATGGTATCCCGTCTTCGGCGGAAAGATTTTTTTCCTCATCGCGCTGATTTTGGCGCTTGACGCCCTGTGGCTGTTCGTCGGAATCCCGTTCATGGTCCGACTGGACAATTTCCGCAACGCGCTTCGTTTCATCGCCGCTTTTCTGCTGGGCGCGCTGGTTATGATCCTGCTTTTCAATATCCTGTTCCAGGTTCTGCTGGAGCCTTTCCGCCAGTCACTGGAGTCCTGGCATTTCCTCAGGCTCCGGGGGGAAACCGCCCGGGAGCGGCTGGCCGTCCTGGCCGATCCGCTGGCCATCGGCGGACAGTGGGCGGGATACGTCACCTGGGGCTGGGTGCAGCAGCTCATCTTTACCTCATACTACGCCACCCATTTCGCCCGCTCTTTTCCCATTGAACGCTCCCGGCGGGAACTGTTCAAGGCCTGCCTCTGCTCCGCGTTCGTCTTCGGCATGATTCACCTGCCGAACGCGTGGCTCATGCTGTTCACGTTCCTGGGCGGGCTGCTGGGCGGCGCGCTGTATTTCCAGATGACCAACCTGTTCGCCCTTGGATTTTCCCACGGCTTTGCCGGATCCCTGCTGAATAAACTGACGCCCATTAATTTCAGCGTGGGGCCGGACCAGATGCCGGGGCGCTGAGCCAACCGAATCAAGTTACGGTAAAGGAATCCGGAATGAGCAGTGTGCAGGTGATAGGCGGCGGCGCGTGGGGACTGGCCCTGGCGCGGCGGCTGGCGCTGAACGGTCACTCCGTTGTGCTCTGGCGCCGGCCCGGTCCTCCGCTGGAGGCGTTGCGCCTGTACCGGGAAGACCCTCGTCTGCTCCCTGGTGTCAGGCTGCCTGAAACCGTAGAACTTCGGGATGACCCCATTCCGGATCCGGATTTTGTGGTGTATGCTGTACCGTCGCGGGGGTTGCGTGAGGTGGCCGCCCGCTGGCGATTCCCCGTGAATACCATCCGCGTCAGCGTCACCAAAGGCATCGAACAGGAAACCCTGTTCCGGATGAGTGAAGTGATTCTGGATGCGGCGTCCGGTGGTCCCGTCGCCGCGCTGAGCGGACCCAGCCATGCCGAGGAGGTGGGACAGGACCTGCCCGCCTCCGTGGTGGCCGCAAGCGGACGGGAAGACGTGGCGGAAGCCGTCCAGCAGCTTTTTTTCGCGCCCGTCTTCCGGGTATACCGAAGCGATGATCTCGTCGGAGTGGAACTGGGCGGCGCCATCAAAAATGTAATCGCCATTGCGGCAGGCGTGTGTGACGGCCTTGGCCTGGGCGACAGCGCCAAAGCCGGCCTGATGACCCGGGGACTGGCGGAAATGGTCCGGCTGGGTACCGCCTGCGGCGCCAATCCGATCACCTTCGCCGGACTGAGCGGCATGGGCGACCTGATCGTCACCTGCTCCAGCCGGCATTCCCGAAACCGGGCGGTCGGCGAAGCGCTGGGACGCGGGTGTAACCTGAGTGCTTACCTGAGCGCCACACCCAAAGTGGCCGAAGGAATATATGCCGCGCCTGCGGTCCGGGATCTCGCGGCCACGCACGGCGTGGAGATGCCCATCACGGAAATGGTCTGCCGACTCCTGGCCGGCGAATGCTCGCCCCTGATGGCCATGGACCTGCTGCTTGAACGCGCCGCAAAGCCCGAACGGGCCTGATTCTCCGCATTTCACTTCGGCCGCTCGCCTCGAATACACCCCCCGTGCCCACCCCCCGGTTGGTTAACTGGCGGCTTTCCCGTGTGGTTCAGCGCCTACTGGTTGCCGCGAACCCGCCTCACCCGGGAGTTGGGCATCTCAATCAGGCCTTTTACCCGCGTCCGGATTTCCTCCACGGGAAACGGTTTCTTCAGGAAATCATCAAACCCGAAATCCGTCAGTTCGCGGATTTCGTTGTCATCTATGTACCCTGAAATGCCCAGGATACGGGTGTTCCGCGTCTCCGGCCGCAGTTTAATCCGTTCGGCCACCATGCGGCCGTCCATGTCCGAAAGATGGATATCAAGGATCACCAGCTGAGGGTTGTGTTCAACGACCATCGCCCCCGCGTCGAACCCCGTGGATGCCGTAATAACCACATAGTTCTCATCGGACGACAGGGCAGAGGGGATAATGTCCAGGTAATAGGGGTCGTCGTCCACAACCAGGATACGCTGCTCGCCCTCTTCCAGCCGGTCCAGGGGGATGCCGTGGCTGAGCATGAATTTCCGCAGGCTCTGATAGGGAATCCGGCGGTCTCCTCCGGGACCCAGCCGGTAGCCGTCGATCTGGCCCAGGTCAAACCAGCGCGACACTGTATCCGCCGAAACCCCGCAGATTTCCGCTACTTCACCTGTCGTGAACACCCGGTTTCTCATCATTCCATCCTTTCAGCGCCAATCCATCCCTCTTTCACTCGGCTTATTCGGTGTTTTCCGTATATACTACCATAATAACTATGGCCTGTCAAGCGGTTTTTACGGATTTTTCCCGCTAAAAAAGATATTGCTGCGGATCATCCGGTCCGGAAGGTTCCTCGGCATGTGATGACGAAGAAGGTTTCGCATTCCCGGAAGACACGGGATCCGAACCAGACTCTCCTTCCGCTGAAGTCGGCATAACCCGTACCGCAGGCGACTCAGCTGCCTGGTCCTTTGATTCCTCTATCGAAATGTTATCGGAATCTGTCCGGTCCGGCCCTGCCGAGACAGGGGAAACTAAACGGCCGGCAGCAGGCTTTCGTTTAGCCCTTTTTGGGGGAGGAGAGCTCTCAGAAACGGCAGCCATGGGCGGAGTCGCCACTCCCTGACTCATGGCGACAAGGTCTTCATTAAGCCAGGTCCGGGTCGTGCGCCAGGCTTTGCCGATCTTAAAGCCCCGCAGTCGCTGCTCCCGGAACATCTGACGGACTGTCAGGGGCCTGACCTTCAGTATTTCCGCCACCTCCTCTACAGTCAGCATTTCATCCATAGGATTTGATTCCATTTCTTTACAACCTGTCCCACGCCCCAACCGTTCATATTTTACAAAAACAAACAAAAAGAAACAAACAGCCGGAAGGGAATGCCAGCAGTTCCTGCCTCTGAAATTGCTGCTTTATCCAGTCCGATACGGCCTGTCGCCCGGTTTTGCGGCAGAACCGGCTACATCAGAAACACGTACCTGAGCACGAACAGTACTGCAATTCCGTGAAATACCGCGTGAATTTCCCGTCCCCGACCGGCAAGCAGCTTGCACGCAGAACAGGCAACACATCCTGCGGCAATGCCTTCGGTAATGCCATAGCCGAAAACCATGCCCAGCACCGTGATAAAAGCCGGCAGCCCTTCGGTCAGGTCGCTCCAGTTGATCCGGGCCAGCGGAGACAGCATGAGGAATCCCACCAGAATCAGCGCGGGCGAAACCGCGGGATGCATGGCCACCAGGGTATCGGGCATACCCAGATCCGCGTAGTAAGCAGGCCCCACATTGCCCCCGACAAACGCCGCCACAGGCATCAGCAGCGGCGCCAGCAGAAAACAGCCTCCCGTGACAACGGCGGCCAGTCCGGTCCGCGCGCCCGCGCTGATGCCCGCGGCGCTCTCCACGTAGGTGGTCACCGTGGAGGTGCCGCAAAGCGCCCCCGCGCAAGTCCCCAGCGCGTCTGACAGAAACGCTTTGCCGGCCCGCGGCAGCCTGCCATTCTCATCGATAAATCCCGCCTGGGTGGACAGACCGACCAGAGAACCTACGGTGTCAAAGAAGTCCAAAAAAAACAGCAGCGCAATGGCGGTCAGCGCGTTGGCCGGCCGTTCCAGCAGCTGATCAAACCTGACCTGGAAAAATGTATCGAAGCTGATGGCAGCGTCTGGGACATCGGTGGCATTAAACGCGCCGGTCAGCCACCCAAGCCCCGCTGTGGCCAGAACGCCGACCAGCAGCGCGGACCGAATGTTCCACAGCAGCAGCGCGACCGTAAGCCCCAGTCCCGCCAGCGACACCAGCGTGACGGGATGATGGAGATTCCCAATGCGGACCATCGTCGCCGGGCTCAGGGCCACCAGGCCGCTCCACTGCAGCCCAATAAACGCAATAAACAGCCCGATAGCCGGGCCTATGGCATTGCGAAGCGAGACCGGGAACACCTCCAGAACTCGTTCCCGCGCGCCGGTCAAGGTCAATGCCACGAACAGCACGCCGGAGATCAGCACCATTCCCAGCGCGTTCTGCCAGGTATACCCCATACCTCCGCAGATGGCCAGGGCAAACAGGAAATTTTCCCCCATGCCCGGCGCCAGCGCGAAGGGGTACCGGGCCAGCACGCCCATCAGCACACAGGCAATCGCGGAAGACACGCACGTAGCCGTCAGCACCGCCCCAAAATCCATGCCCGCAATGGCCAGTACGGTGGGCTGGACGAAAACGATATAACTCATGGCGGCAAACGCGCTGAACCCGCCGGATATCTCCCGCCCAAATGTGGACCCCCGTTCAGTAATCCCGAAAAAGTCATCCAGCCGCGACCGAAAACTGTTCATGACCACAGTCCTCCGCGGGCAGTGTAACACAACCGGCGTATCACCTTACCCAAAGAAAAAACCGACCCGGCCCTTTAACAGGCCGGGTCGGAGCGCCGTTCTGCTGTTTCAGCTGACCGCCTTTTTCAGGGCATCCACCCGGTTAAGCTGCTCCCATGGGAAAATATCGCGGCCGAAGTGGCCATAGGCGGCGGTCTGCCGGTAACTCCATCCACTGGGATGGGCCAGGTTCAGGTCAGTCATGATACGGGCCGGCCGGAAGTCAAATACCTCGCCGCTCTCCAGCACCTGCTGAAGCTTTTCATCCGGCACGACGCCCGTGCCGTAGGTGGACACATTAATGCTCATCGGCCGGGCCACACCGATCGCGTAGGCCACCTGGATCTCGCATTTGCGGGCAAGCCCTGCCGCGACAATGTTTTTCGCTGCCCAGCGGGCGTAGTACGCGGCGGAACGGTCCACCTTGGTAGGGTCTTTTCCTGAAAAGGCGCCGCCTCCGTGGGACGCCACGCCGCCGTACGTGTCCACGATAATTTTGCGTCCGGTCAGGCCGCTGTCCCCGTGGGGTCCGCCGATCACAAACCGTCCGGTCGGATTAATAAAATACTCTGTCCTGCCGGTCAGGAGACCTGTGGGTTCCAGCACCTTTTTCGCGACCTCTATCAGGTCCGCGCGGATTTTTTCCAGGGGCAGGTCGTCCGTCTGGTGGGAAATCACCACAGTGGTAATCTCCGCGGGACGGCCGTTTACGTAACGCACCGACACCTGGGATTTGGAATCCGGACGGAGCCAGGGGATCTCGCCGGCCTTGCGGATCCTGGCCAATTCGATCAGCAGGCTGTGGCTGAACTGAATTGGAGCCGGCATATATTCCGGCGTTTCATCCGTAGCGTAGCCGAACATCATGCCCTGGTCGCCCGCGCCCTGTTCCTTAAACAGTCCTTCCCCTTCGTTGACGCCCTGGGCAATATCCGGAGACTGCTCGTGGATCCGGTTAATATAGGTAAACGTCCGGTCGCAGAACCCGATATCATCCCGGGTATACCCGATTTCCCGCACCACCTGCCGCGCGACGGCTTCAGGATCAATGCCGCCCCAGCCCGAGCAGGTGATCTCACCCGCGTTGACCACGAAATCGGTGGCGACCAAGGTTTCGCATCCCACGTGACTGGACGGGTCCACCGCCAGGCACGCGTCCAGAATGGCGTCTGATATCTGGTCGCAGATCTTGTCGGGATGCCCTTCTGAAACCGATTCGGAAGTAAAAACATGATCCGTCAGGAGTTTGCTCATGGGAATATCCTGCCTCCGCCCGCGGCGGAATTAACAAACTGTGTTTACTCTTTTGCGTTATAATAGCCCAATACCGGCGCGGGCTGCAAAAACGGGTACGCGGCGCGCCATAAATGTATGCGGGCTTTGGGTCCCAACGGAAGGAGCAACCGATGAACCGGTTCCATTTCTGGGGCAGTGTCATACTGGCAGCCTTAACCGCGCTGCTGTGCGGAGGAACTTCAGCGGCCCAGGATACCGCGACGGCCATAGGCCTGAATCTGCCGGAAAAAGCGCCGGAAAGTTCCCCCGCCGAACAGGTCAGCGCGATCATGCAGGGCATGGCAGACCTCAAATCGCTCAGCTTTGAGTTATTGCTGAAATCCAAACTCACCAGGGGAGACCAGATCCGGGAAACTGCCATTAACGGATCCGCGCGACTGAAAGGCCAGGACAAACTGCGGCTAGAACTGAGATCCGGAAATGAGGAGGTCTGGCTGATTTCAGACGGTAAAGTGCAGTGGGTCTATATGCCGCCCGCCAAACGATACCTTAAACTTGGGGAAGTATTGCCCCGTGCTGAATTCATGTGCAAGGCGCCCGGCGGGCCGTTTGAAGCGTTAACCACCTGGCTAGCAGATTTCCTGCACGGAAACCTGGTCATGCTGAACCAGGCGAAAGAAATCCGCCGGCTCCCGGACGAGCCGGTTGGATCGGAAATGTGCCTGGTCTACGAATTTATATACGACCGGTTTACCCTGCGCGCCCTGTTTACCCGCCAGAACCCTCCAATCCCCCGGCTCCTCGAGGCGGATATGAGCGCCGACCTACAGGACAGCACGCACGCGGGATTAAACCTGCGCCTCACCGCTGCAACGGAGATTACGGGATGGCAGCCCAATGTGGATATTGCTGATGACCTGTTCAGTTTTACCCCTCCGCCCGACGCCCGGGAGGAAGGGGCCACCAAAATAAAGGTGGGTGCGGAAGCCCCCGACTTTTCCCTGCCCAATGCAAGCGGGCAAACCGTCCGGCTGGCGGATTTTAAAGGGAAGAAATCGGTGGTGCTGGATTTTTGGGCCTCCTGGTGCGGACCGTGCCGCATGGCCATGCCGAAAGTCAACGCCGTGGCCAATGCCCTGAAGGACGAACCCGTCGCATTCTACGCGGTAAATCTCCAGGAAACCGAAGACATCGCAAAGCGGTTCATCGAGAAAAACGCCATCACCCTCCCCGTGCTGTATGACCGTGACGGTACCGTTGCCCGGAATTACGGGGTTGAAGGCATTCCGTTTCTCGTGGTGATTGATGCCAACGGCAAGGTGGCCTGGATTCACAACGGGTACTCCGAGGACCTGGAAAAAACCCTGACCCAGGCCGTCCGAAAGGCAATAGGCCAACAGGAACAGATAAAAAAATGACGGGACCGGCCTATTTCTGAAGAAAGAACGGCTGGGTCCACGCCTGGATGGCCGCCGGTCCGTGGCATTCCACCCGCAGGTAAGTAAATTTTTCCCAGAACATATCGGGGACACTGAAATCCAGCACGGTGTCCGCCACGCGCGCAACGATCCTTCCGTAGTCGGCGATAATGTCGTAGCACTGGGCGTTTCGCGCCTCCACGATAATCCGTTTGCCCGAAACACGGATGGCGTCGATATAAACCCCCGTGCTGACGTAGAACCGTCCTGAACGCAGCGCATCTACAATCCCCGAAACCGAGCGGTCCCGGGCGCAAACCATGTTCCATGCTTTTGCCTGGTCTATTTCCTTATGGGTATCGTCATTCCCGAACCCCCATACCCGCCGGCCGATTCCCAGAAGCCGGTCCCACCGGTCTGTGGCCAGCGCATTTCCCGGGTGACGTTCGCTGATTCCGTTATAGATTTCAATCCCGTGATAACCGTTGAGCCGTTCCAGCTGCCGCTGGGGCCAGTGATTGAACTCCTTCTCCCAATTGGGGTGGCACAGAATAGCCAGACCGCCGTCGGCGGCGATCCGGTCAATCACCCGCTGCCGGTTCTTCAGGGGTGGAACGCGGCGGCTGGCGTTCACGTGAAGAATGTGGCCGCCGCCATCCGTAATTTCATTCCCGGGGATCAGCACCATGCCGCGGGAATCAAGCCCGTCGACTTCCGTCAGCGCGTCATGGTCGCTGAGCATCAAAAAGTCATAGCCCAGCCGGGCATACTCGGCCACCGTGTCCCAGGGGGGAAGATACCCGTCACTGCACATGGTGTGGGTATGCAGATTCCCGCGCAGCCAGGAACCTGAATGGTTTCCGTAGGGTGAAACCACGCGCCTCATGATTTTTTTTCGTCACCCCACAGTTGCAGAAATTCCTCAGCCTCCGCGTCCTGCAGGAGTTCCGGGCGGTAAAGCTTGCGGACAACCGGATCCGGCACACGGGTGGTTTCCCCGGTTTCCGGAATGTGGGTGAGCTGCCGCTGGACCGTTCCGGCGTCATCACATTCGTAATAGGTCCAGGCCTGGCCTTTTCCGGGAACATACTGGGCGGTCTTGAAATATTTCATGCGCGTCTTCCTCCTTTTATACGGCGCATCAGGCAGATCACCCGACGGTCCTGCCGACACCCTGCCTGTGCCGGTCAGCGGATTGCCAGCATGCGGTCGATCGGTTTGCGGGCCCGGCTGATTATGTCGGGATCCAGTTCCACCCGCGGCGTCAGTGTCTGCAGTGACCGCAATGTATCTTCAACCGTAATGGTATTCATATGCTTGCAGCGCAACGAGCAGGAGCGTACCAGTTCCCTGTCCGGAAACTCCGCCGCCAGATTATCGCCCATGGCACACTCGGTAAACAGGGCAAAGCGCTTTGCCGGATTTTGCCTCACGTAATCCACCATCAGTTTTGTGCTGCCGGCCACGTCAGCCCGTTCAATCACCTCGGGGCTGCATTCCGGGTGGGCCAGGATAATCGCGTCCGGGTACTGCCGGCGCACGTTCTCCACATCCTCCGGTGTAAACAGTTCATGCACTTCGCAGCGGGCCCTCCAGCCGATTACCATCGGCCCGCCGCCAGACGCGGGCGCCTCTTCTTCCCCGCCGGCCATCCAGAAGCGCAGCCCGAGCTGCCGGGCGGTATTTTCCGCCAGGTACCGGTCCGGAACGAAAATGATCCGGTCGTGTCCCGCATTCAGCAGATACCGTACTACCTTGTCCGCGTTGCCCGATGTGCAACAGTAATCGGAAACCGCTTTCACCGACGCGTACGTGTTCACGTAAGACACCACCGGCGCGCCGGGAAACTGTTCTTTCAGCCGCAACACGTCATCAGCCGTAACGCCTTCGGCCAGCGAGCACCCGGCTTTGGTGGACGGCACCAGCACAATTTTGTCCGGGCTCAGGATTTTGGCGGTCTCCCCCATGAACCATACGCCGCAGAACACAATCACATCCGCATCTGTTTCCGCGGCCACCGCTGACAGCTGCAGGGAATCTCCCGTATAATCCGGCACGCTGTGGTACAGGACCGGCTCCATATAATTGTGGCCCAGGATTACCGCGTTGACGGTTTTCTTCAACCGCAGAATTTCCCATGCCAGGGGCGCCTTCAGTCGGACTTCCCCTTCAGGAACCACCCGGCTTAACCGGGCCACCAGCTCTTCCGTAAAAGCTTCCAAAGTCTCTATTTCCGATAGGGAAGCGGAGGATGACATCTCGGATATTCCTGAAAACACGCCGTCTGGCGTTTACAAATGGGCCTTACGCACCGAAAGTATAACACACGGGATTGTCCTGCCCAAACCCTGAAAGCCATTCCGGACGGCAGGACGGAAGCGCTTCTCCCAAGGTATATCACCGCATCGCAATACGCGGCTGCTCCTTTGTCGGGTCCCCGCTGCGCGCGGCGGGCATTTTAATATCCGTTGCGTTTATACTGGAGTTTGTGCTGAGCGCCGATTTCAGCATGAACCAACGGGCCTGCGTAAATTCAGGAGTAGCCTGCATGAATACACATAAATATCTGATTTCTTTTCTGGCGGGGCTGGGAGTGCTTTGCTCCGCTCCATGCCTCGGATGGGCGCAGCCGGCGCCGGTCCGCACCATTCTGTACCAGCAGGGAACCGCCGGCTTCCATACCTGCCGGATTCCGGCGCTGGCCGTGACAAAAACGGGAATCCTGCTGGCCTTCTGTGAAGGCCGGAAACGCTCCAGCGGCGACTCCGGCGACATCGCCATCCTCCTGCGGCGGTCCGCGGACAACGGAAATACCTGGAGCGAACCGCAGGTCGTCTGGGACGACCCGGGCAACACCAGCGGCAACCCCTGCCCTGTCGTCGACCTCGACACCGGCGTTGTATGGCTGCTGATGACCTGGAACCGGGGCGACGACCAGGAACGCGGCATCATTGCGGGAAAAAGCAAAGACACCCGCCGGGTATTTGTCACTGCGTCCCGGGATGACGGCGTCTCCTGGGACGCCCCCCGGGAAATTACTGCAGACGTAAAGCGGGATGACTGGACCTGGTACGCCACCGGACCGGGAAACGGCATTCAACTGCAGCGCGGGCCCTATAAAGGCCGCCTTGTGGTTCCCTGCGACCACATCGAACGGGACACCAAGGCCTATTACTCCCATGTGATTTACTCCGACGACCACGGACAGACCTGGAAACTCGGCGGCAGGTCCCCGGAACCCGGCGTTAACGAATGCGCCGTGGTGGAGCTTGCTGACGGGCGCCTGATGCTGAACATGCGGAACTATGTGCTGGACAATCGCGCGCGGCAGGTCGCTTTCAGCCTTGACGGCGGCCTGACCTGGCAGGATCAGGCTTTTCAGCCGGAACTGATTGAGCCGATCTGCCAGGCATCTTTGATCCGGGCGAGCTGGCCCCGGGAAAATGTGCCCGGCCTGCTGCTGTTCAGCAACCCTTACAGCCGCGAGCAGCGCGCCAATCTCACCGTTCAGGCCAGTTCGGATGAAGGAGCGACGTGGCAGGTCCTGAAAACCTTACACGAAGGCCCGGCCGCGTATTCTTCACTTGCGGTGCTCCCGACGGGAGGAGCGGCCTGCCTCTACGAAGCGGGGCAGAAACATCCCTATGAATCCATCGTGTTCGCCAGGTTCCCGATCGAATCCTCAGGACCCGGCCATACCGGTTTCCTGCCGCCCCTTCCGGAACATCGCCGCTGGCGACTGATCTGGCAGGATGAATTTGATGGAAACACGCTGAACCCGGATAAATGGGAGATTATTGGAGATTATTCCCGGCGGGACGGGTTCTGGCTGAAAGAAGACGCCTACCTTGACGGAAAAGGCACGCTCGTGCTGCGTACCCGCAAAGAGGGAGACCGGTACAGTTCCGGCGCCGTCCGCACCCTTGGGCATTTCGAACACGCTTTTGGATACTGGGAAGCGCGGTGCAAACTGCCGACCGAACCCGGACACTGGCCGGCGTTCTGGCTGATGCCCGCCGGAGGCATCGGCAACCTCCAGCAGGACGGCGAGGACGGAACGGAAATCGATATCATGGAAAAGCCGTGGCGCGATGACCGGGTCCAGCATACCCTGCACTGGAACGGTTACGGGGAACATCACAAGTCAGAGGGATACGTTTCTAAAATAAAAGGCGTTCAGGAAGGATGGCATACTTTCGGCCTTTGGTGGACTCCGGAATATTACGCCTTCTACGTGGACGGTCAGGAAGTCTGGCGCACCTCGGCAGGCGGCGTGTGCCGCGTCCCCGTGTACATCAAATTGACCGAAGAAATCGGCAACTGGGCCGGTGATATCGCCCAGGCCAGCCTGCCGGATTATTTTTACGTGGACTACGTGCGGGTATACCAGGAAGAAGACGCCGAAAAAAGCGGGCCCTAACCAGAATCCGCGGTTTATGGAATGCCTTCTCCCGGGTACCGCACGCCCCAAAGCCGGCGGATGCGGTCAAGGGTCCGCATAATGGCCACACTCTCGTCCAGGGGCATGTCCGGATGTTCCAGTCTGCCGGCGCGCAGGCAGTCCATAACCGCTTCCGCCTCGTAATGGTAGCCGTTGCCCGTGAGGGACAGATGCGCCTCATCCTCCACCCGGCCGTCCCGTTCCAGGGTAACGCGCTCACATCTCCAGAATGGCGCCTTGAGCCGGATCACGCCGGATTCACCAATCAGCACGGCTTCCTGGGGCGTTTCCGCGCGGATAGCGCAGGCCGCCTGTGCGATACCGCCGTCGGGAAAACGCAATACCGCAGCCCCCCACTCATCCACCCCGGAAGGGCCCAGGACGGCACACCCTGCCACGTCCACGGGCTCCGCCCCAAACATCCAGCAGGCCAGGGAGACGGGATAACACCCCACATCCAGCAGCGCACCGCCTCCCAGCGCGGGATCCAGCAGCTTCGGCTCATCCTCCGGATCCGCGCGAAAACCGAAATCAGCCTGCGCCATCCGCAATGCTCCAATCCGTCCCGCCCGCAGCCAGTCCCGCGCCGTCCGCACCGCTGGCAGAAAACGGGTCCACATCGCCTCCATCAGAAACAGCTTCCGCTCCCGCGCTCGCCGGACCATCTGGTCAGCCTGGACAGCGTTCAGCGCGAAGGGTTTTTCACAGAGCACTGCCTTGCCGGCGTCCAGTCCCATCAGCGTGTGTTCCATGTGCAGCGCGTGCGGCGTGGCAATGTACAGGACATCCACGTCGGGGTCGGCCGCCAGTTCCGCGTAGGAACCGTACGCGCGCCGCGCGCCGAAGGTTTCAGCGAAACGCCGGGCCTTCTCCGCTGAACGGGATCCCACCGCCCACAGCACGGCCCCCCGCGCCTGGCGCAATCCCTCCGCGAAAGCCCGGGCTATGGCGCCCGTACCTACAATCCCCCAATGCACGGTTCGGCAAGCTTCACGCATGCCGGGTATCATAAAATGGAATATAAGTAGGTGGCAACTGGAATTCCGAACCCGCATGGGGGTATCGTGAATGGACAGAATATCAGAAGAAGATAATGGAGGGACGCGTCATGACTGCAGCATATGTCGAGTACGCGTTTGAAGCGGGCGGCGGTACCCGTTTGTTCGCCCGCCGGTGGGAACTGGATCGTCCGGATGGCGCGGTAGTGCTGATCCACGGCTACGGCGATCACAGCGGAAGATACCAGGGTGTCGCGGACGCGCTGAACGCCGCGGGATGTTCAGTCTACGCGTATGACCAGCGGGGACACGGCCGTTCACCCGGAAAACGGGCTTACATCGCCCGGTTTGACGACCTGTTGGAAGATCTGGACGCGTTCCTGGCGTTTCACCGGGAACGGCTCGCCAGTATCCCCTGGTTTCTGATGGGACACAGCATGGGCGGTATGGTCCTCGCCCGTTTCCTGCAGACCAGAACAGCAGGCGCACGGGGGGCTGTATTCAGCAGCCCGTTCCTGGGGCTGAACGACGATGTTCCGGAGTGGCTCAAAAAGGTCGCGCCCCTGCTCGGCGCGCTGCTGCCTATGGTTCCTGCCGGGCGGGTGGACAACAAGGGGCTCTCCCGTGATCCGGAAGCCGTACGCGCCGCCGATGAAGATCCGCTGGCCTATCACGGGTATGTCGCGGCCCGCACCGGCGCCGAGTTTATCGCCACCATCAGGCAGATCCAGGAAGCATACGGCCGCATTACCATCCCGTTCCTGGCCCTGCACGGAAGCGCCGACCCCATCGTGCCGGTTTCCGGATCCCGGGAGCTGTACGAAAAAGCCGCTTCAGCCGATAAAACCCTGCGGATTTTCGACGGTGGCTACCATGAGCTTTGGAATGACCTGGACAAAACGGTGTTCTTCCAGGAAGTGACCGACTGGATCAAACAGCGCATCGGAACCGGCGCATAAGAGGAACTGAAAATGAAAAAGATCTGGGGCAGCATTTCCGGCTGGACGTGGATTATCGGACTGTTGGCGTGCACAGCCCTTCCCGGTTTTGTGGATGCCGCGGATTCGGCTGCACCCGCCCCCGTTACGGCCGTGTTCCTTACGGACGGACAGGGGTGGATGGTCGATTTCGGGAAAGCGCTATCCGCGGCGCTCGCGGAAGAGAATATTACCCTGCGGGTTGCAGCGCCTGCCTTGCCGCTGCCGGAGTCTCAGTCCGAAAAACTCCGGGAGCTTAACGGAGAAGACGTGAGTGTCCTGCTGGTATGGCCCGCCAACCCGGTGGAGCCGAAAAAAACTTTCGACGGCGCCACGCTCAGCAAACCCGTCATCCTCCTGGGCACGGACGCGCCTGCATCCGGACGAAAGGCCGCGGTGACGATCGCCCCGGAAGCTTTGGGGCAAAAATTTGCTGAACTGATCCGCCAGTGCGTTCCGGACGGCCTGCTGATCGGAATGCTTGCCCGGAAACAGGACGCGGCGGGCATGGATACCCTTCGAAAAACGCTGGAGGAAGGATTAAAAGAGGGGGAAATCACCCTTCGCCAGATCGCGGAAGATGGCGGAGATCCAGGCGCCGCCCGGGAAAATGCCCGCGAACTGCTGGAAAAACACCCGGAACTGGCGGGATACGTGGGCATGGAGCCTTATCACCTGACGGCGCTCGCCGCGGCGGCAACGGATGCCAAACGGAACGGTTATGTTGGGCTGGTTGGCATGGGGTGGCCTGAAACCCTGGGAGAGCCGCTGGAAAAAGGGTTTATTAATGGAGTCGTATTTCCAAATCCACAGGAACTTGCGTCGGTGCTGGTTCCCATGATCCGGGCAGCCGCCTCCGGAGACGGTTCCTATGCCTGGCCCGAATCCGGCAAAGTGGCGATGCCGCTGGCCACCCGGTTTGTCCCCAAACCTTATGGCGTTACGGAGATGATTCATGGCTTACCGGGCAATTGGAATATTAAATTACCTGAGGGAAAACCTGAACCGTCCCCCGGAAAGTTCGACTGAGCGGATCCTTTTCGACGCGAAAACGCTGAGCAGATGGACACCTGGAGACGATCCGGCTGAACCGGAATGGCAGGCGGTAAACGGGAAGATTTATCCCGGCGAAGACACCATCCGGATATCCGCCTTCTTCGAGAACGTGCGGCGCATCGATATTATCGACCGGAATGAACCCCGCTTCTGGTTTGCGATTTCCGCTCCGCGTACCGCGCCGCTTCAGGTCGATGTGTCGCGGTATGCCGTACTGGAAGTGGAGACCAGGAACGTAAACCTGCGCGGCCTGTTTCGGGTGGCCTGTTTTTATCCGGGCGGGGAATTCCTGTTTACCCTGCCGATCGATCAGGAGTGGCATACGTTCGGCATGCTGGTCGGACCGGAATTTCCCCGGACCGTCAACGCCATATCCCTGCGGTGCTACGGAGCTTGGCGGGAAACCGGCACGGTTGAAGTGCGTTCCGTCAGTTTTCGCGCGCTGGAACCTGAAGAACAGGAGCGGCTGAACTCCCTGACGGAGCACTGCGCGGCGGAGCGGAACCATCGGCCATATCCGGATTCTTTTTTCCCCTTTGGCGTCTTTATGGACGCGGAAGCCGCCCAGCGGCTGGGCGATATCATGGATATTTCTTTCCATGACTACTGGCGGCTGGCGCTTGAAGACATTGCCCGCCACCACCATAACTGTATCGTCCTGGAAAATGCAGAAAAAATGGGCCCTGAACTGGGGGCCCACCTCGTGGAACAGGCAAAGGGTTACGGGATCCGGATTATTCCATCATTTTCCTCCCTGCCGGATCCCGGTGCTCCCGACACTAAAAATTACATCGAGTCGCTTGTGGGCCCTTTCCGCCATCATCCAACTGTCGCGGCATGGGCGGTTTCCAGATTTCCCGAGGAGAACTCGTGCCCCTGGTGGAAAGGCACCCATGACATTTTTCATCAGCTGGACGTTACGCAGCCGCTGCTCTGTTACAGCGAGCATCCCGGCAACGTGGAGCTGCTGTCCCGAAACACGCCTGTTTTCTGGGTAAATTTCTTCAAGTCCGGTGTGCCGTGGGACGTGCGGCATATGCTCACGACCCATTACCGTCAGAAAGGAAACCGGTCGCTGTGGCTTACGGCCCCGGCGTTCACCCGGGCCAGCGGCGCGCCGGTGTGGAGCTCCTGCCCCGCCATGCGCATTATGCTGAATCTCGCGCTGGCGTGCGGCGTGGACGGATGGTTTACCCACGCTTATCACCATCTGCCTTCCTGGCTCCAGGGTACGATGGAACGGTCCCTCACAGGACCATTTCAGACTTTCAGTGATCTGTGGACGGAACTGGGGAACCGCCTGGAGCGGCTTACTTCGCTGGCGCCGGTTTTCCAGGCGGTTTCTCCCACGGATACGCAGCCTCACGGTTTTATATGCGAAAGCCGAAAACATCCACAGTCCTCGCTGGATCCCGATATTCCGCCCGCGTCCGTGTACTGGCTGCAGGGCGACGGGTTACAGCTGTGCCACGTGGTGAACAATGACCTGATGCAGGTCACCTCGGTCACCCTGCATTTTCCCGAAACAGCCGAGGCAACCATGGCTGTTTATGACCTGACCCATTTTGTCCGGAACCGTACCTGGATCCCCGTCCGGCGGACCAGGCAGCTTGAAATGTTTCCGGGACAGGGGCAGGTCTTTCTGATCGCGTCCCATGACACCGCTACGGCGTGGCGGGACCTCATCGCCAGCCAGATCCTTGCCGCGGACCAGCGGCAGGTGCTGGTTGACCTGGACCTCGCCCGGCATTACATCGTGAACCTGGAAGAAACGGAAGAAGTGCTTACGGGCGTCTCGGTCAACCCGCTCGCCGACCTGGTCCGGGTACACACCGCCCGGGAAAAACTGATCAACATGATCTATGCCTGCCCTGACCTGTACGCGGCGCGGAGCGCGCTGATCGAAGCCAGCTCGCTGCTTTGCGCCTGCGATGAGGCCCTGGCAAGGCTGCATGCAGCGGGGCGCGCGGAAGCGGCGCATGATTTCGGGATGCGCGCGCTGCCCTTCGCGCGCCAGTTGACCTTTTACCGACTTCTGTTGCGCCGGGGCGAAGGGAAGGCTATCCTCGCGGAATGCCGCCAGATGAGCCAGTCCATTTACACCCTGCTAAGCGATATCTGGGCCCGTTTCTGAAAACCTCACGATTCCGTCCTATTTAACAAAAATCTAACACGAGCTTTATATACTTCTGGCGATTGCGCAGCACCATAAAGGACAGGGAAGAAGCACAACCATAAGGAGATTCTCGTATGCTTCAACGTATCTTCCGCCTGACAGGAGTTGCTGTGCTGTGTGTCCTGCTGTTGCTGGCCATGGTTCCGGATGCCCGCGCGCAGGCCGCCAATTTGCGGGGAAAAGTGGTGGTGGATGGGTCCAGCACCGTCTTTCCCATTACGGAAGCCGCCGCGCATGCTTTTAAACAGGATTTTCCGAACGTGGACGTGGTGGTTGGCGTTTCAGGAACTGGCGGCGGATTCAAACGCTTCGTAAAAGGGGAAATCGACGTTTCTGACGCCTCCAGGCCGATAAAAAAAGAGGAATTGGAGGCCGCCCGGCAGAACCAGGTCCGTTTTATTGAACTTCCCGTCGGTTTTGACGGGCTGTCGGTCGTGGTTCACCATGATAATAACTGGGCAGATAAGCTTACCGTTGAACAGTTGCGGGAACTGTTCAGTGAAGACGGTAAAATCCGGAAATGGAGCGACATCAACCCGGCATGGCCGAACGAGACCATTAAACTGTATTCGCCGGGCACTGATTCCGGAACATTCGATTATTTTCGTGAAGCCGTCATGGGCGAGCGGAATTTCCGTACAGATTTGTCCACCAGCGAGGACGATAACGTGCTGGTAACCGGCATAAACGGAGACAAGTTCTCCCTTGGCTATTTTGGCGCGGCCTATTACTACGAAAACCGGGAAAAAGTAAAAGCCGTGCCGATCCTCAATCCCGCGACCGGAGAAGCCATACTTCCGGAGCCTGAAAACGTGCTGAGCAACCGGTACGCGCCGCTGAGCCGCCCGCTTTTTATCTACGTGAGTATGAATGCGCTGCGGCGTCCGGAAGTGCGCAAATTCGTGGAGTTTTATATAAACCGGTGCGGCGAATTCTCGGAGAAAGTCGGATATGTCGCGCTGCCACAGGAGATTGTTGCCATGGCGCGGGATTTCCTGACCAACCGCCGCACGGGCACGGTGTGGCTGATGCCCGACGGCGCCAAGCGGCACGGCGCGCTGGCTGAAGTTTACAAACCGGAAAACCTGGTGGATCCGCTGAAACAGTAATTTATTGATACGGGAATGACTGATACTATCATGGAGCCTGATCTTCAGGCTCCATGATAGCGCTCTGCGTAACTGACATGAACGAACTCAAACCGAAAACAACGCTGGACATGCCGCTTTCCCCGGAATCCCGGGTCAGAGGACGCGCGGTGCGGCGGTTCCGCCGGGGCATAGAGTGGCTGATTCTGGCGCTGCTGGGTTCTTCCACCGGCATTACCCTGCTGGTGACCGCGGCGATCATCATGGTCCTCGGCGTGGAAACGGTCCTGTTTTTCCGCCAGGAAGAGGTTTCGGTGGGCGAGTTTTTTTTCAGCCTTCAGTGGAATCCCCTGCTGGGCGGTGAAAAGCACTTCGGCATCTGGCCCCTGCTGACCGGCACGCTGATGATTTCGGTCATCGGACTGGCGGTTGCGGTGCCGATGGGGCTGATCACGGCCATTTACCTGAGCGAGTACGCCCATCCCAAAATCCGGGCAGTCCTGAAACCCGCGCTGGAGTTGCTCGCCGGCATTCCCACCGTGGTTTACGGATTCTTTGCCCTGGCTTTTATCACCCCGCTCCTGAAATGGTTCCACGAGGGATTCAATTCCTACAATGCGCTGTCGGCGGGTATCGCGGTGGGCATCCTGATCATCCCCATCGTCAGTTCCATCGCGGAGGATGCCATGCGCGCCGTACCCAACGCACTGCGCGAGGGCGTTTACGGACTGGGAGGGACCCGCTTTGATGCCGCGGTAAAAGTGGTATTTCCGGCTGCCTTGTCTGGCATTGTCGCCGCGGTGTTACTGGCCATGGCCCGGGCGGTCGGCGAAACCATGGTAGTGGCTTTGGCTTCAGGCAGCACACCCAGGCTTGCCTACGATCCCCGGCTGGAGACCCAAACCATGACCGGGTTCATGGTCCAGATGGCCATGGGCGATGTATCCAATTTCGGCGTGGAATATTATTCCCTGTACGCCGTTGCCGCCACCCTGTTTGTCATGACTTTCAGCCTGACGCTCCTGGGCGCGTGGGTGCGGCGGCGCTACCAGGAAAAATACGAATGAACGGCGAATCCCGGCTGTCTTTACACCCCCTGCTGGCGGACCCCGAAGGGTTGCGCGCCCGGTTGCGTCCCGTCGCGGGTCGGCACCGGAAAGAACGGATATTCTATTTTCTGTGCTTGGCTGTTTCAGGGATGGCCGTGCTGATCCTGGCCGCGCTGTTCGGCGCCATCACGCTGATGGGAATCGCCACCTTTTCCTGGAAATTCCTCACGGCGCCTCCTTCTCCGGCAGCTGAAGAATCCGGCATGTACCCGGCCATCATGGGCAGCGTGTGGGTAGTCCTGCTGGCCATGCTGACCGCCCTGCCCCTGGGAACGGCATCCGCAATCCTTCTCGAAGAATACCGGCCCCGATCCCCCTTGATGCGCCGGATCCAGCATATTATTGAACTGAACATAACAAACCTTGCCGGGGTGCCGTCGGTTGTGTACGGCATTCTTGGCCTGACTGTTTTTGTGTATATGTTCCCTCTGTTTGACGGTACCGGCAAACCGGTTCGCGAGTGGGGCGTCGTGTACTACGACCAGTTTTACAACGAAGCCGATACTGTACTCCTGGTTCCGGTAAACACACTGGACGCTCCGCCTGTCCAACCCAAAACAGGCATGCTCGCCTTCGACGCCGATTTTCATCCCGTAAACCTTCAGGTAATCGGGGAAGATGACCCGTGGCCCGAGGATCCGGAACGCGCCCGCGTAACCCTGCGGGAAACAGACATGGGCGGGCGGATCAGCGAAAAAACCTGGTACTATTTCTGCCTGCCCTTTGGGCGCGGGGTGCTGGCCGGCGCCCTGACGCTTGGACTCGTGATCCTGCCCACCATTATCATCGTCGCCCGCGAAGCGCTGCGGGCCGTGCCGGATTCGCTTCGGGAGGGCGCTTTTGCCCTGGGCGCTTCCCGATGGCAGACCATTTACCGCGTTACCCTGCCGGCGGCGCTGCCCGGCATCATGACCGGGTCCATTCTGGCCATGAGCCGCGCCATCGGCGAGGCCGCGCCGCTCATCATGATTTCCGGAATCGTATTCCTGACCAATCCGCCCAGGCATCTTATGGATGATTTCACGGTCATGCCCCTCCAGATCTTCAACTGGGCCCAGCGGCCGCAAACGGATTTCCATGCCCTGGCGGCCTCAGGTATCATTGTCCTGCTGGCTATTCTGCTGGTGTTCAACAGCATTGCCCTGCTTATCCGCCAGCGGTACCAGAAGCCTCTTTCATAAGGATCCATCATGAATAACACGGCGGAAAACGCGATACAACAGAATATGCCACGGCCAGGGACTGCGGCCGCCGATTCCGGCGCGCCGGCGTCCTCGCCGAAAACGGCCGATATCGCCGTGCGGGTGGACAACTTCAACGCGTGGTACGGCGAAAAACACGCGCTGAAAAACATCTCCCTGAACGTGCCCGCCTGCCGGGTGACTGCCCTGATCGGACCAAGCGGCTGCGGTAAAAGCACCCTGTTGCGCTGGATTAACCGGATGAATGATACCATTCCGGGGGCGCGGGCGGAAGGGACGCTGTCCGTACACGGTATCGACGTGTTCTCCCCGGATACGGATGTCGTTGAACTCCGGCGGCGGGTCGGGATTGTTTTTCAGAAACCCAATCCGTTCCCAAAATCTATTTTCGAAAACGTGGCCTTCGGCGCGCGGTTGCATCTCAAGCTGAGCCGTTCCGAGCTGCACGGTCTGGTGGAGTGGGCGCTCAAACGGGCTGCCCTGTGGGAGGAAGTCCGGGATCGCCTCCACCATTCCGCCCTTTCGCTCTCAGGCGGGCAACAGCAGCGGCTGTGCATTGCCCGGGCCATCGCTGTGGGGCCGGAAGTGCTGCTGATGGACGAGCCCTGTTCCGCGCTGGATCCAAAATCCACCGCGGCAATCGAAGACCTCATCTGGGACCTCAGCGAGCAGTACACGATTGTAATCGTCACCCATAACATGCAGCAGGCGTCCCGGGTGAGCGATATCACGGCGTTTATGTACCTCGGCGAACTGCTCGAGGTGGGCGAGACCGACCAGGTCTTCCAGAATCCGGCCCACCCGCAGACCCGGGATTATATTACCGGGCGGTTCGGCTGATACACTGGATAACCGGACGGCGCGGCGCGCCGGACCGCAGGAAGGGATAAAGCATGCACGCACACTTTCTGAGGGAGGTGGCGCTGATCAAGGACCTCATCGCCCGGCAGGGCATGATGGTACATGAAAACTTTGTGATGGCCATGGAGGCCTTCATTGACGGGGATGCCGCCCTGGGTAAACGGGTCCTGGAAATCGAGTCCGAAGTGGACAGCAGCGAAGTATCCATTGAGGAAGAATGCCTGAAAACCATCGCCCTTTATCAGCCCGTGGCGGATGACCTTCGCCTGCTGATCTCGGTTATCCGCGCAAACCACAACCTGGAACGCATCGGCGACCAGGCTGCCCGCGTCGCCCGTTTTGCCGGGCTGGTGCTTCCCCAGTCCCTGGAACCCCTGCGGCTCATGGTGCGCAATCTGGCCGCGCTGACTTCCATGATGATTTACCGCGCCGTACATTCCCTGGTGGAACGGACTGGAGACGAGGCGCTGCTGATCTGGCACGTCGACCGCCTGGTGGACCGCCTGCACGATGAAACCG
Organism: Candidatus Hydrogenedentota bacterium; assembly: GCA_029776995.1. Taxonomy (GTDB): domain Bacteria; phylum Hydrogenedentota; class Hydrogenedentia; order Hydrogenedentales; family CAITNO01; genus JAGPFE01. Next base: position 43,683 of record JAKOTZ010000017.1, read on the forward strand.
CCCTGCGCATCCAGCGGGAAGTTACCGAAAATCCGGCCGCCGTAACAGACCTGTTTACCGCGCTGGACGCGATTAACCGCATCGAGCGTTCCGCGGACCACGCGGCGAATATCGCCAAAGCCGTGCTTTATCTCGTGCTCGGGCACATCGTCCGCCACCACCGCAAACAGACGATTCGCGAACTGCCGCTGCCCAAAGTGCGGCTCCTCTTCGTGGACGACAGGGATGCCGGCGCGGCCCGCATGGCCCAGGCATGGGTTAACCACGCCCACGGCGACCGCTTTGTCGCTGAAAGCGCCGCGCTCAGCCCCGCTGATCCCAATCCGCTGGTCGCCCCCGTCATGGCTGAACTCGGAGCGGATATCACGGCCTATGCGCCCAGAGGACTGCGGGAATATTTCGAGTCGGAACGGCCTCTGGATTTTGTAATCGTCCTGGGAAATCCCGATCTGCTGGACGCCCTCCCCAACCTGCCTGGTACCGCGTGCCTCGCCTGGAGCCATCCGGACCCTAACGCCGGACCGGATTTCGCGGACTCCACGGACGCGCTGCGCGGTTACCGGGACACCCTCACCGGTGTCCTGGACCGATGGGTTAAAATGTTGCTGCGCTGAGTAAATACTACAAGGCGGATTGACCCTTAAGGAAACGCCCGCATGCAAACCGGAATTCGGGGGAAAGTCCATTTCTCGGGAATCGGAGGCGTGGCCATGGTCGGCGGCGCCCGGCTCGCGCTGGAACTTGGATGGACGGTCCGGGGCAGTGACGGGCCTTTATATCCTCCGGCTTCCGAACTGGTCCACAAGCTTGGCATCCCCGTCGCCAACAGCTACAACCCGGAAAACCTGGACTGGAACCCGGATATTGTCGTCATTGGAAACGCCCTCAGCAGGGGAAATCCTGAAGTAGAAACGGTGCTTTCCCGTCGGCTGCGTTTTGCCAGCCTGCCGGAATGGCTCCGCGAGAATCTTCTGCGCGAAAGGCGGCCTGTCGTCGTGGCGGGCACCCATGGTAAAACCACCACCACCGCCATGGCCGCGTGGATCCTTATGCGGGCCGGCATCCAGCCCGGCTGGCTGATCGGAGGCCAGCCCTTCGGATTCCCGTTTCCGGCAGCCGCGGGTGCGCCGGGCTCTCCTTTCGTCATCGAAGGGGATGAGTATGATTCCGCATTTTTTGACAAGCGGGCAAAATTCCTGCACTATCTTCCTGAAGTCGCTCTCGTCATGTCCATTGAATTTGATCACGGTGACATATACCGCGACCTGGATGAAATCGACACCGCCTTCGAGCGCATGCTGCGCCAGATACCCAGGGAAGGGCTCCTGATCATTTGCGCCGACACCCGGGCAATCCTGCTGCGGAACCACGCATACTGTCCGGTCGCCACATATGGCTTTTCCCCGGATGCCGACTGGCGGCTGGAACCCGCCGCATCAGATCCGGATGCCGGCCAGACTTGGCGGGTTATCCCGAAAAACGGGAAGCCCGTCACGCTCCGGCGTCTTCCTCCCGGACGGCACAATGCCCAGAATGCCCTGGCTGCCCTGGTGGCAGCCGAACGGTTTGGCGTTTCTCCCCGTGATGCCGCCGACCTGCTTGCGGAATTCCCGGGCGTTCGTCGCAGAATGGAAATCTTCCTCCGACATCAGGACAGGATATTTATCGACGACTTCGCCCATCATCCCACCGCGGTACGCGCCACGCTGGAAGCTGCCCGCGGACGGTGGCCGAGCAAAACCATCCATGCCGTGTTCGAACCCCGTTCCAACACTACGGTTACCCGGCGTTTCGCGGCCGAACTGGAGGACGCGCTTGCGCTGGTGGATGCCGTATGGCTTGGGCCGGTTTACCGCGCCGAGCGCCTAGCTCCCGAAGAACGCCTGGATACGCGATCCCTGGCGGACAGGTTGCGTGCCCGAAACCTGCCAGCCCAGGCTTTTGATGAGGTGCCTGCTCTTGCTGAGGCCCTCTGGAACGGAACACAGCCTGGCGAGATTGTCCTGATTATGAGCAATAGCGCCTTCGGCGGGCTCTATAACATCCTTCGGGAACGCAGCCAGGGTTCCCCGGTACCGCCTGATCCTACAGGTAGCCAATAGAACGCAGGTCTTCCTGCGCGCCCTCCGAAAGCGGATGCTGTTCGCCTTGCGGGGGAGCAGTCGCGGAACCAGTAATGCCTGTCCGTTCGCAGTGGCTTTTTAATGCCCCTTTGAGCCGCTCCCGTTCCTCCGGAAACCGGGTGGAGGCATCGAGTAATTCCATCGGATCCGCCTCCAGGTCGGCCAGTTCCCATACGGATGGAGAAATCGGGTCATACAGTACCCACCGGGAAGAGGTCCAATCCTGCGCGCTTTCGCGGCGCGACGCTTTCCAGACGGTTAATTTAAGACGGCCGTCTGTAATGGTGATGCTGCCTTCCCCCTGTATGCCCCGGCTTTTATCCTCGCTGACCAGCAGGCGCCGCGAATCCCCCTCCTTCAGCAGGCTGATCCCTTCCAGGCGCTCAGGCACCGCCACACCGGCCAGACCCAGCATGGTGGGGAAAATGTCCAGCGTAGACACCGGATCCGTCCGGCGCGTGCCGTGGTCCACATCGGGCGCGTGCAGAATCAGGGGGACCCGTGTAGTGGTCACGTGCGGATTGCCGTGGTTCCACACCATCGGCCGTTCGCCGAAGGATTCCCCGTGGTCTGCCGTAAAAATAATCACGCTCTTTTCGTATCGGCCGAGGTGTTTCAGGCGGAACAGCAATTCCCCGAAACGGTCGTCCATAAAGGTTACTTCCGACGCGTAACACGCCCGGGCATAATCCATGTCCGCCCGGTGCGTCTGATCCGGGTTCTCTCCCCGCTCCACCAACCCGTCGATGATCTGATTGGTCATCAGGTCGCCCAGCGTTCCCGCATTCCGAATAAGCCCCGGGAACCGGTTGATGTAACTGCTGTGCGGCTCAAACAGGTGGACGAACAGAAACAGGCCCCGACGGTCGGGCCGCGCGATGACATCCCGGTTCTCGTCCAGGAATGCCGCCGCGGCCCGGAATACCTCGTCCTCATCATCGGAAAAATAATACAGGTCGAAGCCCTGGGCCATGCCGGTGCCGGGCCCCAGAAAACCGTCGTAATACGTTCGCGCGAAACCGGCCGTGTAATACCCCGCGTCATGGAGCACTTCCCCCAGCGTGACCGCGGTGTCAGGCAACACCGAGTTTACCAGCTCCGCGCCGTGCTGGGATGGGTACAAAGATGTAAAGATCGACGCGATCGCCGGACGGGTCCACGGCGCGGGCGTGAAGGCGTTGTCGAAGCTTATGCCATCGGCCGCCAGCGCCTGAAGGTTGGGCGTATACCCCCTGCCCGCCGGGTGAGTACTGGTGTAATACACGGAAAGCGCGTCAGCTACGGCCAGCAGTATATCCGGCCGGGAAGGTTCGCCTGCTGCCGACGCAACCGTTTTCCGAAAAGACGACACATACAGCACCGCGTCATCAATCCGCACGGAGAACGCGGAGCGGTCCGAGTCCCCTGTAATTTCGAGTGCCAGACGAATCCGCTCCACGCCGGACGGCACCACCACACACGCGCTGCGCGGCTGCCACGCGGCATGGGCGGAAAGAGGAAGGTTCAGCTCTTCCCGGGAAACGGCCTTATCCCCCGACAGGTCGATGCGTTCCCAGTTTTTGCCCCGCAGTCCCTCAATGCGGAGGCTGACCCGGCTTGTTCCGTTTTCCACGGACTGGAACCATGCCAGGGCCGCCGCGAAATCTCCCGCCCCGACGGGCAGGGCTTCTCCAACGAGCGTCACGGGCTGGCCGCTGCCGGACGCCTGAACCGCGTAATGGCCTGACCGGGCGTTTCCTGATATCAAAGTAAACGCGCCATCTGGTCCCGTCACAGACCAGTTGGCCGCCACGCCGGACACCCCGGGAATCTCGAAGGACGGGTTCAGATTTGATGGCGGGAACACGCTCTGAAAATCCGATGGCAATGCCTCACCTGAGTGCGCGGGGGACGGAACCGCTTCCGCCGTCACCTCCTGTGATTTTTCCCGCCACGGACATTTGCCGGGCACCTGTGGAACTGCCAGCAATAACAGACATAACGTCATACCCGCCAGCAGCCTCAGCATCCAGCCCAGCCCTCCGGGCCGCCCGTTCTGTTCAGGACGATCCTTCATCTGTTACTTCCTCGACGCGCTCCTCGCGCCAGGCGGCAACGGACCGGTTTCCGTTCCGCTTAATTCCCGCATCAGCCCGGCCGTTAGAAAATCAGCCAGCGTTTCCGCCACAAACCGCGCGCCCTCCCGGTTTAGGTGCATATCATACCAGTAATACAGGTCGCCGCAGGGACCCCGCTGTTGCATGGCTTCATAAAGCCGGGGATGTTCAATCCCCAGCCGTTCCAGCAGGGCATCCCCCACCGCGGTATCTTTTCCGCGTACTCGATTCCGGCGGATTTCTTCGGGCAGATCCGTTTCCCAGCGCTGTGGATCCGCGGAATACACGCAGGGTATGGTGTACGCGATCAAGCCAATATGTTGATCCGCGCAAAATTGTTTCAGGTTGGCCACATCCGCTTGCATCGTTTCCAGGGCAAGTTGCAGCAGAGGGTACCATTCCACTAAATTGGGCTCCACCGCCCAAAACAAATGGGCCGTCGGGTTTACGGGAGGCAGGGGGGAAACACCGGTTCCCGGAATGTGGCTCATGAACCGCGCGTAGAACTCGGCGGGGTCCGTTCCGATCGCGTTAGCCAGTACGCACCATGCCGCACTCCGGGTGGCCGCCCGCATGTAACAGTGCCCGCCCGGAGCCCGGGCCACCCGGGCAAAACTGACCCGGCGGATAAAATTCTTGGCGTTGTATGCCTCAAGATGCAGATCCATCCGGCTGAGCGTATCCGAAAGATCATTGCTGGGATAAAGCTGCAGAACAACCAGGTCCGGCGCCGTTTCCTTCGCGATTTTTCGGAGCAGCGCCAGCTGCTGGTAGGGCGCGGAATTGCCCAGGCCGCCGTTAATCACAGTTACGGGGCGTCCCTGGACACGGGCGCGCAGCAGGCGCTGCAGCTGGCGGGGAATGGTTTCGTCCAACTGTTCGATGCCCATGCCGGCAGTAAAAGAATCCCCCAGCATCAGCACCCTGAACTCCTCCGGTCCCTTCGGCAAAATCGGATCGTCCCGCAGTCCCAACGCGTTGGTATAGAACGGCATGGGGCGTTTGGTGCCGTGTTCGTCCTCCGTGAACCAGTAGTAGGCCACGCCGTTTTCAGGGTATCTGAACAGGGTCTCCCGGTCCGGTAATATATCTGGAAACGGACGTCCAAATCGGAGCCTGGCCCCCAGCTCCAGGATAGCGCCCGCCACAAGCAGGGCGAACAGGAAGCCCAGCGCGGTCCCCGCCACCGCGCGAAAACATTTGCGAAAATATTTATTCCGGACCATCCGCATGCCGACTACCAGAAAAACCATGACAGACCAGAAATGGCTTCGGATATTGTACCTGCCCTGTTTCAGGACTGTCCTCATTCGCCAGCCTTGAAAAAATTTTTTAGTTTTTTGAAAAAAAGTGCTTGACTTTCCAGACCGGTTTGTGGTACAAACTTGTTGGTGGACATAGAGCCACCGGTAAAATCAGGCTGGTAACGGGAATGATCCGTATCAGGATTCCCAAACGAGAGGAGGTGACAAGATGAAGAAACTGAGCACGGTTATGATGATGGCCCTCATCGGCGGCATGGCGTTCGCCAGCTCGCTGAGCATCCCCTGGTTCGTGGACAACGCTCCGGACAGCCAGGGCGCCAACTGGCCCCCGACGCAGGGCATCCGCACGTACATCTACCTGCACAACAACACGACCAGTGACATCGTGTGCTCCATCGCGTACTACAGCGCGGAGGGCGTGTTCGTGGGTCCGAATGACGATCCGGAAACGCCGTATGATGACACCACGTTCGTGATTCCGGCGTTGTCCACGGTGGCTTTCGCCCCGGTGGCTGCTCTGGGCGCGACGGGCGGTGAGTCTTCGGTTGCTGACGCCATTCCGAACCGTCCGCTGCCGGACGGCAAAAAGAACGGTGCTGCGGTTATTACCTGGGCGGGCGGCCCGAATGACATTCAGGGCATGCTGGCCACGGCCAGCTCCCAGCTGTCTTACGCTCACCTGCTGCCTCCCGGAAACTGATCGGGTGGTCTGCTAAAGCAGGCAGCACTGCGTAATCCCCGGGCGGGAATGTCGGAAGACATGCCCGCCCGATTTTTTTTATCTCTCCGCAGATCTCCGGCATGTCTCTACAGTTTCCACGCTCATTCACCCGGGAAACTTCCCATGTGATCACGGACTTTGCCGCGTCCGATGAGATTTTGCAGTCCGTGGTTTTGCGCATGCGCCGATTCAAACGCATAATTAAAAGCGAAACTAAAAAACGTTTCAGCAAAATAAAAAATAGGGAACTGCCATGTTAAGCATTCTGATTTTCCTGGGTGTGTCCGTGTTTTTCTGGGGCGCTTATGCCGTCTATGGCCGGTTTCTCGCCAGCAGGGTTTTTCAGGCGGATGCGAATCGCGTAACGCCCTCCCGTGAGGTAAATGACGGGGTGGATTACGTGCCTACCCGAACGCCCGTGTTGTTCGGCCATCATTTCACTTCCATCGCCGGCACGGGGCCTATTGTGGGCCCGGCGATTGCCATGTTCTGGGGATGGCTTCCCGCTTTGCTTTGGATTGCTTTGGGCGCCGTATTCATCGGCGCGGTGCATGATTACGGATCGCTCATGGTCTCGCTGCGGTCCCGCGGACAGACCATCGGCGAAGCGGCGGGACGCATGGTAAATCCCCGGATGCGGCTGCTGTTCCTGATTATCCTGTTCTTCACCCTGACGGTGGTCATCGCCATGTTTGCGCTGGTCATTGCCACAATCTTTTCGCTGTACCCCCAGAGCGTGCTGTCCGTCTGGGGAGCCATGCCGCTGGCGGTGCTGACCGGCTGGTGGATCTACCGCAAACAAAACCTGCTGATACCCACCCTGGTATCGCTTGCGCTGCTGTATGCCCTGGTTGCCCTGGGGGTTTGGTTGCCCGTGGACCTGGGTAAATGGTTTGGTATTCCTCTGCTGGCCGGACAGGAGGCCGGCTTTATCGGCGGGTTTGCGGCGGTTGTGCCCGTCTGGAGCATCCTCCTTCTGATTTACTGCTTCTGCGCCAGCGTACTGCCCGTATGGCTGCTGCTCCAGCCCCGCGACTATATCAACTCCAACCAGTTGTACGTGGCGCTGGCGGCGCTCATTGCCGGGATTCTTGTGCTCCGGCCGGACATGGTGGCCCCTGCTTTGCACACCGCGGTTCAGGACGCGCCGCCCATTGCTCCATTTCTGTTCATCACGATTGCCTGCGGCGCCATATCGGGATTCCACTGCCTGGTCTCTTCCGGAACCACTTCCAAACAGATTTGTTCTGAGTCGGCGGCCCGTACTGTCGCCTATGGCGGCATGCTGCTGGAAGGGGTTCTGGCGCTGCTGGTGCTTGTTGTATGCGGCGCCGGGGTTGGAATTGGCATTCTGACCGCTGACGGAACGCTGACCGGCAGCAGCGCCTGGCAGCATCTTTACGGCGGCAGCTGGAAGTCCATGCAGTTGGCCCAGGTGCTCACTGCTTTTATCGAGGGAGGAGGAAACCTCCTGGCCGGAATCGGCATCCCCAGGGCTATCGCGGCCAATGTTCTGGCGGTTATGGTTGCCTGTTTCGCGGCCACTACCATTGATACGGCCACCCGATTGCACCGCTATATTATCCAGGAACTGGGCATGACCCTCCGTGTCCTCCCGCTGACCAATAAATACACCGCCACGGTGGTATCGGTCTGCGCGGCCGCGCTTTTGGCCTTCTGGCCGGGGCCAAAAGGTGTCGGCAGCGGCGCCATGATCCTGTGGCCCCTGTTCGGCGCAACCAATCAGCTGCTTGCGGGGCTCGCCTTGATTGTGATCGCCTTCTTCCTGCGCCGGTATAACCGCCCCGTCGTTTACGTGATGGTGCCGCTGCTGATCATGCTGGTTCTGCCGGGATGGGCTTTGGTGCTGCAAATTCGGGAATTCTGGACCACCGGCAATATGCTCCTGTTGGGCGTAGGCGGGCTCATTCTGCTCCTGCAGATCTGGATGGCTCTGGAGGCCCTGATTTTCTGGCGTTCCGCTAAGGGGATACCGCCTGAAGAACCCGGAGCAGTGATCTCCGCCCGGATCCGCAAACCGGAGGCTTCAGGAGGCGTCTGCTGACTGGGATTTTTTTTCGGGATAAACCAGATCCAGATATACCGAGTGCACGTGCCGCGCCTGCTCCTCCAGAGAAAATCGTTGCAGTGCCATTTTTCGGGCCTGTTGCCCCAGCGCCGCGCGGTACGCTCCGTCCCGGATCAGCCGGAGCAGGGATCCCGCCAGCGATTCGGGCGTGCCTGAGCAGACCAGTCCGTCCTGTTCATGGGTCACCAGCTCTCCCAGCATGCCCCGGTCGGCCACCACCATGGGCAAACCCATGGCCATCATTTCCCGCACCGCGCGACACGTTCCGTCCGTGCCGGGAACCAGAAGAACCCCGACATCCAGCGCGGCGAGCGCGGACACGTAGTCCCCGCCCCGCTGATACCCGGGAAAAATAACCCAGCGTTCTAGCCCCCGCGCCCGTACCGCTTCAAACCCAACGGTCTCCTGTCGGGTTCCCCGCCCGATCACCACCAGCCGAAACGGAAGATTCATTCGCGCTATCAGCGCCGCGGCGTCAAACAGGTCTTCAAAATGTCGGTAGGGCTGCATGCGGGCGACAATCCCGACGGCAACCGTATCTTGCGGCAGCCCCATCCGGGCGCGGGCCGCTTCCCGGTCCGCGCATGCCGGATTGAACCGGGCCGTGTCAACCGCCGGATCGATCAGCGCCAGGCGACTCGGTTCCAGCCCAAACTGCCGCGCGTCCTGTTCCAGCGCGCGGCGGGACGGTTCAAGCAGCCTGGCCGATGCCTGCGCCAGTTTCCGGTGCCGCGGATCGTCCGGCATGCCCTCGCCATAATAAGAAGATCGCACTACCGGGATGCCGGCCGTATCGGCGGCCGCGAGGGCAATCCCATGGTCATTGTCCAGGTGGCAGTGGATCACGTGGGGCCGTAAAACCGGCAGCAGTTGCCGAAGCCGGCGCGCGTCCAGCAGGTTCCACAGGGGATGGCGGTGCTTGCCCAGGCGCAGGTCTTCCAGCACGGTCAGGCCAAGTTCCTTCGCCCGCCCCCGGACGCCGCTGGTATCCGTCCGGGGGCCCGCGCCGGCGGCCAGAATCACTTCCACGCCATCGCGGCTCAATGCCGCGCAGAGGTTAACGGCCGGCTCCGCGGGGCCTGTCCACCGGTAATTGGAGAACAGGTGCAATACCCGAATCGGCGCGCGATCAGCAGTTGCCCGGCCAGTCATATTAATGGCTTTATCCTGTCGGTGCGTCTTCCAGGCGGACCGATACGATCTGGGATACGCCGGGTTCCTGCTGTGTCACCCCAAACAGCGCGTCCGCCCGGGCCATCGTCTGCTTGTTGTGGGTAATGATGATAAATTGGCTGCGCGTTGCAAACTCAGCCACCATATCCAGAAACCGTTCCACGTTGGCGTCATCCAGGGGTGCGTCCACTTCATCCAGGACGCAGAAGGGGCTGGGTTTGGCCGAAAAGATCGCCATCAGCAGGGCGATCGCGGTCATCGCCTGTTCTCCGCCCGACAGCAGCGCGATGCTCTGCGGTTTCTTTCCGGGAGGGCGCGCCTCGATTTCGATGCCGCATTCCAGCGGATCCGACTCATCCGCCAGGTACAGCCTGGCCTGGCCGCCATTGAACAGGCGACGGAAATAATCCCGGAAATAGTCGGACACCCTGTTGAAGGTCTCCAGGAACATCCGCGTGATGGTTTCGTCGATGCGGCGGATCACATCCAGCAGCGCGTCCCGCGCCTGGCGAAGGTCATCGGCCTGGGTCTTCAGGAACCGTTCCCGTTCCTCCAGGGCCTGATACTCCTCTATGGCCGCCAGGTTCACGTTTCCCAGGCGCTCGAGCTGTTTCCGGATTTCCCGGATCCGCTCTTCCCTTTCCGCGTCTTCCAGATCATCCGTTCCGATAGCTTCTTCCGACAGGGTGTCCAGGTTCAGCCCGTAATCCCGTTCCACCAGTTGGCGAAAGAATGCCAGGCGGTCTTCCATCTGGGTTTTGGCCAGCTCCGCGCTGTGAAGCGCCTGGCCGGCTGCATCCAGGCGCGCCCGGGTTTTCCGGTTGCGTTCGGCAAGCGCGTCCAGGGATTCCACAACCACCCGGTGGTGCTGAACCGCCTCCAGGGTTCGCGCGTGGGCGGACTCCTTCTCAGCGGACAGCCGGGCAATCCGCTCCGCCTGGTCCGCGGCGACCTGTTCCAGTTCCCGGATCCGGCGCTCCAATTGCGTGATGAGATCCCGGCGCCGGGTCAGTTCTTCCAGCGCGGTAGCCCGTTCCCGTTCTTCCCGTTCCCGCAGGCGGCGGGTCTCGTCCAGCGCCCGGCCGGCCTCCGCGGTACGTACCCGCTGATCCGCGACGGCCTGTTCCAGCGCCGCGCGCGCCGCGCGAAGGGTTTCCAGTTCTCCGCGGACGCCCTCCAGCCGGGACTGCGCTTCAGCCTCTTCCTGCAGCATCCGATCCAGCGCTTTCCGCAGGGACTCAGCCTGTTCCCGAAGCTCATTGGTCCGGGCCAGCAGCCCGGCGTCCTGTTCCGCCAGGCGTCCGCCGCTGCGGTCCTGCACGGCCCGTTCTGATTCCACGGCCGCCAGGTCTTTTTCCCGGGCGGCCACTTCCCGTCGGGCGGCCGCTTCCCGGCCTTCCATGTCGCGCAGGGATTCATTAAGCGCCGTGAGCTCGTCACGCGCCGAGGCAATCTTCCGGTCCAGCCCGGCCAATTCATGTTCCAGGGCGGCAACCTGCCGTTCCAGTTCCTCGATTTCCGCGGCCCGGCCGATCAGCCCCCGGCTTTCATGGCGGGTCCGTCCCCCGGTCACGGCGCCGGCCGGAGACACCACTTCGCCTTCCAGGGTAACCAGCCTGGGATATTTCCGTTCTTTCCGGGCGATCCGGATGGCATCGTCTATATCCCGCACGATGGCCGTGTTATACAGCAGGTACTCCATGGCCGGTCTGAGTTCAGCCGGGCAGGACACGTACCGTGTAGCCCAGCCGATCACGCCCGGCTCACCCGGCAGCGGCTCTCCATCGTCCGTTCCGCCCGACCGGATCGTATCCAGCGGTAAAAAGGTCACCCGACCCGCCTGATGCTCTTTGAGAAACGCGATAGCCCGCTTAGCCGCGTCCGCGTCACGGGTCACAACATTGTTAATGTTGCCTCCGAGCGCCGCCTCAATCGCGGTTTCGAAACCCTTTTCCGCCCCGATCAAGTCGCCCACGGGTCCGATAATGCCTTCCATGTCGGTCAGGCCCTGCTGCCGGGCCAACATGATGGCCCGCACGCCGCCGGCGAAGCCTTCGTAACGGTCGCGAAGCTCCCTCAGCGAGCGCAGGCGCGCCTCGAGGGCGCTGCGGGTTTCCCGTTTTTCCTGTCGGGCCTGTTCCAGCGCCCGGGCCTGCTCGGTAAGCTCAGATCGCCTGCCGGCCATGCCGCTGCGGGTGATTTCCACTTCATTCAGAACCTCCCGGGCCGTTTGCAGCGCGTGCCTGGCTGCCGCCTCCCGCTCCGCCAGCGCCGCCAGCAGTTCGGCCTGGGCGGACTGCTGCGCCCGAAGTTCCGTGATCTGCTGCTCCAGGGCCGACAGTGTCGACAGCACTCCGTTCAGTTCGGATTCGGTCCGGTGCCGCGCGGTCGTGGCCGAGGTTGCCGCTGACCGCAATGTTTCCAGGTGTTCCTCCGCGGCCCGGGCGGACTGGTCGGCTTCCGCCAGGCGGGACTGCAGCGTTTCCAGTTCCTGCCGCGCGGATTCCAGCGTCTGTTCCAAAGCCGCCAGGTCGTGCGCTGCTGCCAGATCGGGCATATCCGCGCCCAGTTTCTGCTCCAGCGCGGCGCATTCTCCCTGGATTTCCTCGATCCGCCGGGTGCTGAAACTGATCTCCTGCCGGGCCAGGGCAATTTCCCGTTCGGCGCGCTCCATTTCAGCGTCCAGGGCTGCTTCCTGTTCTCGGCATGCCGCCAGTTCCCGGTCCAGTTCCAGCCGGCGCAGGTTGAGCTGTTCCGCTTCGCTCTCCAGCGAGGCCAGCTCAGCCGATGACGCCGCATACTTTTCCTGGGCGTCACCAACCTGCATCCGGATATCGTCCAGGCGGTTCAGCAGCTCGTTGTGCTGAAGCCAGGCGTTGCGCAGCTCGAGCGTTTTCAGCTCCTCGGTAAGCTCCCGATACCGGGCGGCCGCGTTCACCTGACGCTTCAGGTGGCGCATCTGACGTTCCACTTCCGCGATGATATCCCCCAGCCGCACCATGTTCTGGTCCGCCGATTCCAGCCGGCGCGCGGCCAGTTTCTTGCGGTTTTTGTATTTGATAATTCCGGCGGCCTCTTCGAACAGGAACCGGCGGTCTTCGGACCGAGAGCTGATGATCATATCCACCTTTCCCTGGCCGATCAGGGAATAGGCGTTGGTGCCGATTCCGGTATCCATGAACAATTCCTGGATATCCCGAAGGCGGGTCGGCATCTTGTTGAGCAGGTACTCTCCTTCGCCGTCCCGGTACACCCGCCTGCAGACCTCCACTTCCGTGTATTCCACCGGCAACTGCAGGTCGGCATTATCAAAGCCCAGCACCACTTCGGCCATCCCCATGGCGGGGCGGTGGGCAGTCCCGTTGAATATCACATCCTGCATGCTGCTGCCGCGCAGGGCTTTGGCGCTTTGTTCGCCCAGCGCCCAGCGCAGCGCGTCCAGAATGTTACTTTTTCCCGAGCCGTTCGGGCCCACAATGCACGTGATGCCCGGGCTCAGTTCGAGCACGGTTCGGTCGGCGAAGGATTTAAACCCATGCAGGATGATCCGCTTGAAATACATGCAGGCATACCCCAGACCGCGACAGCCCGTTCCGTCCGGCGGTTTCAGCGCTGACGGCCGTTCCCTCCGTAAACGACATGGAGGCGTTTTTGACGCGGAACATTAAGTATACACGATCCGGGTCCGTCTCTCCCATGTGGCGGCGTTTCTCTCGCGCCCGATGAAAAGAAAATGCCACTTATACTATTTTATTTATGAAAAGTCTGAAAACAGCGCATGCCGGAAGAATTGATGCGGCTTTGCGGAATATGGTACATTTCTCTGTTACGGTGTCCCGGTGGACGGGACGGTATTATTCAGCCTCATTTACAGGAATCCCGCCATGCAGGAATGGATGCGCAAACACAGGCGACTGTTCTTTATTGTTATTTTTTTGTTTATCGGCGTGCCCATGGTGTTTTTCTTCGGGCTGCCTTCTTCGGGGCGTTCCCGCAGGGCCGCAGGGGAAGACCGGGAGGTAATCCAGGTCGGCAACGTACCGATCCAGGAATCGGAATTCCGGCGCCAGCTGGACGCCACGGCCCGGATGATTGCCCAGATGCAGGGCGGCGAGCGCCCCAGCAACGAAGAGCTGGAGCGCATGGGCATGGTTACCCGCGTCACGGACCAGCTGGTCAACTCCACGCTGCTTACCATGGAAACCCAGTCCAGAAATCTGCCGATCAGTGACGCGATTGTCCAGGAACAGCTGCGCGGCCTGGATATGTTCAAGGATGAAAACGGCAAGTTCATGCCGGCCGCCTACAATGAGTGGGTCCAGAGCGTGCGTGACTGGACGCCTATTTATGAAGATATGCGTAAGGAAATCGCGCGGAATGTTCTGCTGCGTATCGCGGGCGCGCCGGGACGGCGGGTTTCAAAAACCCAGGTGGACGAGGAGCTGATCGCCGACCATACCCGGTTCACCGCGAAATTCCTGAAAGTGGAAGCGCCGGTGGGCGTTACCGATGAAATGATCCAGAAGGAATACAGCGAGCATCCGGAACGCTACCGCAAATCCCCGACCATCACCGCGGAATTCCTGGCCATATCCCTGTTGCCGCCCGTCCCCCAGAAAGCGCTGGATGCCGTCGCACGGGCCCGCGCCGGCGAAGATTTCGCGGCCCTGGTAAATGAACTGTCCGATCTGAAAATTCCCGAAGGCGGAGATCAGGGCTGGCGGCCCGTGGATCCCGATGCCCCGGCCCATCTGCAGCCGCTTTTCGCGCTGAAGCCGGGTGAAGTAAGCGATCCGGTCGCGGGACCGACGGGATACTTCATCTACAAAGTGGATGAAGAACGCATGAACGACCAGGGGCAGCGGGAGATCAAGTGGCGGCAGATTCTGATCAACGCCGAACTGACTGAAGCCGAACTTTCCGAGCGGCGCGCCCGGGCGCAAAGCCTTGAGACAGAGGCGAAACAGATCGGGCTGCTACAGGCGGCCGCAAACGCCGGACTCGAAGTGCGCCGGACCAACCCTTTCACCCAGGAAACCCAGAACATTGAAAATGTCGACCGGGTTGATGTGCCCCAATTCCGTTCCGCGCTGATCAGTGAAAAAGAAATGAATGTGCCCCGGACCATTCCGGCCCGGAATAATGTCTACGTGGCCCAGGTGGTGGAGCGGGCTGAAGGCGAACTCCGGCCGCTGGAAGAAGTCCGCGAGGATGTGGCCCGCAACGTGATTGCCGCGCGCAAACAGGAGGATTCCTACCGCGAGGAAACCCGGGCCCTGGCCAATCAGCTGAAAAAAGAATATTCCAGCCTGGACGAGATCGTCGTAAAACGTCCGGATCTGGGCGCGGAAGTCAAGGCAACCTCAACGCCGTTCTCCCGCAGAGATCCTCTCTACAACCAGCAGCTCTTCCTGGATTCCATGCAGCTGTATCAGGAATTCAAGGATGTGGAGCCCGGGACGATCGTAGGGCCGGTGAATGGGCTGTTGGGAGACATGTGGCTGGCTCAGCTGGTAGAAAAACAGGTGCCTCAGGCCGCGGACCTGGCCCAGTTTGCCGATGAGCGCAAGCAAATCGTTGATCGCCTGAAACAGACGGAAGAAGGCAATTACGTCAACGATTATATCCAGCACCTGCGGCGGCAGCGCCTGGCGTCCATGCCCCTGACGGTTCAGCAGGACATCATCGACGAAATTATCGGAAAGGATCGGCAGAACACGACTGAGGAGACCCCGGCGGAAACCGGAGACACCGCCCAGGAGTCCCCCGCGGCCTCTGACGCGGAGACCGGCAGCAACACTTCTGCGCCGGCTCCTGCGGCTGCCGAAGGTTCCCAATAACACCCAAGGATCAGTCCTATGGAAAACGTCATCATTCTGGGCTCGGGACCTGCCGGATGCACGGCAGCCCTGTACTGCGCGCGGGCGGATCTGAACCCGCTGGTTCTGGAAGGCGACTACACCCGCGGGCTGCTCCCCGGCGGACAGCTCATGACCACCACGGAAGTGGAAAATTTCCCCGGTTATCCCCAGGGCGTTAGCGGTCCCCAGCTGATGATGGACCTGAAAGCGCAGGCCGAACGGTTCGGCGCCCGGTTTGAGCAGGCCGGCGCGGTAAAAGTCGACCTGAGCGGCCCTCCGCACAAAGTGTGGACCGATGAATCCAGGCCGCCTCTGGAAACCATGGCCCTGATCATCGCTACGGGCGCCACAGCCAAATACCTGGGACTTCCGTCCGAAGAACATTTTATGAACCGCGGCGTATCGGCGTGCGCCACTTGCGACGGCGCCCTGCCGCGGTTCCGGAACCAGCCGGTCGTGGTGGTCGGCGGCGGAGACACCGCCATGGAAGAGGCCTCGTTCCTGAGCCGGTTCTCCTCTATGGTGTATGTGGTACACCGGCGGGATACGTTCCGGGCCAGCAAAATCATGGCGGAACGGGTGCTGTCCAATCCGAAAATTACCCCCGTCTGGAACAGCGTGGTGGATGAAATCCTGGGGGATGACGAGCACGGCGTCACGGGCGTGCGCGTAAAAAATGTCCTGACCGGCGAACTGTCGGAAATCGCCTGTACCGGGTACTTCTGCGCGATCGGACACAAGCCGAACACGGACCTGTTCGCCGGCGTCCTGGATATGGATGAAGCGGGGTACCTGGTAACCAGGCCGGATTCCACGTACACGAACGTGGAAGGGGTTTTCGCGTGCGGGGACGTGAAGGATAAAGTATACCGCCAGGCCATCACGGCCGCGGGAAGCGGATGTATGGCCGCCCTGGACGCGGCGCGCTGGCTGGAATCCAGGGAACACTGACCGATGCGCTTCTCCAGCCTGCGGTAACGCGGGAGACTCGATTCATGGGCCTGTTATCTTCGCAGGTCGGCACGAAGGAAATGGTGCTGCTGTGCAGACAGCTGGCCACCGCCTATGAAGCCGGGATCCCTATCCTGCAGGGGCTGAACCTGGTCCGGCGCGGCGGAATCAGCCGGAAACTGTCCCAGATCCTTGAACGGGCGTCCGCGCGGATTCGGCAGGGCGCCACGCTTGCGGACGCCCTCCGCCCGGAATCGAAATATCTCCCCGCCTTTTTCGTGGAGGTTATCGCCGCGGGGGAACAGGGCGGCACGCTGGACGACATGCTGCGGGATCTGGCCGATTTTTATGAGGACCTGCTCAAGCTCAAGCAGGGTGTGGCGGTATCCATGGTCTATCCGGGCCTGCAACTGGCCGCGGCGTGGTTTCTCGGATCTTTTTCCCTTCGGCTGCTGCCCTATATTCAGGGAACAGGCGGCCGGACTTTCCAGTTCGAAGCGTACGTTCGGGATTATCTGGCGTTTCAGGGGCGGGCCGGACTGGTCGCGCTGCTGGTTGCCGTGGGAGTGGTGCTGCTGGGCCGGACTGGTCTCCTGGACGTTATCACAGGCGGAATTAAAATGTTCTTTTGGCCTTTCAACATGATCAGCCGCCGCTTCGCTCTCTCCCGGTTTTTCCGCAGCATGTCGCTGCTGGTCGGCGCGGGCATGCGCATGGACCGATGTATCCAACACGCGGCGCGGGTAACCATGAATCCCCTGATGGAACGGGACCTCTTGCGCGCGGTGCCGCTGGTCCTGCAGGGCCACACCCTTGTCGAAGCCTTCAGCCAGGTCAACTGCCTGAGTCCAGTGGGGCGGGATATGCTGGCCGTGGGAGAAAAAACCGGCAAACTGGAAACGTCGCTCCGCAAAGTGGCGGAATATCACCTCGCGGAAGCCAAGGCAGCCGTCAGCATCGCGACCAAGGTGATGAACGTCCTGATCCTGCTGGCCGTGGGCGCTGTAGTGGGATTTATTGTCATTTCGTTTTACGGCGGACTCTATTCGGGGCTGGATACCCTTACCTGAAACAGGGAGTGTACGTATGGTTTCACGGGAAGAGGAACAACTGGACGTTAACGGAGAGATAACCCGGGACTGGGCCCGCTGGTTCTGGCCGGCGCTGATTGTGGCCCTGATCCTGATGATCCTGCTGCTGTGGGCGGGACAGCGCCCAAAGCCTCGGGCATCCGCCGTACGGGCCCGCCATATCCTGATCACCTTCAACGCGAACGACGCGGTAGACAGAAGCCGCGCGCTCCAGCGCGCCATGGAAATCCGGGGCCGACTACTCCACGGTGAATCGTTTGAATTTCTCGCCCGGCAGTACAGCGATGATTCTTATTCCGCCCGACGGGGCGGCGACCTGGGCTGGGCCGAGCGCGGAACGTATGAAAAAGAGTTCGACACCTATTGCTGGCAGGCTCAGATCGGAGAAATCAGCGACATTATCCAGACCAAGCACGGTTTCCACATCATCCAGGTCACAGACCGGTACATCAGTGACGCCGAACGGTATGAGATGGAACTCGAAGAACGGGCACGGTCAGCCGCCGGCGGCGCACAGGAATCCGGGGAAAAGCCAGAAGCCGCCCCGCAGGCGCCCTGACGATTCTGCGCTAAAGGCTGACAACGCGCGATTCCTCTGAAAAACAGCACGGTCAACAGAACGCGGCCATTTCCTGAAACAGGAGATGGCCGCGGTGCTATGAGGAACATCACGGGCACGCCCATGATGAGGGGGACGGCCCTGATTACGCTTCTTTCTGTTGGCTTTCTTTCTGCGCTTTGCGGGCGTACTGCTCCAGAAGCGACGGCACCTTGTCGGGCGTCATGTCGCCGAACACGTCGTCATTCACCATGACCACGGGGGCCAGGCTGCAGGTTCCCAGGCAGCGCGTGGCGTTGAGCGAAAACAGGCCGTCTTTGGTGGTCTCGCCAAAGTGTATGCCCAGCTCTTCGCTCAATTTTTCGGACACCCGTTCCGCTCCCTTCACGTAACAGGCCGTCCCAAGGCAGACGCTGATGACATAACGCCCCCTCGGTTCCGTCCGGAAGAAGTGGTAAAACGTCGCCACGCCGGTAACCTTGGAAGTGGACACCTGAAGCAACTGGGCAACCGCGTTCAGCTGATCCTGCCCGAGATAACCGTAGTGTTCCTGCACCTTGTGCAGCACGCGGATCAGCTGCCCTTCCGGGTGCTCGTCGGCCCGGCAGGTTTCGATAAAGGCCACGATTTCCGGGGTCAGGGCCGCCCGGGCCGCGGCCATCACCGCTTCACGATTATCCGTTGAACCGTTACAGCAGCAGTGGGTACTCATTATCGTATTCCTCTCGGCAGTCTGGGCGCGTAGTGGGTGTGAAGCAGGGCGTGCGCCTTTTCTCCGCCCGGCTCGCCAAGGTATTCCCGATAAAGCCGCTGGATCGCGGGATTATGGTTCGAACTCCGCAGCGGTTTATTGCTGTCAATGGCGTAGAGCGCGCTGGCGCGTTTGGCCAGCAGTTTCGGATCGAGAATGGTATACCCTTTGGGCGGATAAGGCTGGCCGCCGCCGCCAATGCAACCGCCCGGACAGGCCATCACCTCGATGATGTGGAAGGTTTCTTCGCCGTTCACCACCTTGTCCAGCAGCATCTTGGCGTTTTGCAGGCCGTTGGCCACGCCCACTCGGAGGGTCAGTTCGTCGTTCACCTTAAGGTCCCGAACCCGCAGCCCTTCCACCGCGCGCACTTCAGTAAATTCCATTTTCTCGGGCGGACGGCCGTTGATTACCTCGGCGGCCATACGCAGCGCCGCTTCCAGCACCCCGCCGGTCGTGCCGAAAATATCCGCCGCGCCGGTGGATTCTCCCAGGGGCGAGTCAAATTCTCCGTCCGGCAGGTTTGACAGGTCCAGGCCGTAGCTCTTGATCATGTAAATCAGCTCGCGGGTTGTCAGCACGGCGTCGGTCTGCGGCGTGCCGTCCGGCATGCTCAGTTCGGGACGGCGCGATTCGAATTTCTTGGCCGTGCAGGGCATGATGGACACCACGAAAATATCTTTCGGGTCTATGCCGGAAATTTCCGCGTAATAGGTTTTGATCAGGGATGACATCATGGACATCGGCGAGCGGCAGGACGACGCGTAGGGTATCAGTTCCGGATAAAACCGCTCCAGGAAGTTCACCCATCCCGGCGAACAGCTGGTCAGCAGCGGCAGCCGCTCGCCCCGTTTGAATCGCTGGATAAATTCCGTCGCCTCCTCCACGATGGTCAGGTCGGCGGTGAAATTGGTATCGAATACCCGGTCAAAGCCCAGCATGCGAAGCGCCGTCACCAGCTTGCCCGTGCACGGCGTTCCGGGCGCCATGCCGAAACCTTCGCCGATCGTCGCGCGGATCGCCGGCGCGGTATGGACCACCACGTGCTTGCCGGGGTCCGCGAGCGCCCGCCACACGTTGTCCACGTAACTCTTTTCGATGAACGCGGCCGTGGGGCAGGCATTCACGCACTGGCCGCACTGGATGCACACGGACTCGTCCATCGGACCGCCAAACGCCGGCGAAACAACGGTTTTAAAGCCCCGCCCGTGCTGGCTCAGGTTGTGCACCCCCTGCACCTCGGCGCATACCCGGACGCACCGGCCGCAAAGAATGCATTTTTCGGGATCCCGGACCACCGCCACGCCGGACCGGTCTATCGGGAAGCGTTTCCGCTCGCCGTCATAGAGGCGCTCGCGGACGCCCATGGTAAACGACAGGTTCTGCAGCTCGCAGTTCCCGTCCCGGTCGCACGTCAGGCAGGCCCGTGGGTGGTTGTCCAGCAGCAGCTCCACAATATCCCGCCGAGCCTGGCGGATGGCAGGACTGTTCGTCTGCACCTCCATCCCTTCCCAGACCTGCACGCTGCAGGAGGCCATGTAAAAAGGCACGCCCTTCACTTCCACCACGCATACCCGGCAGGAGCCCTGAAGGCTCAGCTTGGGATGGTAGCAGAGCCTGGGGATCTGCACGCCCAGGTGCTTTTCCGCCGCTTCCATAATGGTCGTGCCTTTGGGCACCTGCAGCGGCACGCCGTCTATCGTCACGTTTACCAGTTCTTTCTTGCTCATATGCCTGTCCTTTTCCGGCGGACTCAGACCCTGGCCACCGCGTCGAAACGGCACACCTCAAAACAGCGGCCGCACTTGATGCACTTGTTCTGGTCTATCACATGGGGCTCTTTGCGGGTGCCGCTGATGCACGACACCGGACAGTTCCGCGCGCACATCGTGCAGCCCACGCATTTGGCCGCGTCTATCTCGTAATGGATCAGCGCCCGGCATTTCCGCGCGGGGCACCGCCGTTCGGTAACGTGCGCGATGTACTCCTCGCGGTAATACTTCAGCGTGCTCAAAACCGGATTCGGCGCCGCCCGGCCCAGCCCGCACAGCGACGTGTGCTTCACCAGCTGCGCCAGACGTTCCAGTTTGTCGATATCCTCGAGCGTTCCTTTCCCCGAGGTAATCCGCTCCAGGATTTCCAGCATCCGTTTGGTGCCTTCGCGGCAGGGGGTGCATTTCCCGCAGGATTCATCCTGGCAGAAGGCCATGAAGAATTTGGCTACGTCGACCATGCAGTCCGTTTCGTCCAGCACGATCATGCCCCCGCTGCCCATGATCGACCCCAGTTTTCCCAGGGTGTCGAAATCGATCGGGGTATCGATCAGATGCGCCGGGATAATGCCGCCCGCCGGGCCGCCGGTCTGCACGCCTTTCAGGGTGCGCCCGCCCGGCACGCCGCCCCCGATTTTTTCCACCACCTCCCGGATGGTCGTGCCCATGGGCACTTCCACCAGGCCGGTATGGTTCACTTTCCCGGCAAGCGCGAATACCTTGGTGCCTCCGCTGTTTTCCGTGCCCACCCGCGCGAACCATTCCGCGCCGTACGTCAGGATCGCCGGCACATTCGCGAAGGTTTCCACGTTGTTGATTACCGTGGGCTTGCCCCACAGCCCGCTCTCCGCCGGAAATGGCGGGCGGATCCGCGGCTGGCCGCGCTTGCCCATGATCGAATGGATCAGGGCGGTCTCTTCACCGCACACGAACGCGCCCGCGCCCAGCCGGATGTCAATGTCCATGCTGAAACCGGAACCCAGAATGTTTTTCCCCAGCAGTCCCAGGGCCCGGCACTGATCCAGCGCTTTTTCAATGCGCCGGATCGCCAGCGGATATTCCGCGCGCACGTAAAAATACCCTTCCTTCGCGCCGACCGCGTAGCCTCCGATCAGCATCCCCTCGATCACGCTGAACGGGTCGGACTCCAGGGTGCTGCGGTCCATGAACGCTCCGGGATCGCCTTCATCCGCGTTGCAGATGATGTAACACATGTCCCGGACGTTCTTCCGGGTAAGTTCCCATTTCTGTCCGGTGGGGAAGCCGCCGCCGCCCCGCCCCCGGAGCTTGGACGTCTTCACCTGCTCAATGACCCACTCCGGCTCCCCTTTCATCAGCGCCATCGCCAGCGCCCTGAATCCGTTGTACCGGATATATTCATCAATATTCTCGGGGTCCACTATTCCGGCGTTGCGCAGGGCAATGCGGTTCTGGCTGCTGAAAAAGGCCACATCGCCATACAGGTCAAAGTAATTCAGGCTGATCGGCAGTTCCGTTACCCGCAGGTCTTCCACTGCATGCCCGCCGATCAGATGCTCCCGGACTATACGCCGCGCGTCTTCCGGAGTCTTCACGTTGTATGCCGTATGCGACGGCCGCACCAGCACGGTGGTGGCCCCTTCAGGGCGGGGAACCGAACAGAAGCCCAGGCATCCCACTTCTGAAATGCGCACCCGGTCCGGTCCCAGTTCCGCCTCTTCGAGGGCCGCGCGAAAAACCTTGGCTACACTGCCGTTCACGCAGGCGCCGCAATGGCGGCTGTCGCAGACCACGATCTGCCAGTCCGCGTTGAAATCCCCCGCGTTATCCAGCACGTGCGCCGCTAGCGGATTTCCGTTCAGCACATGCTCGACGAATATGCGGTGCGCCAGTTCCGCGTCTACCCGCTCATACTTCACCGGCATTTTCCCCGGAATCAGCACGCCAACGATCGGCTCACAGCTGCACCGTCCCGTACACCCCACCCGGTGCAGCCGGATGTCTGTGCGGCCGCTGGTCCGGATATTCTTCTCAAATTCCTGCCAGACCTGCTGGGCCCCCGCGGCGTTTTCACAGGTGGCCGACCCCACCTGGATCCGGATCGCCTGGCCGAACTCGCGTTCCTGCAGCCGCTTCAGGGTATCCTGCAGCAGTTTCTGATATGCTTTTTCGACTTTGGCGGTCATGGGATGCTTCCCTTCTGCGCTAACCGCCGGAGAACCGGCGGATACATTTTTTGGGTTCCGTGTGTTATTATGCACCCCATTCCGGCAACTGCTTCAATACAGACTTTTGTTCAGCAGACAAAACAATTACCGTTTTTGAGTTGGATTATATAAATTTTATTGAATTTTTTATGATTTTTCGGTATAAGGCGTAAAAATTTTTGATATCAGCGCATTTTAAAATAAAGATTTTTTTCTTTAACATCAATTACGAGAAGTTTTTCCTTATTTTATCGCTCCCCGCCCCACAGCATCGTCAGCACAAGATACAGCCCTAGCACCCCCGCCACAAGGTACCCCAATATCCCCACACGAACCAGCGCCGAATCCGTCGTGATCACCAGGCTCGACCCCACGATCAGCGCCGCCGTAATCATCGCTATCGCGTTGCGGCGGCTTGCCCGCTCTATCGTCCGCCCCAGCGCCTCAAGATGCTCATGATGCACCTGGATCTTTACCCGCCCGCGCCTTAACTGGCGCAACACCTCCGCCAGGTCTTCCGGAACCTGCCGGCTGAAACGCCACCAGAGGCGGGCCTGCTCCCGCCCCTGCCGCGCCATGCCCGCCGGGCTGAACCGCCGCGTTATCAGCCGCTCAATGTGAGGACGCAGGATGGGAAGCATGTCCAGTTGCGGATCCAGCGTGCGCCCCACCACCTCTATGGTAGCCAGCGCCTTTAACAGCAGGCTGAACCGCGGCGCCAATTCCAGCCCATGTCTGCGGATAATCTCCAGCGCCCGTTCCATCCCCCGGGCCACCTGGCCGCCGCTGACAATCGTTTTGGCTTCAAACGCGATGAATTCCGCCAGTTCGTGGGCAAGCGCCTCCGGATTGCCCGGATCGGCGCCGGTGGAAAGGGCCAGTATGGCCTCCATGCAGGCGCGCGCGTCATTTGTAAAAATCGCCCAGAAAAGGTCGGCCAGGCGCTCGGCATCCTGCGCGTCCAGGTAGCCCGCCATCCCCAGGTCCAGAATGGCGATCCGGTTGTCCCGTGCCAGCAATATATTGCCCGGATGCGGGTCCGCGTGAAACAGGTGATGCTCAAACACCATCACGCACAGCGTTTCCGCCCCGAGCTTTGCCACAACCGCCGGGTCCGAATTCCTGCTTTCATATTCTTCCACCGCGTCGATCCGCACCCCGTCAATCCATTCCAGCACCAGCACCCGGTCATTGGACAATTCCTCCACCACATCCGGAATGATGACCCGGTCGTCATGGCGGAAATTCTCGCCGAACTGCCTGGCCGCCCGCGCCTCAATGGTGAAATCCATTTCCCGGCGTATGCTGCGCGCGAACTCATTAACAATCCCGACTGGATCCAGCGCGCGGGTGTCCATACGCTCCGCCAGCCATTCCGCCACGGATTGCAGCAGCAACAGGTCAGATTGGATGGTACGCACCGCGTCAGGCCGCTGCACCTTCACCGCTACTACCTTTCCGTCCGAGGTTACCGCGCGGTGGACCTGGCTCAGGGAAGCCGCCGCCACGGCCTGTTCTTCAAACGTCTTATAGGCTGATGCCAGCGGCGCCCCTGCCGCCGCTTCAACCATCGGGCGGATATGCTCAAACGGCAGCGGCGGAACACGGTCCTGCAACTGCCCCAGTTCGCCGGCTATCCCGTGGCCGACAAGATCCGGGCGGGTGCTCAGCACCTGGCCGAATTTGATGAACGTGGGGCCCAGTTCCTGAAGCGCCAGCCGAAGCCGCTCCCCGAACGTCTCCGGCGGACCCGCGGGCTCCTCCAGGAGATTCAGGCCCCGCAGCATCCGCGCCGGGAGGCTCTCATGAAAGCCCAGGCGCCGAAGCACATCCGCGAAACCATGCCGCGCGAACACCCGCAGAATTTCGGCCATGCGGATGGCATTCACCGTATTCCGCCCGAGGCGGGTATGCGTGATCACCGAAGCGCCATACGCCATGATTCTCTCTCCGGGGATAAGCCCTGTTATTGGCAACGATCCCATCGTTTCTCTTATTATGGAACAAAAGGAAAACCAAACGCGTCCCCGTGTCGGACGCGGGAAACCCTTGTACACCGGGATCGGCAGGTGAATCCGGAACGACTGCTCGAATTGCTGCAGACGGTAGCCTCCGGGAAATTATCTCCCGCGGACGCGCTGGATCGGTTGCGCGTGCTGCCTTTTGAATGTCTGGACGGCGCCACGGTGGACCATCACCGTGAGCTTCGGAAAGGCCACCCCGAAGCCATCTTCTGCGAAGGAAAAACGCCGGAACAGGTGGCGCAGATTGCCGAACGCCTGGCGCAGCGTTCCGGGGGGCGGGTGCTTGGAACCCGCTGCGATACCGCCCGCGCGGAAGCGGCTCGACGCGCGCTGGGCGATGAGGGGTTTACCTATCACGCCCTCGCCCGGTGTTTCACCCTGAGCCTTACCCCTCCGACCCCGGCGCCCGGCCCGGTTGCCGTGGTGTGCGCGGGAACCAGCGATCTGCCTGTGGCTGAAGAGGCCGCCGTTACCCTCGAATTCCTGGGACATCCGGTCGACCGCGTCCAGGATGTGGGCGTGGCCGGCCTGCACCGGCTCCTCGACCGCCTGCCCCAGCTGCGCCATGCCCGGGTGGTCATCGTGTGCGCCGGCATGGAGGGCGCCCTGCCCAGTGTGGTGGCAGGGCTGGTGGCTGCCCCGGTTATCGGCGTGCCGGTCAGCGTGGGATATGGCGCGGGAACCGGCGGGTTCGCCGCGCTGCTGGGCATGCTGAATTCCTGCGCCACAGGCCTGACTGTGGTCAATATCGACAACGGTTTCGGCGCTGCTATGGCCGCTTCAGGCATGCTGCGCATGGCGGCGGAATACCAGAACCGGCAGAACGAATCGCCTAAAGGTTAATTCCCATGGGAAGAACCGCCTGGTTTAACTGTTACAGCGGCATCAGCGGAGACATGACGGTAGGCGCGCTTATCGACGCGGGCGCGCCCTTTGACGCGATCGAGCAGGCCCTGGCATCCCTGGAAGTGCCGGGCTTCCGCGTGCGCGCGGAAAAAATGACTAGGCGGGGGCTGGGCGGAACGGCTTTTCGGGTGGACGTGGACCCGGACGCCCCGCGCCCCCACCGACACCTTCGCCATATGGTGGAAATCGCCCAGCGGGGAAACCTCCCGCCCCGTGCCCGGGAGAACGCCCTTGCGGCTTTTCGCCTGATCGCCGAAGCCGAAGCCGAAGTGCACGGCATTCCCGTGGAAAAGGTTCATTTCCACGAGGTCGGCGCCATAGACTCCATCGTGGACATCATCGCGGCGAACGTGGCGTTGGACCTGCTGGACATCACCCGGGTCGTCGCCTCGCCGATCGCGGTCGGGTCGGGCACGGTTGCCTGCGACCACGGGATCCTGCCGGTTCCCGCGCCGGCCACCGCCCTGCTTCTGCGGGGCCTGTCCGCCCGCGTGGGACCGCCGGAATGCGAACTGGCCACCCCCACGGGCGTGGCGTTGCTGCGGGCCTGGCAGGCGGAGTCCGGGGCTCCCGCCTGCTTGACGGCCAGTGCCGTCGGATACGGATTCGGGTCCCGGGATCTCTCGGACCGGCCCAATGCCCTGCAGGTTATCCTGGGCGAACCCGGTGAAACGCCAGACACGCAGCGGGACCGGGTCGCGGTCCTTGAAGCGGTGGTTGACGATCTCTCCGGGGAATGGCTGGGCGAAGCCGCGGGCGCCCTGATGGAAGCGGGCGCCGTGGATGTGTGGATGGCCCCCGCTATCGGAAAAAAGGGACGTCCCGCCCAGTGTATTACGGTGCTCTGCCCCCCGGAACGGGAGCGGAAGGTCCTGGATGTGCTGTTCCGCCATACCACCACGCTGGGCGCGCGCTGCCGGCACGAAGAGCGGATCATCCTCCGGCGCGACACGCAGACCCAGGATACGCCATGGGGACCGGTGCGGATTAAACTGGGATACCTTGACGGCCAGAACGTGACCGTTCACCCTGAATTTGAGGACTGCCTGAAGGCGGGGCGCGCGGCCGGCATTCCGCCCAGGCAGGTGGCTGAATACGCCGTCACCCGGTGGCGGCAGGAAAAGGGTTTGCCATGAATCCCCCCCGAAAAGCGGTATACCCGGGCAGTTTTGATCCGCCCACCTTGGGACATCTCGACCTGATCTGGCGGGCGGCCCGCATTTTCGACGAAGTCATTGTGGCTGTCGCGAAAAACGAAAGCAAACAATCCCTGTTCACGGTAGACGAACGCATGGAGATGCTCCGTGAAATCACTGCCGATCTGCCTAACGTGGTGGTGGACCATTTTCAGGGGCTCACGGTGCACTTCGCCCGCAGCCGGGGAGCCTTCGCGCTCATCCGGGGGCTGCGCGTTATTTCCGATTTCGAATTCGAGCTCTCCATGGCCATTAACAACCAGAAGCTGGCCCCGGACATCGAAACCGTCTGCCTCATGCCCAGTGATCCCTACCTGTTCCTGAGCTCGCGGCAGGTCAAGGAAATCGTCTCTTTTGGCGGATCGGTCTCCCACTACGTCACGCCGGATATCGAGCGCCGCCTCCACGAAAAACTGCTGGGAGCCTGAATGCGACCCCCATGGCTGGACGAGCCCGAAAACCCCCAAAAACGCCCCGCCCCCAGAGCAGAAATGTCGGGACACCCAAAGATCCCCGGGCTCGTGTGGTATGGCTGCTGGCGCTGGGGGCGGCGCTGTTTGCCCTGGCGGTGTTTCTGCCCACGCTGGGATTTTCTTTCCTGATTGTTGACGACGATCAGATTGTCACCAAAAACGAAGGCGTCCGCGCGGGGCTTTCCCTGGCGGGCATTCGCTACGCTTTCAGTGACTTCAACTTTCATATCTGGATGCCCCTGACCACGCTGACCCACCAGCTGGACTGGAGCCTGTTTCAGGACGTGCCGTCGGGACACCATTTCCACAGCGCGGCATGGCACGCGGCTACGGTCGCGCTGCTCTTTCTGGTGTTGCGGGAGCTGACCGGCCGCATCCCGGAAAGCCTTCTGGCCGCGGCCCTGTTTGCCTGCCACCCCACCCGCGCGGGAGCGGTCGCCTGGGTGGCTTCCCGAAAAGAACTGGTCTGCGGGTTCTTCTTTCTGCTGAGCGTATGGGGATACCTGCGGTGGACAAAGCGCCCTTCCGCCGGCAACTGGTTCTGGTTTACCGCGGCCGGCGCTGCCGCCATGATGGGCAAGCCCATGGCGGTAACCCTGCCGGCCGCCCTGCTGCTGCTGGACTGGCTGGCGTTCAACCGCGCGGCGGACTGGCGGCGCTGGCCGGGACTGGTTCTGGAGAAACTCCCACTGATCGCCATGGCCGCAGCGGTTTCGGTCGTGGCATGGTATGGGCAGCAGTCGGAAGGCCGGCAGTGGTACCCGGTTCCGCCCTTTGATTTCCGGGCGCAGAACGCCCTGTACAGCATCGCCCGCTACCTGTATCACACCGTCTGGCCCGTCGGCCTGGTATACCACTATCCGGAACTGCGGCTGACCCTAACCCCATGGCATGCCGCAATCGGCGTTGCGGTGACCGGTGCAATTACCCTGCCCCTGGCCTGGTGGGCGTTCCGGGGCAAAGGCCGCATGATCCTTGCGGGATGGTTGTGGTTCCTGCTAAACCTGACGCCGGTGCTGGGGTTCATCGGTTTTGCCAATGCCGCCATGGCGGACCGATACCTGTACATTCCCCACATGGGGCTGCTGGCCGCCATGGCATGCCTCATGGCCCGCGCCTTCCGGATACCCGAAACGGATTGTACGGTCCCGGCCGACGCGCCGCTGACACGCCAGATACAGGCCGTGCTCTGGCCGGAAAACCCGCGCGTAAAATGGTTCGTGCTGGCGGGAGCCGCCATGGTTATGTTGACCGCGGCGATTGGTGTCGCGGAGACCCTTCCCTGGCGGGATGATGAACAGCTCAACCTGCGGGCGATCGCGGTCACCCCGGGTGGAAACGCCATGGCCGAGGTTAACCTGGCGCAAATCCGCGTGGCCCAGGGACGCTATGATGAGGCCATCCGGCTGCTGGAAGCCGCCGTGGAAAGGGAACCTTTTAACCCCTTCTGGCGGTATAACCTCGCCTGGGGACTTTACGAGGCCGGCCGCTATCGCCAGGCGCTCGAGTATATCGACACCCGCATGGCTGATATGGCGGAAACCCACTTCGTGCTGCAGTTGCGGTCCAATGTCTGCTTTAAACTGGGAGACCGGCAGTGTGAGGTGGAGTCCCTGGAAAAACTGGCGGCATTCAAACCGAATGACGCCGCCAACTGGACCCGGATTGCCCAGCTTAAGAGCGCTCTGGGGGACCATAAAGGCGCGCTGGACGCCCTGAAAAAAGCGGCGGAGATCCGCGCCGCCAAAGATCCAAGGCTGCGGGATGCCGCCGAGGCCCTGGAAAAAGCGCGCGCGCTGATCGATCCGGACGCCACGCCGGAACCTGAAGGGAATACCCCCAACGCTGACGCCTGGGCAGAGCGGGAATCCCGGCGACTGGGGTTATCCCCGTCCCCGCCGGAAACTTCCGCGCCCATCACGCCATGACAAAAACCAAACGCCGCTTCCCAAAGCGGGAAGCGGCGAAAAAACAAACCGGTTTGCCTGTTTCCCAGGGACTTATCCGGCCATCGCGCGGATTTTTGCCAGGATGCTGTCGGGGTCAATGCCCTGATGGAACATGTGCTCGGAAAGTCCGCCGTGGCCTGGCCGGGTCACTCCCATGCTGGCATACCGCGGGGCCAGTCCCCGTTCCAGCAGCCATGTCCCGTAACGCGATCCCAGTCCGGTCTTCACGTTCTGGCTTTCCACGACCAGCACGAAGGGGGAACGGCCCGCCCGTTCCAGCATGGCGTCATCCGGCACGTTCAGGGTGGGTTTGTTGATCAGGCCCACATCGATGCCGGCCTCTTTCGCCCGCTCCACCGCGTCCAGCGCGCGGCAGAGCATATCGCCGTAGGCCACCACCCAGCCAGCCGTCCCTTCCCGGACCACTTCGTCTTTTCCAGGCGTAAAGGTATAGCCGTCACCGTACAGCTTGTTCCCGGCCGGGTCCAGGATAAACGGCAGCGTGCTGCGCAGGGTAAACACGAACCGGATACCCGGATCATCCCAGATCCGTTCCACAACCGCTTTGAGCTGCAGCGCGTCCGCCGGGAAATACAGCCGGGTAGTGTCCCCCTCCGCGATGCCGCAATCCGCCAGCATGATGTTGATTCCGTAGTGACAGGTGTTGTCCGCCATGTCGTCAATGCCGGCATGGGAGAAATGGCAGATGGCCCGCGCGCCGTTCAGCCGGGCCATGGTGAGCTCGGAAATGATCATCTCCAGAAAGGCGGAGAACGTGCTGAAGATGCCCTGCCGCGCGGGGGTGGCGTTCGGTTCAAAACCGAACCCCGCGGCCGCCGAAAAATTCCCGCGCTCCTGAACGCCTCCGTTCAGGCATACCTCCGGATATTCCTGGCGGATTCCTTTCAGTCCCGTGGATCCCTCCAGGTCTGAATCCACCACCAGCACGGCAGCCTTGCGTTCCTCTTCGCTGTAACGGCTGAGGATGCCATTCACGATTTTTCCGAATTCCACGCGGTTACTGGCCGTTTCCGCGGTACAGCCGCGGTAACTGGCTTTGACCGATACCTTCGGCACGGATTCCAGATAGGCCACCGCGTCCCCGTGTCCCCGTTCTTTCAGGTACGCGACGGCATGTTCCTTTTTGATCACATCGTGGCCGGCATGCGTGCCCTCAATGCCCGGAACCCCGGGCGCCATCTTGCGGCGGTTGATGACCGCCACCGGACCTTCCTGCCGTACTGCCTGCACCATCCGGGAAAACAGCGCCTCGATATCCTCGCCGTCCCCTGTGGATACCGGCATCCCGTGGCCTTCAAGGGTTCTGGCCACGCTGAACCCCGGCAGATATTGCGAGGGATGGCCCGATATGGTCACGTCGTTGTCATCCACAATGACTTTCACGTTCACCCGGTGGGCCACGGCGAAACGGGCCGCTTCCGCGTCATCCCCTTCCATTTGCGAACCGTCGGATCCGAACAGGAAAACCGCTTTGCCGGGGTGCGCCTTCGCCACGCCGTTCACGAACGGCCAGAGATGGCCCAGACGGCCCGAGGCGAATTTAATGCCCAGCGCGGCGTCTGGTTCCGGGTGGCCGTAAAGCCCTTCGTTCGCCTCGCGGTAATGCAGCAGTTTTTCGAATGGCATCTCGCCGTTGAACGCCGCCAGGGCGTACTGCAGCGCCACCCGGTGCCCCCCTTCATCAAAATGCACCGGATAAATCCGGTCCGGGGCCCCTTTCATGAACGCGTCGGCGATCAGGGCCTCCGGCACGATGCTGTAGGCGCCTCCCGTATGGCCCCCCAGCCCTTTTG
The DNA here is from genome assembly GCA_029776995.1 of Candidatus Hydrogenedentota bacterium. Lineage (GTDB taxonomy): Bacteria > Hydrogenedentota > Hydrogenedentia > Hydrogenedentales > CAITNO01 > JAGPFE01. The sequence continues at coordinate 74,683 of JAKOTZ010000017.1, forward strand.
CGCCCGCAACCGCCGTGAAAAAAATGATCGCGTTGCGCATCACCTGAATGTTTGTTTTCAGTTGCGCCAGCTGTTCAGGGCTCAGCCGGTCCGTCGTGAACGGATCCACAGCCAGGGGTTTGTACGCGCTGACATCCAGTGGAAAACTCATACTGCGGCCCTCCGCCTTGGTTTATGGAAACAATTCACGGTCGGCATCACATGACGCCGGCGTCCGGCCTGTCTGCCGGACACCGCTATAGTATAGCACTGACAGCGCCCGGCCTAAAAGCAGCGAATTTCCCCTGCCCGGCTTTTTTCGGTTCTTCAGAGCTGCAGTCCGGCCACGGAATACGGAGGAATGTCATCCTGCCGGCGGCGGTGTGGCATTATAATATACGGATGGCAACAGTCCTTAGCTTGGGAGATGGTCAGGTGGCTACGTACGAATACCATGCCATACGCGCCGAAGGCGATAAAGATTCGGAAAAATCTTTCGTCGGCGGTATCGTGGTCGCCAGAGACCGGGAAGAAGCCAAAGTCAAACTCCGGCGGCACGGCCTCAAGGCAACCATGCTCAAACGCGCCCGGGGCCTTATGGCTGTTATCAAATGGTTTGACGCGGACATCCGCTGAACCTGCCAACCGCGGGAGACGGCCTGAAAATCACCGTATCGTTAAGGGCTTTTCGCCGCGCCCCCTTGAAAAAGGAACAGCGCGCCGGCCGGCGCCCATCCCGGCAGGGCAGGTATTTCTTCGGCCAGTTCTTCCCCGAAGCGTATCAGCGCCTCGCCCATTTCTTTTTCGCCACTTTCACGTAGCACTGTTCCGCCAAAAACCAGGATATCCGGCCAGTATCCTTCCGTCCGGCTCCCCACGGTTTCCAGCCATAATCTGGCCTCCTCTCCTCGGCCCATGGACGATGCCACCCGCGCCTGGCCGAAATGGGCCGCGTCCCGCGCGGCCCGCGGCAGCGGCCATTCCCACGGCATGCGGCCCCGCACCGCCGGATGGCTGAACCAGCCGGGGGTAACCGCCAGCAGCCGGTCCATGCCGGCCACCCGCAGCGCAACGGTTCCCGGGGCCGACGCGGGATCCGTTGACTCATCCAGCAGCTGGACCAGCGCCACCCGCCACGCGGCATCTGACCACCCGGACCGTGCCATCGCGGCCGCCCCTGACTGCTCTGCCTCCCACGCCTTCGCCGCGGACGCCGCTGCAGCCGCCGCCTCCCGGTTCAGCCAGGCGAAACGGAACCCGTTCACCAACAGCACCAGCGCCGCAGTCCCCACGATCAGATATCCGCCCAGGAAAAAGCACGCGCCAGGGCGCCGCATCGTATTCCCATTGCAGGCCCCCGGTTCCTGTGCTGCCGTACACGCCATTCCGCACGCCGCCATCGGAAAAAACAGGATCCACCTTACCGGCAGGATCAGCAGCAGGGACAGCACGACCACCCGCCATCCTCCCATGTCCGCATCGGTTACTCCGGTCCGCAAACCTCTGGTTCCGCTCCGCCAATTTCGCCACAGCAGCACAACCAGCCAGACGAAAATCGCAATCCCCGCGGCTCCAGATTCCGTAACAGTCCCGCCCAGCCAGGGCAGGGACATCGGCAATGACCAGGGTTGATCCGACCGATATATCAGATTTTCCGCTCCCCCGGGTCCCGCTCCCATCCATCCCGAATGCGCCAGCCGTGATACTCCCGACCGGAAGACCTTTGCCAAATCCTCCCAACCGCCCAAAATCAGCCCGTGTCCAAACCACAGGATTGCCGCCATGAGCAGCACTGGCGCCCCTATATACCGGTACGGATTCCCGGCTTCCGGGGAGCGCTTCCGGAACAGCCGCCACGCGCCCAAACCCGTCGGCACGCCCAGCGCCACCAGGGCGCCAAGGGGCGCCACAGCCGCCGTCAGTAGCGCTAAAACGGTCAGTCGGATCAGTTCCGCCGGGTGAACCGCGGACGCCCTGATGAAACGCGCCACATAAAAAGCCAATACACAGCTCAGGGGAAATGCCAGCGGATCCGATCCGTCCGCCGCGGCGGCAAACCCCGCCAGCGGCAGCAGCAGGCGCGCCACGGCGGCAGCTGCGCAGGAAACCGCAAGTGCCCGAAATACACGCGTGATCGACCGCCGGGGAGATGCCGATGAGGCCAGAAGCAGATATCCCGCCACACCCACGGCAGCCGATCCCGCCAGGGAGATCAGGGCATCCCGTTCTCTGTCCGGATCATGCAGCCCGGGGGATATCAGGCCGGCCGCCAGCAGTATTGCCGTTGGGATACACAAACCGGCAATGCCCGGAAAAAAATAAAGGGTTCTCCGCATGTGCCAGACCGCCTGGGCTGATCCCAGCGCGACACAGACCGCCCCGAACACCGCTACCAGTGATAAACCGGGGGGCACCATTTCCAGCAGTGGAACAGTCCCGGGCGCCAGGCGGACGCTGATTTCCCGCAGAAAACGCGTCGGTACAACCGCAAGATCCCTCCACGGCGCCAGCGCCAGCGTCAGGGTAAAAAAGAACACCCCTGCATCCGCAATGGCACAGGGGCGGAAAAGCCGGGCCGGCACTTTACCCAGCCGGCGGATCATGGATCAGGACCCCGATACTTCCCGGGATTCCTCCACCGGCACCGCGGCGGGAGCTGCCTGCGAGGCGTCCGATCCGCCGCTCAGTTTGGCCATGATGGCATCTGCCAGTTTCTGGGTGGCCCGCTCATCTTTCAGTTTGCGGTCGTGCCACCCCGGATCCGTAAGCAGGGTTACCCCATAAACCTGGCGTACCGCTTCAATGTGAATATTGGTCTCTTTTTCGCCTGCCGGAGTCAGGTTGATGGTGTATTTGATCCGGTGCGGCTGCACGAACAGCAGACGGTACGTATCTCCATAAGCGACGAACAGCCCCCGTTTGTCCCGGGTATAAATTTCCAGGTTCTGTTCCCGCAGGGCCGCTTTAACCGCCTGCCAGGCTTCCTCAAAAGGCACATCCGCCCGCAGGTCCCGTGTTACCGCGAAACCGGTCGTATCACGGGCGCTGCGCGCGCAGGCTGGCATCAGCGCCACGGCCGCCAGCATTACCGACAATACCGCAAACCACGTAAACGCGCGTGTCCGGGCCATAGTCTTGCCCTCCGTTTCACCGCATTTTATCACATCCCCTTAACGGGTACCAATAAACGGAAATGCCGGTTCCGCCGATTCTAACAATAAATGCAACCCCTGCTGAGTTTTGGTGTGAATAAGGTGGCGGCCAAGACGCGGGAGGAATTGAAAAGTAGAAGATAGCAAATTTAGAATTACCATTCAGGCCAGCTGGCATTACGACTTCATTTTCTTACAGAAAGGATATAGAGTGAGTAACGACTTGTCCTCTTTGTGTGGGCAGCGGATTTTGCTCGCCGGCCACTACGCTGAACCTGTGGTTTTGGAGGAAGCGCGGTTGATTGGTTCCAATGATATGCCAGTCTATGAATGCCGTGTTCGTCTTTCCAATGGATCCTTAGAGGAGGTTGTTATTTCCGCGGAAGAGGCCGAGGCTATCTTCAGCAAAAAACATGGCTCTGCCGAAAAGGATTTGGTGGACGCCGAAAAGCTTCGGCTTCTGATCGAATCGGCTCGAATCCGTTTAGCCTATGCGTATGACCAACAGTTTGCGGTGAGTCTTTCTGGCATCCGGACGTTGCCGCATCAGATTGAAGCGGTGTACCAGGCAATGCTTCCTCAGCCCAGGTTGCGTTTCTTGCTGGCAGATGATCCTGGAGCCGGAAAGACAATCATGGCCGGGCTCCTGATAAAGGAGCTAAAGTTGCGTGAGGCGATTGATCGCATCCTCATCCTATGTCCCGCGCCGCTCACCGTGCAGTGGCAGGACGAGATGCTTCGCTGGTTCAGCGAGCCTTTTGACATTATCTTTTCCGCTGTCGACCAACAGCAATTGACCAATCCATGGCAGAGGTCTTCACAGATCATTGCGTCCATTGACTACGCCAAGCAGGAAGACGTGCGCGAGCGTGTCTGGCAACAGCGGTGGGATCTCGTCATCATCGACGAGGCCCACAAGTGTTCGGCCAGGACCGCCACAGGTGGACAGAATCGAGAATCCAAAGTCGCGACAACGAAGCGCTATGACCTGGCCTTGCGTCTCACATCTCAGGCAGACCACGTTCTCCTCCTGACGGCCACACCCCACCATGGGGACGAAGACAAATTTGCTCATTTCCTGCGACTCATTGATCCGGATCTTTTTCCGGAACCGCACCGGCTGGCAAAACAGGCCGGTGAAATTCGGCAGAATGTCTTTCGACTGGGAAAAGATTCACCATGGTGCTTGCGGCGTCTCAAGGAAGATCTTCGGGATGCGAACGGCAAGCGGCTTTTTCCTGATCGTCATGCCAGGACTGTCGCGTTTACGCTGAATAGCGACGAATACGCTCTCTACAAAAGCGTAACCGCATACATCAATGAGTTTATCCCGCAACAGACCGGGCAAAAGCGTTCTTCTGCGGCGTTGACCCGAACTGTCCTGCAACGAAGGCTGGTGAGCTCCACCTGCGCGATACACGAGTCCCTCAAACGGCGTCTGAAAAAACAGGAAGGCCTTCTGGAAGAACTTGAGGGGCTCACGCCGGACCAGCGCGCCAAACGATTGGCCGCTTTGCAGGGTCGACGGTCTGATGCCGAACAGGATGAAGACGATCTTGACGATGCGGAACGGGATCAATTGGTTGATGAGTATACGACTGCGCAGGAACTTGAACAGTTGCGTGCGGAGATCTCCGCCCTCAGGGAACTTGTCGAGCAGGCGCGAAGGGTTCGTGAAAACGCGAATGATTCCAAACTGGCCGCATTGAAGAAATGCCTCAATGATGCCCAGTTTCAGGACCTGAAGGATGGTCGGGGAAAGCTTCTGATCTTTACGGAACACCGGGATACCCTTGGCTACGTGCGCGGGCATCTGGAACGGTGGGGGTTCAGCACCTGCGAAATCCATGGCGGCATGAACCCCCATGAACGCAAACGCACTCAGGAGGTCTTTCGGACCAGTGCGCAGGTGTGCGTCGCCACGGAAGCTGCCGGCGAAGGGATCAACCTCCAGTTCTGCCACCTGATGATCAATTATGATATGCCCTGGAACCCGACCCGGCTGGAGCAGCGATTAGGGCGTATTCATCGCATTGGCCAGGACCGGGATGTCTATGTTTTCAACTTCGTGGCCACGGATTCCGAGGACGGACAGCCCATTGTGGAAGGCCGGATTCTTCATCGACTTCTGGAAAAACTTGACCAGATGAACGAGGCCCTTGAAGGTCGCGTTTTCGATGTGATCGGCGAAGTACTGTCCCTGAACGACGTAAACCTCCCGGATATGCTCCGTGATGCAGCTTATGACCCCAGGCGGCTCGACGAATACCTCGACCAGATCGACCGTATCGACCCAGTAAAGCTTAAAGAATACGAAAAAGCCACGGGTATTGCGCTCGCGCGCAGCCATGTGGATTTTTCCGCGTTTCAGCAACGGAACCTCGAGGTTGAGGAAAAGCGGCTGATGCCTCGATATGTCGAGGCGCAATTCATTGCGGCCGCCCGTGAAGTTGGCCTTCGGGTCGAGCCGAGAGCCGACGGGCTGTGGCGCATCGAACATGTCATTGCGGATCTTCGTTCGGAAAGGCTGCGCTCTGTTCAAAAAATCGGAAAACCGGAATCCGCCTATCGTAAGATCACTTTTCACAAACAGCACCTCGAGCAGGACGCCCACCTGGATGCCGTGCTGGTAGGTCCTGGCCATCCGCTCTATGCGGCGGTGGATGAGAAGCTCAATGAGCGTCTGGAAACGTTGGTCGGAGGTATTGGTTTCTTCATCGATCCCTTGTGCAGAGAACCTTATCGTATCCATTTCCTTGAGATTTCAATTCTCGGCACGGACTCGAAAGGAAACAATGTGCCGCTTTATGGTGAACTCCTTGCTGTGCGGGAAGAAATTGGGAAGTGCGAAGTCATCCCAAGCGACATCCTCCTCAACCTGGCGGCACATCCGCGCCCACCGAGAGAAATCGATACGAAAACCCAGGCTGCGAGCGTGTCACAAGCCATCGATTTTTTAAAAAGCACCTATCAGCTCGAGTGCCGCGCCCGTTGTCAGCGCGAGCGACAGCATTTCGCGCAGATTTGCCGGGAGTATCTGGAAAAGTCGTTCAAAGCCCGGATCGACCACGCCCAGCGAAGGGCGATGGAGCTTGCCGCCGAAGCAGTTTCCAAACCGGAGTTCAAGTTGGCTGCGGACGAGGCCAAAAAAGACGTAGATGAACTTGAGCGCGCACGCCAGGAAAGGCTCACCGGTTTAAAACAGCTTGAAACTGCCAGAACCGGGCCAATTAAACATGTGGGGACGGCCTTTGTACTCCCTCCAGATGCCGACATGCCAGCCCAGCTCGCCGATCTGGCCGAGGATCTCGATCCGAATATCCGCCGGCAGGTCGAGATCGCCGCGGAAGACAGGGTCGTTGAAGCGCTGGTCGCCGAGGGCTTTCCCCCTGACCGCATTGAGCGGGTCGGCCATCTGCATTTGGGATTCGACATCCGGGCCCAAAGGATCGCCGATGAAAATACCGGCGAAATTTTTGTGAAAAGAATCGAGGTCAAAGGACGCAGGCGGGGACAGCCGGTAAGGCTTACCACCAACGAGTGGTACAAGGCCCAGCAACTGGCCGAAACCTACTGGCTGTACGTGGTGTGGGACCCCCTGGGAGATACTCCGGAAATCGTGCGCATACATAACCCTGTTGCCAAACTCGACCATGCCAAACGGGAGATCGTGGCGGCGAGATTCTATGAAATCTCTGCCGAGGCGGTGCAGAATGCTGGATTGCGGGAGATGAGGTGAACAGTGGAGCGAAGTGAACTTACCGAACTGCACTACATTACGCCTATTGCCAATTTGCCATCCATTCTCCGGCATGGCATTCTGTCTCATAACCGCGCCAAACGTATTGAGCATCAATCTGTGGCAATGAATGAGATTCAAGACCGACGGGCTAAAGTGGTCGTTCCCGGCGGGAAAAAACTCCATGATTATGTAAATTTGTATGTCTGCGCCAGAAACCCGATGATGTACAAATGTCAGGCGCAGTTCAAGGAAATTTGCGTTCTGAAAATCAGCACTGATGTAGTGGATCTACCTGGGGTAGTGATTACCGACGGTAATGCTTCCGGAGACTATGTGCGGTTTTCGGCAGCGCCGAAGGGGTTGGCGATTGTGGATCGGGATTGGACCTTTGCGGATGATTGGCGAGACCCCGATCAGATTCAGTATTATCATAAAAAGGCTGCCAAGTGTGCCGAAGTGTTAGTGCCGGATCAGGTAAATGCGGATTACATCATGGGCGCCTACGTCGTGTGTCAGGAATCCCAAGAGACGATCAAGGATTTGGTCCAGCATCTTTTTGTGGTAATAAATGGCCATCTTTTTTTTAGGTAGGAAGAAAGGTATGGTTAAGGTTATTATGGGCAATATATTTGAATCCCGGGCGCAAACCCTGATCAACACAGTGAACTGCGTTGGAGTTATGGGGAAAGGTGTGGCCCTGGAATTTAAAAAGCGCTTTCCCGAAATGTTTGAAGATTACGTCCGGCGGTGCGAGGCCAAGCAGGTCCATCTCGGTCGTCCCTACCTTTTCAAGCAGATGTTTCCGCCCTGGATTCTCAACTTTCCGACTAAAGACCATTGGCGGTCTGTTGCGCGCCTTCAGGATATCGAGGAGGGATTGCGTTACCTCCAGCAACACTATACGGAGTGGGGCATCACCTCTCTGGCTGTACCACCCCTGGGGTGTGGTCATGGCCAACTCGAATGGCGTGTGGTCGGACCGACTTTGTACAGGCTCCTGATGGATTTCAATATTCCAGTTGAGCTTTATGCGCCGTTCGGCACGCCCCATGAGGAACTCCAGCTTTCATTTCTGGACAAGTCACAAGCAGCGGAATCTCAGAAAGCGGCTCCATATAACATTGATCCCGCATGGGTAGCCGTTGTGGAAGTGCTCAAACGCATCGAGGAGGAGCCGTTTCATAGGCCTGTCGGAAGAACGACATTTCAGAAGATCGTCTATTTTGTAAACGAATGCGGTATTCCAACCGGCTTGACATACCAGAAGGGAAGCTACGGTCCTTACGCACCTGCCCTAAAGGAGCTACTCACCGCCCTGGTGAACAACGGCCTTGTGCACGAGAAGAAACTTGGGCGCATGTTTGCCATCCAGGTCGGTCACACCTTTCCCGACGCCCAAAAAGCTTATGAACAACAGATTAAGGAGTGGGATCCGATCATCAACAAAGTTGCCGATCTTTTTATGCGGGTGAATACCCAGCAGGCCGAGGTCGCCGCAACGGTGTATTTTGCCGCCCAAGAGGCAAAGACCAGATCGGAAGAGATGCCCACGGAGAAAGATGTCCTCGATGCCGTCATGAAGTGGAAGCAAAAGCGCAGACCGCCTCTGAACGAAAAAAATGTCGCTCTGACAGTGCGCAACCTGAACATGTTGAGCTGGCTCGGGGTCAAGGTAAGCGACGAGTTACCCATCACCGAAGAGGATGTCCTGCATGTCTGATGACCGCAGGCTTATAGAAGATTTCCTGCCCATCCAGGCCATCAGCGCGGAGGCATCGCGGGAGAAGTCTATCCGAAAAGGGAACATCTCGACGCTTCACCGCTGGTGGGCGCGGCGGCCGCTGGTGGCCTGCCGCGCCGCCGTGTATGGCGCGCTGGTCCCGGCGTCGCGGTTCGTGTCGGAGAATGGCCCGGACAACAAAAAGCAAAGCCTGGGCAGGGCCAATGCGGCCAGGTTCATCGAGCGGCTCTGCAAGTATCCGGGCAATCCGACCGTCATCAAGGAAGCCCAAAGGCACATTCTCGAAGCTCACGCTGAAAGGTTGACTGAAGCGGCCGGCAGGAAGGTCACCGCCGAGGACATCGAAGCAGGCCGCGCCCCCCGCCCCAGGGTGCTCGACATGTTCGCCGGCGGAGGGTCCATTCCGCTGGAAGCGCTGCGGCTGGGGTGCGAGGCCTACGCCCTCGACCTTAACCCCGTGGCCCACATCATTGAACTGTGCACGTTGGTGTATCCCCAAAAATACGGCAATCCGGATCCCGGCGCCCGCGGGATGGCCGGCCCCCAGAATGCAAAGGGCGAAACCACCTGGGGCGGCCTGGCCGACGAGGTCCGCTACTGGGGCGAATGGGTGCTCAGGAAGGTCAAGGCCGAGATCGGCGACCTTTACCCGCTCATTCCCGATCCCGAATACAAGGGGGAAAGACCTCCGGTTCAAGCCGAAATGTGGCAGTCCTCTGAAAGGGAAACGGTACCGCCGGGGTACCTTGTGCCTGTTGCCTATCTCTGGACGCGGACTGTCCGCTGCAAGAACCCGACGTGCGGAGCCACGGTGCCGCTTGTGCGGCAGACCTGGCTCTGCAAAAAGAAGGGCCGCTATGTGGCCCTTCGGATGGTTGCGCCCAACGGGGAAAAGTCGGCGCGTTTCGAAGTGGCGGAAAGCAGCGTCGAACAGGGGCTGGGCTTCGATCCGGCGGGCTTTTCCAAGGGCGGCAACGCCACCTGCCCGTTTTGCGGGACCGTGGCGGACAGCGATTATGTGAAGGCCGAAGGATGCGCCAAACGCATGGGTCAGCAGCTGATGGCTGTGGTCTGCATCCGGCCGGGCAAAAAAGGAAAGGTCTATCTATCCGCCGAAGAGGCTACCAGCCTGCTCAAAAGCACAGGTAAGATGCCTGTGCCGCCGGAAGAGGAGATAAAACAGCGCATCGAAGCACTCTGCCAGAGAACAGGACTGACCGTGCCGGCGGAGATGTTGCCCCGGAGATCAAACAACCCGGATGATTTTCGGGGCACGCTGGGTATGGGCGTGCAGCCCTATGGTATTACCACCTTTTGCGATCTCTTCACGCCCCGCCAGCTACTCTGCCTGCTAACCTTCACTGCAGCGGTAAGAGAAGCAGGAGTCCAGATGTACCGTTTGTACGGTAACCGATTGAATAGCCAAGACAACAGCTATTCCTCAGTAAGCGCTTTAAATGATCAGGTCAAAGCCGTGCTGACTTACTTGGGTACTGCGGTAAATCGGATGGCAGACTTCAATTCTTCATTATGCGTTCACAATTACTTTGGTAGTAGCAGAATTGCGCACACATTCAGGCGACATGCACTCCAGATGGTATGGGACTTTGTGGAGGCAAATCCTTTCAACTATGGTAGTGGAGGTTGGGGGATTAACAATATCGTGGAGGTTCTGGAATCGCCTGATACGATCACCTATACCGCAGCAATGGTTACCCGCGGCTCCGCCGCAGCCCTTCCGTGGTCTGATGGTTTATTCGATGCTATCATTACGGACCCTCCCTACTACGACAACGTACCCTATGCCGAAATTTCTAACTTCTTTTACATTTGGCTTAAGCGCTCAGTGGGTCACCTTTATCCCGAACATTTCGCCAACGACGGCCCTCCCAAGAAACAAGAGGCTATTGCCGATGCGGTTCGTCATGGTGGCAACAAAAAAAAGGCACGGCAAGTGTACGAGCAAATGATGGCTCAGTCCTTCGCTGAGGCGAACCGGGTGCTGAAGCCAGGCGGCCAAATGGTGGTGGTCTATGCGCATAAAACCACCTTGGGATGGTCAACCCTTGTGGGTGCACTTCAGCAGGCGGGCTTTGTTGTAATGGAAGCATGGCCTCTCGATACGGAAAAACCCGGTCGCCTTCGGGCTCAGAATGCAGCCGCCCTTGCCTCCAGCATCTTTTTAGTTGCACGTAAGCGTGCGGGGACGCAGACCGGCTCCTATGAAGAAGAAGTACGCCCTGCACTGGATCGGATTGTCCGCGAACGGGTGGACTCCTTCTGGAAGATGGGCATCACGGGTGCCGATCTTGTCATTGCTGCCGTGGGCGCGGGCCTTCGGGCCTATACCCGATTTGCGCGGGTGGAGTACGCCAACGGCGAAGAAGTCCCGGCGGAGAAATTTCTGGCCGAGGTGGAAGGCGTTGTACTGGAGACGCTTCTGGAGAAGATCTTCGGGGTAACCGGAAGCGGCGTGGCAGCGGTGGACGGCCCGAGCCGGTTTTATCTGCTCTGGCGCCACACCTACGGCGCGGATGAAATGGATGCCGGCGAAGCCATCGTCTTTACCTACGGACAGAACGTGGAGCTGGACGGGCCAAACGGCCTATCTTCCGGAAGCTGCGCCATGGTTGAGAAAAAGAAAGGAAAATACCGGCTGCGCGATTTTTCCGAACGGGGCAGTGACGCCAGGCTGGGCATGCCAGGACATACCGGCAGGCCGGCCCCGCTGATGGATATCCTGCACCGCATCCTGTGGCTCATGGAAAACGAGCCCCGCAAACTCAACGACTTTCTCGACGAGGTACGGCCGGATCGGGAACGGCTGCGCCTGGTAGCCCAGGTTCTGGCCGGAACAGCGCTGGAGGGCGCGGAGGCTGGAAGCCAGCCTCACCCCAATATGATTACCACTCCCGCGGAAGGCGCGGCCCTGAAGAAACTTGTCGCCAACTGGGGGACGCTGATCGACCAGCGGCTGGCCGCCAGAGAAGGGCGCCTGTTTTAACGTATTGAGATTCGGAGGGCCTAACGTGAGCACATATACGCTTCGTCCCTGGACCGACCTGGTTAAGCTCCATCCGGACGTGGAATCCGGCAGCCTGACCGAGGCGGTCTTCGCCATTGATCTCGGGGCCATCGCCGCCAATGATCCCAACGTGCCCGTAGTCAACCGGGACCCGGAAGCCTTCTTTCGGGCAACCTACCTTACGGCCGATCTGCGAAAACTGCTGGAAGAAGTGCTGGCATCCCTCTCCGGCAAATCCGGTTACAACCGGGTATTGAAACTCCGGGTGCCCTTCGGAGGCGGGAAATCACACACCCTGGCGGCGCTGTTCCATGCCGCGCGAAAGCGCGAGGCGCTGGAATGCATTCCCGAGGCGGAAACATTCGCCCGGCCCGGCAATGTGGCCGTAGCCGTCTTTGACGGCGAGAAATTCGATGCCCGTAACGGCAAGACGCTGGATGACGGCCACGCGATCCAGACCATGTGGGGCTGGATCGCCTGGCAGATCGATCCCGAAAAAGCTTTCCCCCTGGTGGCCGACCACGACAGGGACCGCGTGGCTCCCGGCGGCGACGTAATCCGTGAACTGCTCACCAAAGGCGCTGGCGGCAGGCCGGTTCTAATTCTGCTCGACGAAGTGCTTAAGTATATGGAGCGGGCCGCCGCGGTTGGCGTCCTGGATTCCACCCTCCAGCGGCAGGCCAAAGATTTTTTCCAGAACCTTACCGTCGAGGTTGCCGGAAGCGAGAAAGCGGCGCTCGTCTATTCCCTCACCTGGAGCGCCAGGGAGGCCCTGGGCAATGTCGGGCTGCTTGCCGAGATCGATAAGCTTGCTTCCCGGGTGGACCAGCTCAGGGAACCGGTTTCAGGGGATGAAATTCTTCCGATCCTTCAGCGGCGCCTGTTGGAACGCAACCCGGATCCGTCTTATACCGCAGCGGTCGCCCACGCCTATCAGGAGGTGATTACCGGCATGCAGCGCGCCCATGCTGAAACGCTATCCGAACGTCTCCAGGCCGATGAGGAAGGATGTAAGTTTCGGGATCGGGTTCGCACTGCATATCCGTTCCATCCGGCGCTCATCGACATCATGCGGGAACGCTGGACAGCGGTGGACGCCTTCCAGCGGACGCGCGGCGCCCTGCGTTTTCTTGCCTCCTGTATGCATTCCATCAGGAAGAACGGCGGCGCCAAAGCGCTTCTTGGTCCCGGAGATGTGCCACTGCATGATGTCGACGTTCGGGTGAAGATGCTCAAAGAACTGGGGGTACAGCATGATTATGATCCGGTTATTACGGCAGACATCTGCGGCCCGAACGCCCGCGCAAAACGGATTGATGACCGTATGGCGCGTGAAAACCCTGAGCTTGCCAGCGTGAAACCAGCCACCCGCATTGCCACGGCTATCCTTTTATATTCGTTTGGCGGGTTAAGGCGTGAAAGCCGGGACAGCGACGAAACACTCCCGCCCGGGGTAACAGAGAAAGATCTGCTGGAAGCCTGCATAGGACCTGACCTCGATAACATAACGGCTACAGCTGTGTTGGCAGAACTTCGCAATACCTGCCTCTATCTGCACTACGATGGCGTCCGGTACTGCTTCAAGAAAGACCCGAATGTCACCAAGCTGATTGAGGACGCGGAGCAGACCATTGCCCGTGAGGACGTTCAGGCGAGCGGGTACGGTTTGGTACGCGACAAAATCAAGGAAATGCTGTACGCCCGCCTGGCCGGCACGCACACAGCTATCGTGTGGCCGGCGAAAAGCCAGGACATCCCGGACGAGGATCCGCATTTCCTGGTCGCCTACCTGCCCCTGGAGTTTGCCGCTGAAGAAAAATCGGAACAGGAACGGCAAGCCAAGGCGTACCTGACGAAATACGGCGACCGTCCCAGGCGATTCCGTAACGGGTTGGGGCTTGCTATACCGGACAAGAAACAAATCGAAGGGCTTCGGCGTGCCGTCCGGTATCTCCTGTCTATCGATCGCGTGGAAGCAAAGAAACAGCAGCACCGGCTCACAAAAGACCAGATTGACCAGCTTCGGGAACGGAAAAACACCGAACAGGCAGCCGCCGAAGCATGCTTCCGGGACCTTTACACCGCTGTGTGGCTGCCCCGGGTCCAGGATGGCGAGATTGAACTGGAGAAAGTGGAACGGGGGGGGCGGCCGCTTCAGGCGACGGGCGTTCACCAGCGCATCATGGAGCTACTGACCAGTGTGGGGACACCGCGGATTCACGGCTTGGTTACGCCGCAGAAAATCGTCGAGCGGGTGGGGCTTGGTAAATGCCTGCGCAAGGGTGAACCGCCGCTCATGGGCATCAGGGTATCCGATGTGCTGGAATCCTTTTTTCGGGATATTGCGCCGCCCCGGTTGGAATCCGCATCTGTCCTGCGCAAGGGGATCGCTCGCGGCGTATCGGAAAGAGTCTTCGCCTACGTTAGCGGGGAAAACCCGGTTCTTGGACCTGACAGGAAATACCAGATAAATCTCGACAAAGTGGTATTTGGCAAGGCGATTCCCGAAGACGAAATTGATTTTGACTCTGGCTTTCTCATGCTGCCCGAAGCCATTCCGGAAGTATCGCCCAATCCGCCACAAGGCGGTTCCCCCAGTGGTTCAGGTGAGGACCTCCCGAAAAGGGTTAATGACAACGGCAATGGAAACGGACCGGGAACTGGTTCAGGGTCAGGTACAGGCATGGCCGGTCAAAAGAAGCAGATCGCCCTGACATTTGAGGCAACCAAAGCGCAGGTATATAAATCATTCAACGCTATTGCAAACCTAGCCGAGAAATCCGATGGGGCCAGGATTCGTATCCGAGTTGAGGGTACGTCATCTTCCGGCTTCGATCCGTCCTGGCTGCGAAATGCCGTGTATGAACCCTTGGACGAGGCCGATATCAAATGGACCGATGAGGCTTGAAAAACCTAGCGGCTGTCGCTTTGAAGAATATACCCAAACGCCGGAGTCAGCCATTAACTGAATTAAAATTATATTAGTATAATCGTAATACTAAATAAAAAAGAAATCTGTGTTTGTGTAAATGGCCCATTAGTGCAGTTAAATAAATCTAACACCACCAACCAGCATCCAGGGAGGCTGCATACCCTTGCGGGGGCGTGGTACACTGAATGGCCTATGGACGTGTGTGTGTGCGTGGAAAACCTCCGCAAGCGGTACGGGAAGACCGAGGCGCTGCGGGGGATCAGTTTCGAGGTCCGGCGGCATGAGATCCTGGGCCTGCTGGGACCGAACGGCGCGGGGAAAAGCACCACCCTCGGAATCCTGTGCGGGCTGGTGCGCCCCACCGCCGGGCGGGTAACCGTCTTCGGCATGGACCTGGCACGGCACCGCCTGGCCGCGCTGGAAAAAATCGGGGCGCTGCTGGAACGGCCGGCGTTTCCGCCGCGCCTGACGGTGCGGCGGCTGGCGCGGCTGCACGCCCGCCTGAAAGGGCTGCCCTATGAAGCGGCGGAACAGGCGCTGCACCGGGTGGGGCTCTCGGACTGGGCGTCGGTGGCCGCGGGGCGGCTGTCGCTGGGGCTGCGCCAGCGGCTGGGCCTGGCGCTGGCCATCCTGGGCGAGCCGGAACTGCTGATCCTGGATGAGCCCACCCTGGGCATGGACGTGGAATCCGCCGGCCAGGCGCTGGATTTCCTGCGGCAGCTCGCCCGGGAAGGCGGCGCCACGATCCTGTTTTCCAGCCACCGGATGGGCGAGGTGGAACGGCTGTGCGACCGGGTGGCCATCATCCGGGAAGGTGAAATCGTGTCCGTGGCGGACACGGCGGGCCTGCTGGCCTGGAACCTGGGGGAACTGGAAATTTTTGTGGACCGGCCAGAGGAGGCGCTGTCCCTGATCCGGTCGCTCCCGGAAACGGCGGAAGCGGAACTGGAGCCCTCCGGCATGGTCCGCGTCCGGCTGAAGGAATCCGGCGCGTCCCACGCGGTCACGCGCCGGCTGGTGGAAGCGGGCTTTCAGGTCCGGGCGGTCATTCCCGCGCGCCGGACGCTGGAACTCCATTTCAGGGAGGTGACGGGATCATGATGGTTTCGCGGTTTCGCCGGGCCTGGGCCGTGGAAACGGCGCGCCTGGTCCGCAGCGGTTTCGCCTGGGCCGTAACCGTAACGCCCGCGCTGATGTCGGGCGCCGTGCTGCTGGCGCGCCCGCTGGCCCGGGACGGCCGGGGCGATTATGATTTCATCGCGGCGGCCATGACCGCGGGGGTGTGCACGCCGGGGTTTGTGCTGCTGCTGGCCTGGAGCGCGGTATGGACGGCGTCAGACCTTGCGGACGGCACGGCCCGGGGGCTGCTGGTCCGGCCCATCCGGCGGGTGGATTACCTGCTGGCGAAGTATGCCGGGCTGGCGGCGCTGGGGACGGTGATGTCCGGCCTGGCGCTGGGGGTGTCCTGGCTGCTGCTGTGGCTGCTGGGGGACACGACCGGGGTGGCGTACGGCGGCGAAGTGTTATTTACGTCGGACCGGATGGTGGCGGGCGGCGCGCAGGCGTTCGCGGCAACGCTGTTCGCGCTGTGGGCGGGCAGCGCGGGTGCGGTGCTGGCGGGCATGGCGACCCGCCATCCGGGTCCCGCCGCGGTGGTGACGTTGGGGGCCTGGCTTGTCGCGGAGCTGGTGAAATATCCGCTGGGGATTGAGTCCTGGGTTTTCACGACGTATCTGGAGCGCTCCTGGCAGGGGTTTGGAGACCTGTGCCGGGGCTATGAGGCGGACATGGCGGGCATAGTGGCCGAAGCGGCGGCGGCCGCGTTTCCCGTGATCATCGGCTGCCTTGTGGCGTCGGCGCTGCTGTTCCGGCGGAGGGACCTGACGCCGTGAGCCGGCTGGGATGTTGCGCGGTCCTCTGGGCGGCCAGCGCGGTTTCGTGGGGGGGAACGCCGGCGGCGATTATGGAAATGCCCGGCCTGTGGGCCGAATTCGCGGCGGGCCCGGTGGCCCGGGTGACGGGCAATTTCTCGCACGCCGACCTGAACCGGGACGGCCAGCCGGAGCTGATTCTGGAGCGATCGGTGTGGATACGGGAGCGGGGTCCGGGCTGGTCGCGCACCATTCCTCTTCCGGAAGAATTTTCCGGTGGGTTCTATGACGTCGACCGGGAAGGGATACTGTGGCTGATGTCCCGGGACGGACTGAAGGGCTGGAGGCTGGAGGATTCGGGTGACCGGTGGGAACCGCTGGGCTTGTTTCCGCTGGAAAAAGCCACCGCGGAGAAGGGCAAGGAACCGGAGAACCGCCCGGGCCGCCGGCGTTTTCTGCATGACATTGACGAAGACGGCTGGGACGACGCGGTGGTGATCACTCCGCGGGGGGCATACTGGCACCGCCGCACCAAGGAGGATTTTCGCCGGGAGGGCGCCCTGCTGATCTCTTTTCCGCCTCCCCGGCTGATTTACGGCACGCCGGGCACGCTGTGGCCGCCGGAGCAGCGGGCGCTGGCCTTTCCGACCCGCCGGCTTTCCTGCGAGATTTCCATAGCGGCCGGCGTCATCACGCTGGTTTCCGGGGAACCGATGGGGGACCGCATGTTCTGGACGGTCCGCCAGCAGGCGCTGACAGGCGCGGCCGGTCGGGATCCCGCATCCGGGGTGGATCCCCTCCAGCAGCTGGACGTGCCGGGCGATGCCGTGCCGGTCTGGCTGGACCGCGGCAGCCCGGCGCCGGGTTTCGCGCGGTTCAAGCGGGAGACGGACAGCCCGGATGGCCGGGGAGATCCCGTGGCGGTTTGCGAGGTGTGGGCGCCAGGCCAGGGGACGCCCCAGGTTTTCAGGCGTCCGGCGCCGCCCGGGACGGCCCTGTGCCCTCCCCTGGCGGATGTGGACGGAGACGGGCTGATGGACGTGGCGCTGCTGACGGCGGGCATGCCCCGGCGGGGCCCGCGGGAACAGGCGCAGGAATTTCTGACGGGAAGCCGCCTGCAGCTGGACGCGGCGGTCTGGCTGGGGCGGAACGGAGGGTATGCTTCGCAGCCGTCGTGGAAGGGCAGCCTGGACATACAGCTGGACGCGCCGCCGGTCCGCCAGCCGCAGCTGCTGCAGCGCGCGGCGCGCAAACCGCTGGCGTCGCTGATCGGAGATTTCAACGGGGACGGCCAGGCAGACCTGATGGTCCGGGACCGCCTGGACCGCGTTTCGATTTACGCCTGCGGCGCAGGGGGGATATCGGGGCAGCCCCTGTTCACGCTGGCGGTGGCCGCGGATGAGGCGGCCATACCCGCGGACGTGAATGGAGACGGGCGCGCCGACGTGATCTGCATGCCCGAATCCGGAACCCGCCCGACCCGGGTGGCGCTGACGGAAGGGGACAATCCATGATCGCCTGGGCAACTGCGGCGCTGTTGGCAGCGGGCGCGCTTTTCGACGCGTGGGAGATTCCGCTGGGGCCGGGGGAATCCGTACAGGTTACCCTGGCAGACCTGGACGGGAGCGGCAACGGTGGGCTGGCGGTGGCGCGTCCCGGCCGCCTGGAAGTGTATCCCGGCGCGCGCCCCGACCAGCGCGCTGAAACGGTGTTTCCCCCGAATACCGTCGCGTTTGACATAGCGGATTTCAACGGAGACGGCCGGCCGGAGGTGCTGGCGCTGACGCCGGACCGGCTGTACAGCGCGGCGGTTCCGCAGCCCGGCCAGGCGGCGCCACCCTGGGAAGAACGGTTTGCCGTGTCGGCGCAGGATATCGCCCAGCCGCCTGTTCCCGTGCCCGCGGCGCTGGTGATCCAGCCGGCCGGCCAGCCCGCGCTGCTCGCGGTTCCTTCCGGGGACCATCTGAGGCTGTACCGTAGAGACGGCGCGGTCGCGCGAACCTATCCCACCGGTCCCGGTGCGCCGGTCACCCTGTCGATCGGGGAAGATTTTCTGGCGGTGTCGGCGTGGCCGCCGCAACGGGGTACTGACGCGCTGGAATGGCGGATATCCCAGCACTGGACAGGCGTGCCCGCGCTTCCGGAAGACATACCCACGCGCCGGCCGGTGAATCTGCCGAACCGGGAACAGCTGATCAGCCTCGCCCGGTACGCGGACATGGAACGGCCGGACCTCTGGCCGGGCTTTCCCCTGCGGGACGCCGGGCGCCCCGACCAGGCGCAGTTCTGCTATACCCGAGACGGCACGCTGGATTCGCTGGTCCGCGTGCGGCGGATGCCCCCGGAGAGTGGCCGTGAGGCCACGCCGCGGGTTTCCACGGCGCGCCGTTATCCCGGGCGGGTAATCCCTCCCGGAGAAACGCCGCTGGATGTCAATCATGACGGCTGGGCGGACCTGCTGCTGTGGAACGCGGAACAGCCTACCTATACGGTGGGCACCGTCATGCGCGCGGCGACGCGTAAAACCTGGCCGGCTCGGGTGGCCGTCCATCTGTTTGACCCGGAACGGAACGCCTTTTCGGCGACACCGTTTTGGTCAGTCCCGCTGGAGGTGCCGCTGTGGTGGATGGCGGACGCGCTGGCGGACCGCATTCCGGTACGCCATCTGATGTGCGCGGATTTCAACGGGGACGGCCGGGTGGACATTGGTTTTTCCGATGCCCCGAACCAGTACCGGATCTGGTGCAGTTCTCCTATCGGACTGCGCGCGGAACCGGCGGAGAGCCCTGTTTTTTCGGGTCCACTGGAGGAGCTGCTTTACGCGGCGGATCTGGATCGAAACGGCCGGACGTCCCTGGTTTTCCGGTCGCGGGAACATTTGGCGATCCTGCGGGCGCGCTGACCTGGGGACTCATCCCATGCCGGGCAGGTTGTTGGGGAGCGGGTACCGTCGCGGAAGCGCCGGCGCGCTGCATAGGGGATTGTGTATTGGACTGAGGGGTTGGCGGATTGGGCGCGTCCGGCCGGGTTGCGGGGGCATCCGGCGGGAGATCGGGGGTTTCCGCGGAGACGCGTTCTGTCTCCTCCAGCAGGGCCATGGCCTGTTTGTGGAGGTCGGTGACGCAGCGGATCAGCGATGCGGGGGGAATGGGGTTTTCGGGCTGGTCCAGCGCGGCCAGGAGCCGGGCTTCAAGTTTGCGGCCAAGCAGGAGCAGGGCCACCGCGCCGGCGAGACGGATGAGGGTTTCGGCGGCGTCCGCGGCATGCTGGAACCGCGGCGCTGCCAGCAGCAGGTTCATCATGGGCAGGGCGTCGGGGTGGTCGGGCAGGAGTCCGCGGACCACATCGGCATATTGGGAAGAAACGGAGTTGCTCATAGGGGTATCCTCGCGTAGGTTGGCGCAACAAAGAGCCTCTATATATATAGGCAATTTGTTGCGTTTTAAATGGCGAAAAATGCGAAATTTAAATATGGATTGGGTATAGAAAAGCACGCGTTCAGCATGCTAAACTTTAAGTGAAAGCAGGCAGAACAGGCGAATATGCGGATAGTATTCGTTATACCACCGTTTGATTACGGACGCTCGGTGGGGCATGTACGCCGCGGGGCGCGTCGGGGCGTGCTGCCGCCGCTGGGGGTGGGGTTTCTGGCGGCGGAACTGCGCAAGCATGGGCACGCGTGCCGGCTGGTGGACGCGATGGCCAGGAACCTCAATGCGGCCGAGACCGCCGAAGCGGTGGCGGCGTTGCGTCCGGAAACGGTTGGGATATCCCTGATCACCTTCGTTAATGAACGGGAATCCGTGGAAACCTGCCGGGAGATCCGGCGCCGGGTAGGTCCGGACGTTCCGATCATCCTGGACGGGCCGCACGTGACGCTGATGGGAGGGCGGGCGCTGGAAACGTTCCCGGAAGCGGACTACGCGGTATGCGGCGAGGGCGAATACCCGCTCCGGACGCTGGCGGAATATCTGGAGCGGGGCGAACGGCCGGCCGCGCTGCCTGGAGTGTCGAGCCGGGACAGTTCGGGACGGATCATCAGCAGCCCGCCGCTGGTATGGGAGTCGAATCTCGACGTGTTTGACCCGCCGGACCGGTCGCTCTACGAACGGGAGCTGTACCGTCCGCTGCCCAGCCTGAACCTGGGGCGTGACGTGACCACGATTATCACGGCCCGGGGCTGCCCGTGGGCGCGGTGCGCGTTCTGCCACCAGGGAAGCGGGTGTTCGGTCCCCTACCGCCGCCGCAGTCCGGGCCACGTGCTGGACGAGGTGGAAAAACTGGTCCGGGACTGGGGCTACACGAGCCTGGTATTCTGGGACGATGATTTCTGCGCGATGCCGGAGTGGGTGGAAACCTTCTGCGACGGCCTGATCCGGTCCGGATACCGGATCCGGTGGTCGGTGCTGGCGCGGGCGTCCTCGGTTCGGGAAGACATGCTGCGCCATATGGCGGAGGCGGGGTGTTACAGCATCCAGTTCGGATTTGAGTCGGGGGTGCCCGAAATCCTGAAACTGATCCGGAAAGGCGCGACGCCGGACCTTTACCGGCGCGCCGTGCGGTGGGCGCGGAACGCGGGCCTGGAAATCCGGGGAAGTTTCATGCTGGGCTTTCCGACGGAAACGCCGGAGATGTCCCGGCAGACCATTGAGCTGGCCTGCGAACTGAACGCGGATTACATGCTGTTTTTCGCGTACCATGTGCTGCCGGGCACGGCGCTGGAAGGGTTCGCGCTGGAGCGCGGCCGGCGGGTGCCGGGATGGGACCAGAATATCCATCAGCCCAGCTACGTGCCGGACACGTACGGGTCGGCGGAAGAACTGGCCGCGATGGTGCGTTACGCGTACCGTCGGTATTACCTGCGCCCGGCGTACCTTTTTCAGCTGGGGTCGCGGACGCTGCGCCGACCCTGGCTGATCGGCAACCACGCGCTTTCGCTGGGCTACTGGATAGGAGCCGCCCTGCGGGGCTGAAAGGACGAATTACATGAGTGTGCTGCTGGTGACGGTGCAACGGGACCTGGACGTGCTGGGCATCAAATACCTGCATCAGTACCTGCTGGACCGTGGCGAGGAATCCCGCCTGCTGTTTCTGCCGGAACTGAACCGGCGGCGGGAAGACGTGCTTCGGGGGGCGGCGTCCTTCGCCCGGTCCTGGAAACCGGACCTGATCGCGGTCAGCCTGATGTCGCTGGAATACGCAGACGCCACCGACGCTACTCGGGCGCTCCGGGAGGTCTTGCCCGGCGTTCCGGTGGTCTGGGGCGGGATCCACGCGACGAGCGACCCGACCTCGTGCCTGGTGGACCGTCGGGCGGATTTCGTGTGCGTGGGAGAAGGAGAACGCACCCTGCTCGACCTTGCCCGGGCGGCGCGCAGCGGCCGTGACTTCCGGTCGATCCCGAACCTGGGCTGGCTCGAGAACGGACGGTATACGCAAAATCCGGTGTATCCGCTGATCCAGAACCTGGACGAGCTTCCCCTCCTGCGCCGAATCGCACCGGAAAGTTACCTGGCGCTGCCGGAAGGGACCCGGCCGCTGGACGAGAAATTGTTCCGGCGGTGGGCGCGGCACGCGGGGAAAAACTATATCACTATCGCGTCGCGGGGGTGCCCCTACGGCTGCGCGTACTGCTGCAACAACCGGTACCGGAAACTGTACGACAACTGGAACGTCCGGCGGCGCAGCGTGGACCACATCATCCGGGAGCTGGAGCAGGCGCTGGCGGATTTCCCCGGCGTGGAATACATGAATTTCCATGACGACTGTTTTCTGGCCTGTCCCATTGAGTATCTTCGGGAGTTCTGCGCGCAGTACAAGGCGCGGATCAACCGTCCGCTGATCGCCAAAAGCACGCCGACCTATATCACGGAAGAACGAATGGAACTGCTCAAAGACGCGGGACTTTCGTGGATCAGCCTGGGCCTGCAAAGCGGCAGCGAACGGGTGTGCCAGGAAGTGTACAACCGCCGATCCCTGCCGAAGCACTTTCTGGAGGCGGCGCGGGTGATCCACCGCTACGGCATCGCGCCGTTTTACGATGTGATCCTGGACAACCCCTTCGAAAGCGAGGCGGAGCAGCTGGAGACCGTGCGGACCCTGATCGAGACGCCCAAACCGTTCTACCCGGAGATTTTTTCGCTGGTCTTCTACAGCGGCACGGCGCTCCGGGAACGGGCGGAACAGGAATGCCCCGAAGCGATCGAGGATCCGACGGAAAAGGACTACCGCATCCGCCACCGCCGGCTGGCCAATGACCTGGTGGAGACGGCGACCACCCTGCCGGCGTTCCTGATGCGTCCGCTGCTCCGCCGATACGAGGCAAAACCCGATTCGGGCCTGACCCGCCTGCTGGTGTTCCTGGGGAAATGGTCCACCCGGGTATTTTTCACGCCGCTGACCTATCTTCGGGTGATCCGGCTGTCCCAGCGGGGCTCCTGGATCCGCACGTTCCGGGTGCTGCCGAATTACTTCAAGGTGGGATTCACGTATTACCTGCATCTGTTTCGGACGCGCTGAAGGGGCGGCAGTGGTACCGCGCGGCAGGGAGCGGCTAGAATGAAGCAGGGCCGTTTATCGGCCGCGGGGACAAGCGGATGACCGACCAGCACCAGGACCGGGACAACATGGAACTGCTGCGCCGCGCGCTGGAAGAGCTGAGTGAGACGTCGCGGTCCTGGGAACAGGCGTTTCGGGCGCTGCAGGATGAAGTGGGGCGGCTGAACCGGGAACTGGCCGAGAAAAACCGCGAGCTGGCATATCACACGGAATACCTGGGCCGCCTGCTGGAAAGCATTTCGGACGGCGTGATCGCGGTAGACCTTGAAGAGCGGATCACCCGGTCCAACCGGGCCGCGTGCGTCATTCTGGGCTATGACGCGGACAGCCTTCAGGGGAAACGCTTCGAGGACGTGTTCGGCCGCCCGTTTTCGCCGGACAGCAGCCAGCTTGCCGGACGCCTGCGCGCGCGGAGCGGCCGGGAAGTGGCCGTAACGGAACGGGATTCGGACATCGTCGGCGGGGACGGCCGCCCGCTGGGTCGGGTCAAGGTGTTCCAGGACCTGAGCGAGCTGAATGCGCTGCGCAGCCAGCTGCAGCAGCGGGAATGCCTGGCGCTTCTGGGAGAGATGTCGGCCACCGTGGCGCATGAAATCCGGAACCCGCTGGGGGGCATCGAGGGCTTCGCCGGCCTGCTGGCGCTGGATCTCGCGGAAGACCCGGAACGGCTGAACCTGGTGGAGCGGATCCTGGAGGGGACCCGGCGGCTGGACCGGGTCATCAACGGGCTGCTGGATTACGCCCGCCCAATCAGCCTGCAACTGCGGCCGGTCGATTGCGGGACACTGATCGAGACGGCGGTGGAACAAACCGGCACACCGCCCGACGGGATCCAGGTAATCCGCCGCGCCGCGCCGGGGCTGCGGGCGCTGCTGGACCCCGACCATTTTGTGCAGGTGCTGATTAACCTGCTGTCCAATGCCTACCAGAGTTTCGCGCCGGGAACAGGAACCGTCGAAGTGGAGGCGTCCGCGCGCGGCGAATCGGTGGTGTTTGCGGTCCGGGACACGGGCTGCGGCATGGATGAGGAAACCCGGCAGCGGATGTTTTCGCCCTTCTATACGACCAAAGCGCAGGGAACCGGCCTCGGCCTGGCCTTCTCTGCTAAAATTGTCGAGGCCCACGGCGGGCATTTCGAAGTGGATTCCAGTCCCGGCGGTGGCACGGAGGTCAGGGTGTTCCTGCCCCGGGCCGAATAGCCCTTATCCCGCCGGCCGGCTGAAAGCCGAGGGCACGGAGAAATAAGGTTCATGGGTGGCGCGCGCGTGCTGGTTATAGACGATGACCCGCTGATGCGGGAGTTCCTCTCTGAAGCGTTACGCCGCGGCGGGTACACCGTAGACGTGGAAGCATCCGGCGCGTCCGGCCTGGAATGTTTCGCCCGGGAACGCCATGACATCATCATCACGGACCTGAAGATGCCCGGCATGGACGGCCTGACCGTACTGCGGAAAGCGCGGGAGCTGGACGCCGAAACGCAGGTGATCATCATGACCGCCTACGGGACGATTGACACCGCCGTGGCCGCGCTGCGGGAGGGCGCTTCGGATTACCTGCTGAAACCGTTCCGGCCGGACGCGCTGACGGTGACCGTGTCCCGGGCGCTGGAGCGCGCGCGGCTCCTTCGGGAAAACACGTTTCTGCGGAGGGAACTCAACGCCGGCATCGAAGACGGCGGCATGGTGGGCAACAGCCCGCCCATGCGGGAAGTGTACGAACAGATCCGGCGGATCGCCGACAGCCGGGCCACCGTGCTGGTCCGCGGCGAAAGCGGCACGGGAAAGGAACTGGTTGCGCGGGCAATCCACCATTTCAGCCGCCGGCGGGATAAGCCCTTCATCCGCGTCAACTGCGCCGCGCTGTCCGCGGGCATACTCGAAAGCGAACTGTTCGGGCATGAACGCGGCGCGTTCACCGGCGCGCATGACCGGAAAATCGGGCGGTTCGAACTGGCCAACGGCGGCAGCATCTTGCTGGACGAAATCAGCGAAATCGGAGTGGAGCTTCAGCCCAAGCTGTTGCGGGTGCTGCAGGAATTCGAATTTGAGCGGGTCGGCGGCACCCAGACCATTTCCGTCGATACCCGGGTAATCGCAACCAGCAACCGGAACCTGGAACAGGCCGTCGCGGTCGGGCGTTTTCGTGAGGACCTGTTTTTCCGGCTGAACGTGGTGACCATCCACCTGCCGCCGCTGCGGGAACGGCGCGAAGACATTCCCCTGCTGCTCGAACATTTCCTGCGCAAATCGAACCGGGACAACGGCCGCAACTGCACGGGTTATACCCACGAACTGATGCGCGTGCTGATGGAATATCCCTGGCCGGGCAACGTGCGGGAACTCCAGAACGCCGTGGAACGGGCCGTGCTGCTGTCGGACGGAGAGGGACCGCTCGACGTGCGGCACTTCAACCTGGCCGGTCCGCTGATCCGAAGCGCGGAGCACCCCAAGGCGGAACCTTCCGGAAAGCCGACCCATGCTTCCGCGGATGTTCCGCCCGCCGTCGCGCCGGCAGCCATGGACCATCCGCTGGCGTTTCGTCCGGGCATTACCCTGGATGAAATGGAGCGGCGCATGATCCTGGCCACGCTGGAACACTGCGGCGGCAACCGCTAGAAAACGGCAGACATGCTGGGCATCAGCGCGCGCACCCTGCGGAACAAGCTCAGCGACTACCGCGCGCGGGGACTGTTTGATGATGACGGCCGCGGAGACTGAACGCCCGGTGTCTCCGGATCTGGGCGGGGCTTATCCGTAGTGTCCGGATGGTCCGCGGTTCCACCGGGGTGGGAGCTGGCCACTGCCCGGTTTATTGCCCGTCCCAACCGGTTTGTCGTCCACGCGGTGCTGGAACAGGGCGCCGAAGTCCGCGCGTTTTTGCCGAATCCGGGACGGCTCCGGGAACTGCTCCTGCCGGACGCCGCGCTTACCCTGGCGCGGCCCCGTGGCGCGCGGTCCGAAACGCGGACCACGGAATGGACCGTAGCCGCCGCGGAACGGGACGGCGAACCGGTGCTGCTGCATACCCACTGGAACAATCGGGTGGCCCGGTACCTGCTGGATAACAGGATGGTCCCCGGGCTCGAAACCTTCCGGGTGGAACGGGAGGAGGTTCGCCGCGGCAACAGCCGGTTTGATTTTCTGCTGCGGGGACCGGAAGGAGCGCTGCTGCTGGAGGTCAAGTCCTGCACCCTGTTTGAATCGGGCGTGGCGCTGTTTCCGGACGCGCCCACGGAGCGGGGGCGCCGCCATGTCGATGAGCTGCGGGAAGCGGCCGAAACCGGCGATGCGGCAGCCGTGCTGATTCTGGCGCACGCGTCGCGGGTGCGGATGTTTGCGCCGGACTACCACACGGATCCGTTGTTCGCGGAGGCCCTGTGCCGGGCCCGGGAGTATATACGGGTGATTCCCCTTCGGGTGGGGTGGCGCGCGGGGTTGACGCTGAAAGGACGGCCTGAACTGCTGCCGGTGCCGTGGGATACCGTAGAGCGGGAAAACCGGGACGGGGGGGTGTACGTGATGGGGTTCCATTTGAAGGCGCCGCGGACGCTGACGGTTGGGGGGCTGGGGACGCACCGGTTTGAGGCCGGGCATTACCTGTACGTGGGTTCGGCGGCGCGGGGGCTGGATGGACGGATCCGGCGCCACATTGCCCGGCGGAAACGGTTTCACTGGCACGTGGATTGGCTGAGGTCAGCCGCGGACGGAGTGCGGGCGTGGCCGATCCGGACATCGGCACGGGTGGAATGCGCGATGACGCAATCGCTTGCGGAATATCTGCCGGCAGCGGTGGATGGATTCGGGTCGTCGGACTGCGCGTGCGCCGCGCACCTGTTTTACAGCAGGAGCGATCCGGAAAGGGAGCCGTGGTTTCACGGGTGGCTGGGCGCCTGGCGGACGCGCGCGCTGCGGGAATCCGACCGCTTTTGCCATTTTGGCAATAACGAATCGTAAAGCCGGACCGTATTTCCTGTGTCAACCGCTCCTGGGGTTGGCCGTTATCAGATATTGAAAAATTTCTGGATTAGGGACTTGACAAACCGTTTTTGGTTGTGTTATTATCACTCATGAAAGTCGAGTGCTAATGAACGGTCTGGAAATTTAAACTGATTTGCCAAAATGGCAAAAACCAAAAGGAGGAACTGCTATGAAAGTGCGTCCATTGGCTGACCGCATCCTGGTGAAACGGGAAGAACCGAGTGAAACGGTAAAAGGCGGCATCATTATCCCCGATACCGCCAAGGAAAAACCCCAGGAAGGCAAAGTGATTGCCGTGGGTCCGGGTCGGGTCGATGAAAACGGCAAGCGGGTCCCGCTCGAAGTGAAGGTGGGCGACCGGATCCTGATGGGCAAATACGCCGGCACCGAAGTGAAAATCGACGGGGAAGAACACGTCATCCTGCGCGAGGACGACGTGCTGGCAGTGATTGAATAACAAGGCGGCCAGGAAGGCCGGAACCATAGGAGGACCTGGTTATGCCGAAACAACTCGAATATGGCGATGTCGCGCGACGCAAGGTACTGGAAGGCGTGACTAAACTCAGCGCCGCGGTGAAGGTGACCCTTGGGCCGAAAGGCCGGAATGTCGTGCTGGACAAGAAATGGGGCGCGCCGACCGTAACGAAAGACGGCGTCAGCGTGGCCAAAGAGATCGAACTGGAAGACAAATATGAAAACATGGGCGCCCAGATGGTGAAGGAAGTGGCGTCCAAGACGTCAGACGTCGCGGGCGACGGCACGACGACCGCCACCATCCTGGCGGAAGCCATCTTCCGCGAAGGGCTGAAAAACGTCACGGCGGGCGCCAATCCCATGGCGCTGAAACGCGGCATCGACAAGGCCGTTGAAAAAGTGGTCGAAAAACTGGCCTCCATGTCCAAACAGGTGCGCAACGACAAAGAAGTGATCAAAAATGTCGCGGCCATCTCCGCCAATAGCGACATGGAAATCGGCAACATTATTGCCGAAGCCATGGAAAAGGTGGGCAACGACGGCACCATCACCGTGGAAGAGGCCAAAGGCATCGAAACCACCCTGGAAGTGGTCGAAGGCATGCAGTTCGACAAGGGGTACCTGTCCCCCTACTTTGTCACCGATTCCGAAACGATGGAATGCGTGCTGGAAGACTGCTTCATCCTGATCCATGAGAAAAAGATCTCCAACCTGAAAGACCTGCTGCCGCTGCTCGAGCAGATTGCCAAAAGCGGAAAACCCCTGCTGGTGATCGCGGAGGATGTCGAGGGCGAAGCGCTGGCCACCCTGGTGGTCAATAAGATCCGCGGCACCATCCAGTGCGCGGCCGTCAAGGCGCCCGGATTCGGCGACCGCCGCAAAGCCATGCTCGAAGATATCGCGATCCTGACCGGCGGCCTGTGCATCACCGAGGATCTGGGCCGGTCGCTCGAGTCGGTGACAATCAGCGACCTCGGCCGGGCCAAACGGGTGGTCATCGACAAAGACACCACCACCATCGTTGAAGGCGCCGGTTCGTCGGCGGACATCCAGGGCCGCATCGCGCTGATCCGCAAACAGATCGAAGAAACCACGTCGGATTACGACCGCGAGAAACTGCAGGAACGCCTGGCCAAACTGGCGGGCGGCGTGGCCGTGATCAACGTGGGCGCGGCGACCGAAATTGAAATGAAGGAAAAGAAAGCCCGCGTGGAAGACGCGCTGCACGCCACCCGCGCGGCCGTTGAAGAAGGCATCGTGCCCGGCGGCGGAACCGCCCTGATCCGGTGCCAGGACGCCATTGACGAGCTGAACCTGGAAGGCGATGAGCTGGTCGGCGCCCGCATTGTCCAGCGCGCCCTCGAGGCGCCGCTTCGCCAGCTGGCCATCAACGCCGGCGAAGAAGGCGCAACCGTGGTGCAGACCGTTAAGGCGAAGAAGGGCAACATCGGCTACAATGCCGATACCGGCGAGTACGAGGATCTCATGAAGGCGGGGATCATCGATCCGACCAAAGTGACCCGCACCGCCCTGCAGAACGCGGCGAGCATCGCGGGGCTGCTGCTGACCACCGAGGTCCTGATCGCCGACCTGCCCGAACCGAAAGAGAAGACGCCCTCGACGCCGGGCGGCGGCATGGACGACATGTACTGATTCGCCATCCCTGTACCCCTCCCATATCCCGACCCTTTCTTTTGTCTCCCCCCGGCCCGTCCGGGGGGAGACCCTTTTCACCCCCTGTTGCGACAGTTTTGCACATATTGAAAAATAGGCGCTCCTGTGATATAACATCTGTTAGTTAGCGTGAATCCGGGGAGTTTTGAATCGCTCGGGGAGGTTTGATCATTGTCCCTGGAGAGGTCCTGTCCGGATTTACCCGGCAGTAAACTTTAACGAACCAAGCAGTTGCCGACTGCCAACACTTGAACAGCGCCCGCCCCTGGGGTACTGTCCAAAGAAAGGAGCGGGTATGTTCACGGATTCTCGTTGTTTCTGCTTCTCTTATTCCGTTTTCGTGGGTATCGCGCTGATCCTGGGGGGCATATTATGTTCCCCGGCCGTGGCATTTGGAGCGGCGTCTCCGGAGGGATCGGACGCTTCGGCTTCAGTACCGGCGGCGTCCACTCAGGCGGATGGATCCCGGGCGGATCGGCCGGCGGAAAAAGACGCGTCCCTGCCCGCCGGGGTGCCAGAAAGCTGGTGGTCCCAGGTCCAGCGCCGGATCGCGGAGGAGGAATACCATTTCTCCCCCTGGCATCCGGAAGATCCATCGGACGCGGCCGTTCCCGCCGGATGGCAGGCGCCGAACCGGTCCCAGAACCTGCGTTCCCGGTTTACCGCCGAGGGGCTGGCAGTGGCGCCCCGGGTAACGCCGGATTCCGGGGGATGGTCACTGAGCCTGAAGCTGCGGGAGGTATCCGGGTATCCCGGGTGGTCGGAGCGGCTGGAGCTGTCTGCGGAAGGGAACCGGCTGCGGTACCTGCGGGGCGCTGGAGTGGAAGAGTGGTACGAGAACCGTCCGGAAGGGCTGGAGCAGGGGTTCACGCTGCATCGGCCGCCGGTGTCGGGGGACACGGTGTCGGTGGAGCTGGAGGTGGGGGGCGGACTGCGCCCGGCGCTGGAAGGGGCGGAGATTGCCCTGTATGACGGTTCGGGGGCGCGGGTGCTGCACTACGGAAAGCTTCGGGTGGTGGACGCGTCGGGCCGGGAGCTGCCGTCGTCGATGTCGGTGACGCCGGAGGGGTTGATCCGGCTGGAGGCTAAGGTGTCCGGGGCCGTGTATCCGGTGGTGATCGATCCGCTGCTGACCACGCCCGCCTGGACGGCGGAGGGCAACCAGGGCGATGCATATTTCGGGAATTCGGTCGACACGGCGGGAGACGTGAACGGGGACGGGTACAGCGACGTGATCGTCGGGGCGCCATATTACGACAACGGCGAGACGGATGAAGGCCGGGCATTTGTGTATTACGGCTCGGCGTCTGGACTGTCCGCTGCGTCTGATTGGACGGCGGAGAGCAACCAGGCCTACTCGGAATTCGGGAATGCGATTGCAACGGCGGGCGACGTAAACGGGGATGGGTACAGCGACGTAATCGTCGGGGCTCCTCTCTATGACAACGGCGAGACGAATGAAGGCGGGGCGTATGTGTATTACGGTTCGGCGTCTGGTTTGTCTGCCACGCCCAACTGGACAGCGGAGAGTAACCAGACCAATGCCTATTTTGGGAATGCGGTCGCAACGGCGGGCGACGTGAACGGGGATGGGTACAGCGACGTGATTGTCGGGGCATCCCGCTATCAAAACGGCGAGACGGCTGAGGGCGGCGCTTTTGTGTATTACGGTTCAGCAACGGGCCTGTCCGCCAGCCCGGATTGGTCAGCAGAGAGCAACCAGAGTACTTCGGCTTTCGGGTATTCGGTGTCGACAGCCGGGGACGTGAACGGTGACGGCTACAGCGACGTGATTGTCGGCGCGCATTACTATGATAACGGCTATGCCGATAATGGAAAGGCATATGTGTATTACGGCTCGGCGTCCGGGCTGTCCGCCACGCCCGGCTGGACGGCGGAGAGCGACCAGGCCAGCGCATGGTTCAGGAATGCGGTCGCAACGGCGGGAGACGTAAATGGGGATGGATACAGCGATGTGATTGTCGGGGTGTATGGGTACGACAATGGCGAGATCGAAGAAGGCCGGGCATATGCGTATTACGGCTCGGCGTCGGGCCTGTCCGCCTCCCCGAATTGGACAGCGGAGAGCGACCAGGACACCGCGCTTTTTGGGATTTCGGTCTCCACGGCCGGAGACGTGAACGGCGACGGCTACGGCGACGTGATTGTCGGGGCGCCACGGTATAGAAATGGCGAGGTGTATGAAGGGAGAGCATTTGTATATTACGGTTCGGCATCAGGACTGTCCGCCACCGCCTCGTGGACGGCTGAATGCGACCAGGAAAGCGCGCGTTTTGGCTGGTCGGTATCCGCGGCCGGAGACGTGAACGGCGACGGCTACAGCGACGTGATTGTCGGGGCACTTTTCTTCACAAACGGGGACACCAATGAGGGCCGGGCATATCTGTACTACGGATCCCCGTCCAGCCTCTCCGCCTCGCCCATCTGGTCGGCTGAAAGCAACCAGAACAACGCGTATTTCGGGTCTTCAGTATCCCTGGCTGGCGACGTGAACGGGGACGGGTACAGCGACGTGATCGTTGGGGCAGGCAGCTTTGACAACGGCGAGACGAATGAAGGCCGCGCGTATGTGTACTACGGCTCGGCGTCGGGGTTGTCCCTGACGGCAGACTGGACAGCGGAAAGCAATCAGGTTGAGGCATATTTCGGAAACGCAGTTTCAACAGCGGGGGACGTAAACGGGGACGGGTACAGCGACGTGATCGTCGGGGCACCGCTCTATGGCAACGGCGAGAGTGATGAAGGCCGAGCGTTTTTGTATTACGGCTCGGCGTCGGGTCTGTCCGGAACGCCCGACTGGACAGCTGAAAGTAACCAGGCCAACGCATGGTTCGGGAGATCGGTTGCCGCGGCAGGGGACGTAGACGGCGACGGGTACGGCGACGTAATCGTGGGGTCAGATCGTTATGACAACGGCGTGAGTGATGAAGGCCGTGCGTATGCGTATTACGGCTCGGCATCGGGTTTGTCATCTTCGCCCAGCTGGACGGCCGCGAGCAACCAGGTCAGCGCGTGTTTCGGGAATGCTGTTGCAACGGCGGGAGACGTGAACGGTGACGGCTACGACGACGTGATTGTCGGGGCGTCTTACTACAGCAATGGCCAGACCATTGAAGGCCAGGCGTACGTGTTTTACGGTTCTGTTTCAGGCCTTGCGGCCGACCCGGCGTGGACCGCTGAAAGCGATCAGACTCTCGCCTTCTTCGGAAATTCGGTTTCAACGGCTGGGGACGTGAACGGCGACGGCTACAGCGATGTTATTGTTGGCGCATACCAGTATGATAACGGCGAGAGCGATGAAGGCCGGGCGTACGTGTATTACGGCTCGGCATCAGGGCTGTCCGCAACGCCCGACTGGACGGCGGAGAGCGACCAGGCCAGCGCATATTTCGGGTATTCGGTTGCTGCGGCCGGGGACGTGAACGGGGACGGGTACAGCGACATTATTGTCGGCGCGTACAGATACGATAACGGCGAAACGGATGAAGGGCGGGCCTTCCTGTACCTCGGCTCGGCATCGGGTTTGTCCGCCGCGCCCAATTGGACGGCAGAGAGCAACCAGGGGTCCGCGCGACTCGGGGAGACTGTTTCAATGGCCGGGGACGTAAACGGTGACGGGTACAGTGACGTAATCATCGGGGCGTCGGCCTTCGACGGCGGGCAGGCCGATGAGGGCCGGGTGTTCCTGTATTGCGGGAACGGGGAGGCCGGGCGGGGACTTGCCCTGCGTCCCCAGCTGCGCCGCCAGGATGACAGCGCGCCAATCGCTCAGGGAACCGGGGTGGCGGAAAGTGCCGTGCGTCTGGCAGTGCTGGGTCGGTCACCCTTCGGACGGGGCCGGGTGAAACTGGAATGGGAGATCAAGCCGCTGGGGACCACCTTCGATGGAACAGGCACTTCAGTAAGCGCCGGATGGTTGGATACGGATGTGAGTGGAGTCCCCATCGATGAATTGGGATCCGGCCTGGCGCCGGGAACGGTTTACCACTGGCGGGCGCGCCTGCTGTACGACCCGTCGCGGACCCCTTTCATCCAGAAGAGCCGTTGGTTTTCCCTGCCCTGGAACGGATGGGAAGAAAGGGATTTCCGGGTGTCGCTGTTTGTGCCGAATGTGGTAGGCCAGAGCCAGGAAGCAGCTGAAGCGACGCTTACTTTAGCGAATCTGTCGATGGGTATTGTTACGCAAGCGTGCAGCGACACGGTACCGGCGGGTAATGTGATCAGCCAGGCGCCAAGCGCGGGCAGATCGGTAGCGCCGGGCAGCGCGGTGGACCTGGTGGTGTCTACGGGGCAGCCGGTAGTTCCGGTTGTGGCGGGCCAGAGCCAGGCATCGGCAGAAGCGGCAATTAACGGGGTATCGGGCCTGGCCGTGGGCTCGGTAACCACCCAGTGCAGCGACACGGTACCGGCGGGACATGTAATCAACCAGAGCCCTGCGGGTGGCGCCACGGTGCCCTGCGGCACGGCAGTGGGCCTGCTGATATCCACCGGGAATCCATGCGATGCGACAGTGCCCGATGTCGTGGGCATGCGCCAGGGCAACGCGCGGACAGCCATCAGCGCCGCTGGACTGGCAGTGGGCGCGGTAACCATTTCGTGCAGCGACACCGTCCCCGCGGAAGAAGTGATAAGCCAGGATCCTGTCGGCGGCACGCCTGTAACCTCCGGCAGCGCGGTGAATCTGGTGGTATCCGGCGGGCCGTGCGGCGGAGCGCCGCCGAATGACGAATGCGCGAACGCTTACCCGCTGATGGCGGGAATCACGTACACGGGAAACAGCGTTGGCGCCACAGGAACAGTGATCGATAATTGTTCCGGGAATAACTGGTGTGACGTGTGGTTCGTGTTTACGCCGGTCAGCAGCGGGCAGTTCACGGTGGATACGTGCGGGAGCCCGACAGATTTTGACACGGTATTGTCGGTATTTGATGCCTGTGGCGGTTCGCAAATAGCGTGCAACGACGATTGGTGTTCTTTACAATCAAATGCGGGTTTTGACGGTATCGGGGGTGTCAGTTACCTGATCCGGCTGTCAGGTTACAATGGGCAAAGCGGAACCTTCGGGTTGCGGGTTCAGGTTGTGACGGTTGCCGTTCCGGATGTAACGGGTCAGAGCCAGGCGTCGGCAGAATCGACTGTTACAACAGCCGGTCTGGCCGTGGGGACAGTAACACAGCAGTGCAGTGATACAGTGCCGGCGGGTAATGTGATCAGCCAGAATCCGGCTGCGGGGACATCCGTATCCGGTGGCACTGCGGTCGATCTGGTGGTCTCCACGGGCCCCTGCCCCGTGACGGTGCCTGACGTGGTGGGTATGGTCCAGGGCGACGCCGAAGCGGAAATCACCACCACGGGACTTGCCGTGGGTGCCGTAACCACCCAGTGCAGCGACACGGTGCCGGCGGGATCTGTTATCAGCCAAAGCCCGGCTGGTGGCGCGTCCGTGCCCCCCGGCACGGCGGTGGACCTTACAGTCTCCACGGGCCCTTCCCCG
>JAKOTZ010000068.1 GCA_029776995.1 Candidatus Hydrogenedentota bacterium
CACCGGTTGACTTTCCGGGGATTCAGTTACACGGCCTACCTGAAATCGGCACATGTGGAACGCCTGGACGCGGAAGGTTCCCTGGGCATGGGCGAACTGCATCCCGACGTAAGGCTGATTCTGCAGGAGTGCCGGAATATACTGAGACGCCATTTCAACCTGCGGGAAGCGGAAGACGCCCAGCATACGCTTGAACTGTGGAAACGCATCGGGCTTTACCCGTACGAGGGAGAACCCCAAAGCCAAAAAGACCTGCAGGAGCGGAAAGTCTTTGACATCTACGCCACGCACCTGTACCGCATGTTTGATGAATTTGCTGAAGCGCCATTCCGGGTACAGCGCGTAGTGCTGCGCATGCTGCAGGAACTGTCCCGGAGGGACGCAATAGAAACCGCGAAAATCCTGGATGAGCTGATCGCGGCCGCGAACGCGGCGCAGCCGTCCGTCCCGGAGCATCCGGCAGAATCGTCCGGCGCCGAAAACGCCTGAACACACCGCGGATTCAGCGGATTTAACTGCATACTTCCATCATGTATCATGATGGCCAGATAATTCCCAAACAGGACCAGCGTATTGGACTGCTATAACGATACCGAAAAAGATCCGATCTCAGCCCGCGTAACCGTTATCATTCCCACGTACAGGGAAGCGGAGAATCTGCCGGAATTATTCAGCCGCCTTGCGGCGGTACGGAAGTCCCGTCTGCCTGGATTGGATGTACTGGTCATGGATGATGACAGCGGCGACGGCACCCCGGACGTTATGGCAGCGTTGCATATCCCCTGGGCGAGGCTGGTCACCAGGCGGGAAAACCGCGGGCTGAGCCCTGCCGTCATTGACGGGTTCAAGCTGGCCACGGGAGACATCCTGGCCGTCATGGATGCCGACCTGAGCCATCCGCCCGAAGCCCTGCCGGATCTGGTGGAAGCCATCCTGCGGGGCGCCGATTTTGCCATCGGCTCGCGCTATGTTCCGGGAGCGGGCACGGCCGAAAACTGGGGATGGTTTCGCCGGCTTAACAGCCGGATTGCCACCCTCCTGGCCCGGCCGTTTACCTCCGTATCTGACCCCATGAGCGGATTTTTCGCCTTTCCCCGCCGGATACTCGAAACAGGAACTCCGCTCAATCCCATCGGCTATAAAATCGGTTTGGAGGTATTGGTGAAATGCCGGTGCCGGCAGGTCGTGGAGATTCCCATCTTTTTTGATCAGCGCCACCGGGGCCAGAGCAAACTTTCATTCCGGGAGCAATGGCGGTACCTGCTGCACCTGCGGCGCCTGGCCATGTTCAAATACGACCACCTGGCTCATTTTGCCCATTTCGGCCTGGTAGGATTCCTGGGTACAGGGGTCAATCTGGCCGTGCTGACCATACTGGACTGGGTAGGGATCCCCATACGCCTGTCCGTGGCCCTGGCCATTCTTACGGCCATGATATTCAATTACTTCCTGAACCGATGGATCACGTTCACCGACGGACCGAAAGGATCCATTCCCCGGCAGTTGGCCGCATTCATAGCCGCGTGTTCCTTCGGAGCCGTGGTGAATTATGCGGTCACCCTGAGCGTGATTGCGGTGTGGCCCCTGGCTTCGCGTTTCCCCCAGATCGCTTCCGTGATCGGTATTTTGTCGGGACTGGTTTTCAATTACCTGTCGAGCCGTTTCTGGGTATTCCGGCACCGGAAAGCGTAACGCCCCCGGGGCACGTCCCGACCAAAGGTTCGAGTGCTTCCGCGATTACCCTTGCTTTCTTCTCGATGCCGGGGTTGCGCATATGGCAGATATCACCGAACCATTTCAGCCCGCCGTTGACGGATTCCGCCACCGGAATACAGGGCGCGCCCAGGTTATCCGACATCTGACGCAACCCAAGGTTATAGCGGGACAACAGGTAATAATAGGCGGCATAGGAACATTGGTCCCCCCCCCACTCCCGTTCTATGCAGTATTCCAGATAGGAACGTTCCTCAGCGGTTAAGAGATCTGGATCCGGCGCGGCAAACGTACAGAAAACGACCTGAACGCCCCGCGCGAGAAAACCTTCCGCGACCGCCTTCAGATCCTCCTGAATGTTCCGTATCCTGCTGTCGATTTCCGGCTCATCGGGTAACACGATCCTCCACAAAACCCGTTTTACCGGACGCAGGCTCAGCAGTTGCCGCGGACCGTCCAGCCAGATTTTCATGGTTGGATAAATCACATGCATCACATCGTTCGCGCCCAGGTAAAACACCACGATGTCGGGCTGTAAAAAGAGATAATCGGCCATTTTCACCCGGTGTTTCGCGCTGTTCATGCCCGAAACGCCCGCATTGATCACGTCCACCCGTCTGGTCCCGATCTTCCGGTTCAGCAGATATTCCACAACCGAAGGATAGGTCAGCAGATTGTGCATCCCCTCGTAGGTCGTGGAAGCTCCGACGCAGAGCACGCGACAGACGTCCGACGGCTTGGGCAGGACGACATCATAATCCCGAAGTCCCACATTATTGATGGAAATGAATGCTCCACGGGGCTGCCCCGGTCCCGGAGGCGGGTCGTCTTCTAGATAGTACGGCCGCATGGCAAAATATTCGCTGTCCCACAGGCTGTGTTCGGGCGAATCCACATTTCGGGGCACAAACAGAAAACGTGTGGCGGGCTCCGATGCGTTTCCGAAGGCAGTTTCGTGAACAGCCTGCCCTTGCTGAAAGCGTATCGCCCAGGGCGGGCTTCCGGTCCTGGCGGGATCCATAACCCATAATGGGTTTTCGTCCGCCACCCCCGGATCTGCCTCCAGCAGGGCTGTTAACGCCTCGGGCAGGATTTCCCCGGCTGGTACCCCGCCGGGCGCAGCCAGTTCATCCGGGTAACGGTTTATCACCCGACCGCGATCATCTGCGGCATAGACATCCACCCGGTACATCCGCGCGAAGGTGTACCGAAGCGGTTCGGGCAGACTGGCAAAGTGGCTGGTCCGGGCAAGCCAGCGATCCCGTTGCTGCTCCGCTGTAAGGGGAACAGGCTGGAGTGATTTCCCCGGTCCAATCCATTTTTCCCGTTCCGCGATGTCCAGCTTGGCGGGATCCAACTGGGTATCGGCGGTAAGCGGCCAGTCTCCCCCCCCGTAACGGGCCTGGATGAACCGGTTGTTTACCAGGGAACTTTCAAATTCCCAGCGTCCCCAAAAGACTACCCCAAGGACCAGAACTCCGGTCCAGAGCACCGCCACAATTACACCAAAAAGGAAACGCGCGGCAGCATGTTTCATGGGCGGCCATCCCCGGCCGCAGTACCGGCGTTGTCCTGGGCGCCCAATTTCCGGCGGATCGTCTCCAACGCATCGCGGGGACGCGCGTCGGATGGATCCAGTTCAGCCGCCCGCGCGTAACTTTCCGCCGCCTCTCCTAACCGTCCCAACCCTTCCAGCGCCATGCCATGCACTGTATGCGCCCAGGAATCGTTCGGCAGCAGCTTAAGCCCCTCCCGGACCGCTTCCAGGGCACCGGCATAATCTTCCCGGACCATCAGCAACTGGGCCAGGTTGAGATGGTCCCAGGGATAGGCCGACGGATTCAGGGCGGTTGACCGCTGAAATGCTTCGATCGCTTCCGCCACTGCGTTCATTTCTTTCAGGGCCATGCCCAGATAAGACCATGCGGTCACGTATTCCGGATCAATTTCCGTGGCGGTTCGGGCAACAGCCGTGGCGGTTTCGTATTCGCCATTACGCCAGAATTCCAGGGAAAGGTCGGCAAATTCTTTCGCGAACCGTTCCCGTTCAGCAGGGTCAGCGGGACGGGGAAGAACAAATTCCCCCCGGAGATGGTTTTCAGGCTGAACAGAAGAAACACGGTAAAGCGCAACGTTCTGGATCGCGGGATACTCCCAGTATTCCCACGTCAACCCCCGCTCGGACAGACGGGCTTCCAGCTCCGGTATGGGGCCCGTCGCGAAATAATCCGTCTGCAGGATGATCCACGGCGCGCGGAGCGATTTTACGTGTCCGGACTGCAGTTCCAACCGGCAGACATAGTCCGCTATCGCCGCCAGGGAATCCCATTTATCGCCGTAACTGACCACGTGGTCCGAGGGGCCCAGATTCCACGCGAACACCCGTTTCCACAGCCAGTTATGCACCAGCAGGATATCGTCAGGATTGCCCTGTTCTGTTATGGTCTGCCGGGCGCGCAGCCAGTCGGGATGCTGTGGTCCGCCCCAAAGCAGGGTCTGCTGGTATGCAAAAAAAATCAGGACGCCGGCTGTTACGGCCGCTTTGAGTCCCCTACCGGGCAACAGCGTGACCAGGCCAGAAATCAGCACATAAAGCGCCAGGGAAGCGTGCAGGGTGTACCGGGGCATGATGCAGGGACGCCAGACCCACGAAGCCGTTAACAGTACCAGCGGCGGCAGCAGCATCCATGCCGCCAGGACTAACACCCATCGGACTTCAAATCCAACCGGAAGCATCCGGTTACGTTCGACACAACCCGACGTAACATTTATCTCATCCCCATCCCGCGCGTCCCCATTCCGCAGCCTCCTCCACAGAGTCAACAGCGGCACTGCCAATACCACCCCAATGGTAAAGGCCATCCAGACCTTCGCGATTGTCCATCGCGCCCGGATCACGGCCACGGCCAGATCATCCGGCAGCAGTATTTTCCAAAAACCGTCCGTAGCGTACAGCTGGTAGGTCGCCCCGATGGCGTCATCCCCGAACAGATCTCCCAGGAATTCGTGCCACAGGGGAATACGCATCCAGGAGTCTGTCGTATCCCGCTGCCAAAACCGAATGGACATTACGTAGACCGTAATCGGCACAAAAGCCAGCACCATCCAGATTCCCCAGAGAAACAGCCGGTTAAAATCCCTGGGAAATAAAATCAGCCAGCACAGCCCCTGGACAAAAGGCACCAGAATCGCGAACGGATGGGTCCACAACAGGAACAGCGCCACCGCTCCATTGGCCAGCCACCAGCGAACGCGTCCCGTGCGGACCAGCATTACCCAGGTAAGTATGGACAGCGCGGCCAGCAGGGTCATCAGGCCATACATGCGGATTTCCCGGGAAAACTGCACGTGTATGGGAGACAGGGCCACGCAGGCCATGGTCAGCAGCCCTGCCCAGCGCCCGTAGAAGACCGCGCCCAGCGCGAAAGCGGCTGGCAGCAGCAGCATCCCGATCAGAATCGAAAGCCACCGCAGGCTGGCCCAGTCGTTATCCAGATACCGGTTCCACAGGTACTCAAACGTATAGTAGAGGGGCATAGTAGCCGGGTCCAGGGTGCGGTTCTGCCGCCAGAACGCCATAAGGGAAGGCGCCGTTTCCCGGATCACCTGCTGATTCCACCGGGCGTAATCCGGCGACGCCTGCCACGCGGACGGCGGCTGCAGGTGCATCACGCTGGTGAACTCATCCCACCAGATCGATTCGCGTCCCAGCCCCTGAGCCCGCACGAGAAACCCGACGGCCAACACCAGGAAAAAACACAGAAGGAAACGCCTGTCTGCCTGCAGTCCCTTAAAAATCCGCTGGGATGTATCTGATGCGTTCAATGCGGGTACCACCTTCATGCCGCGCCTGATTCCGTATGCGTGTGCCGATGCCTTGGTTATCCATTATGGCACTAACATATAATGAGGCCGCAATCGCGGGTTCTCTTAAAACGCAGGAATTATCCCCGGCATGCGCTTCAGTATGAAAACAGCGGTATTTACCCTGATCGCCCTGTTGGGCGCGCCACTGGCGGTTTTTCTGGCAGTAATTGCCGCAGACCGCCTGGTGATAAGCTCCCTGACTGCGCCCAAAATTCAGGGAACCATGGAACTGATCTTCCCGCCCGGGGCGGAACAGCACTTTCGGTTCATGGAATTTTCCTACACCGCCCTGATTAACCGTTTAGGTCTCCGGGAACGGGATCTGCCAAACGATACTTCCCTGTTCCGCATTGCCGCGATCGGTGATTCTTACACCTATGGATGGGGCGTGAATGCCGAAGACACCTGGCTGCGCGGGATCGAAGCGTATCTGCTGGACCATGGGTTTCCGGTTTTTACCGTTAACATGGGAAAACCCGGTACGGGCCCCCCTTTCTACGCGGAAATCGCGGAAAAAGCCCTGCCGGTCATCCACCCCCGCCTGGTCATTGTGGGGATACTGCAGGGCAATGACCTTGCCGGCGCGGGACCGGAGGTGTCCCTGGCTCCGGCCGGTTTGGCAAACCGGGTGGCATGGGCCTTGTTTCCGAACACATTGCGGTGGATCCGCAACGCGCGGATTACGCGGCTGGGCGAAGCCCGCAGGCAGGAAATGCCCCCACAGGTCAGTTCCGAGGAAGACAACCGCCGCTGGCAGGAAAACACCGCCCGGGACTTTTATGAAAAAATGACCGCGGAAGAAAAAGCGAAATTCGAAACCATCGCGCCGGAAGTGCGCGAAGCCTTTTTCCGCGGGGAATTCAACCCCTACATGATAGACCTGGCCCTTAAGAACCCCAGAATTTACATCCTTCCGATGAACATGGAGGATCCCTGGATTCAGCAGTGTGTGAAAAACATGGGCAACCAGCTGATCCGTATCCGGCGGGCGGCGGAACAGGAAGGCGCCCGGGTGGTCGTGCTGTCGATTCCCGATGGCCCCTACGTAAACCGCCATGCCTTCGAGGCAATACGTCAGGTGGGATTTGAAACGGACGCGAATCTGATGAATGCCCGGAACGCCGATGAGGGGCCGCGACGGGCGGCCGCGCTGGCGGGACTGCCTTTTTTCACGGTCAGCGACGGTTTCCTGCAACACGCGGAGGACCCGGACCTTTTCTTCCGGTTTGACGGACACCTTTCAGCCAAAGGACATGCTCTGCTGGCGGCATTGTTCGCGCCGCAACTTGAGCAGTACCTGAAGGAAAACCGCCTGCTGGAGCCCGGCAAATGACCGATGCGTCTGAAAAACTGGCGGATCGTGCGTCCGAAAGGGAGAATCCCCCGCCGAAACACCGCATCCGCGACGCCGTATTCAGCATCCTTTGGATCGCCTGCGCCACGCTCTTTCTATTGGGCGTACTGGAAGGAATCGCCAGATTCCATGAAATATGGAATCCCCCCATGCGGGTCGATCTTGGTCAGGGCTTCGATGAATCCGTGCGACTGTTTATTCCCGACCCGGAAGACCGGCGTTTCATGCGGGTCAACCCGGACCGTCTGGTCTGCTTTCAGAATCAGCGATTCCGGCGCATTAAAGCGCCGGGAACCCTGCGTCTGGCGGCCCTGGGCGGATCTTCCGTCAACTATCTGCAATACGAATTTTCCCGCCTTCCAGAACAGTTGCTTCCGGCGCTGAACGGCGCTTACAACAGCCTGGAAACGCTCAACTGCGGCGGATTATCCTACGGTTCTCACCGGCTGGTGCTCATCGCCCGGGAGGTCCTACAGTACGATCTGGACCTGCTCATGATTTACTCGGGCCATAACGAATTCGAAGAACTGCAGCAGCTTCGCCTGTCGGGAATTGAACAGGTCCGGGTCCAGCGGATATTTTCCAGAAGCGCGCTTTACCGCTGGATCCGCGACTTCCAGGCCCGCCGGGCCATCGGACAGCTGGAGGCCGACCGCCAGCGCCGTGAACTGGCCGTTTCAGTTCCGGACGCGTCCAAAGCATGGCTTCACGTGTTTACGCCGGAAGAAATCAGCAGCCGAATGGACGCGTACAGGAACAATCTGGAAACCATGATAAAAATGTGCCGCGATGCCGGAGTTCCGGTGGTTATCGGTACGGTGCCATCCAACCTCTATCGCCCCAACCTGTCCGGCCCGGAAGGCGAACGTTTTGAAAAAGAAGTCCGGCCGCTGTACGAAGCGGGCAAATGGGAGGAAGGCCTGAATCTGGCGCGCCGTATCCTGATGGAGGCGTCCCCGCGCCACCAGTCTTCCGACCACGAGAACCGCATCATCCGTGAAGTGGCGAAAAAATGGCAGGTTCCTCTCGCCGACGTGGAATCAGCGGTGATAGCACGGGAACCCCACGGCGTACCGGGAGAAACCCTGTTTTCCGACCACTGCCACCTGAATGAAAAAGGAAACCGGATCCTGATGGAAACCTTCCTGCCGAAAATGATTGAGGCGCTGACCGCAACCCCGGAACACGCTGTGCGCTGATCTTCCGAATCGTGATAAAGTTATGTACAGCGGATTCGCGGAGCAGAAACAGCACGATGAGCGGAACCTTGTCCTGGACCACTGAAACAATCGCCGGATGGGGGCAGTATCGCCCCGCGACGGTGAAAATATGCCGTCCACGCAGTGGTCATCAGGTTGAAGAAGCTCTCCGCAACCCCTTTAAACCCATACTGGCCCGGGGTATGGGAAGAAGTTACGGGGATGCCGCCCAGTGTTCCGGCGGCGGCATCCTTGAGATGACTGCATTGAACCGTTTCCGCGCCTTTGACGCGGATTCCGGCATACTGGATTGCGAAGCAGGAACCACGCTGTCCGAAATACTGGACTGGTTTGTCCCGCGCGGATGGACACTGCCGGTAGTCCCCGGCACCCGCATGATCACCGTGGGCGGCGCGATTGCCAATGACGTCCACGGAAAAAACCATCACGTCGACGGGTCTTTCTGCGCGCACGTTATTGACTTTGACCTGCTGACGCCGGACAGAGGCGTGGTGCGATGCTCACCGGAACAGGAAGCGTCCCTGTTTCAGGCAACGGCGGGCGGAGTCGGGCTTACGGGCATTATATTTAACGCCCGGTTGCGGCTGGAGCCCATCGAAAGCGCGTGGCTGGAGGTGGAGTATGAGCCCTGCCCGGATTTGGCCCACGCGCTGGCCGTGCTGGACGCCACGGATGCCGGTTTCCGTTATTCTGTCGGATGGGTGGACGCCCTGTCCGGGGACGGTCGGGGACGAACCGTCCTCACCCGGGGCAACTGGCTTCCCGCCTCAGCCCTGCCGCCGGAACGCTGCGCCGCGCCGCTGCGGGTACCCCGCCGCCCGGAACTCAGTATTCCCTACAGGATGCCGGAATGGGTGTTGAATCCGACATCCATACGCTTTTTCAACGCGTTCAACTGGAAGCGGTTCTGTTCCCGAAAAAGAGCCGTCATCGACATGGACCGTTATTTCTTTCCGCTTGACAGCGTGGCCAACTGGAACCGGATGTACGGCCGCAGGGGATTTGTTCAGTATCAGGCCACCGTGCCTTTGGAATCCGCCCAGTGCCTGACGGAACTGTTGCGGCGATCCTATCAGAACGGATTTTTTTCTTTTCTGGGCGTCCTCAAAAGGTTTGGGGCAGGCGGAATCGGCATGCTTTCGCATCCCATGCCGGGATACACCCTTACCCTCGACTTTCCGGTACGGGACGGGCTGGAGCGTTTCCTGCGCGAGTGCGACCGCCTCCTGCTGGACTGGGGCGGACGGCTCTACCTTGCCAAGGATATTCTGGCGCTGCCGGAAACCATTGCGGCCATGTACCCGCGCCTGAACGAGTTTCTGAAGGTCCGCGCGCATGTGGACTCGGCCCGTGTTCTGGGTTCCGATTTGTCTCGGCGCCTGGGATGGGATGACCGGAATGGATAAGCCGTACGGCCTGATGGAGCAAAGCGATGACGAGTGAAAAACACATGCCGACGGTGCTGATTCTGGGAGGAACGTCTGACCTGGGCGTCTGCATGGCGCGCGAATTCCTGCGGC
This sequence comes from Candidatus Hydrogenedentota bacterium, assembly GCA_029776995.1. Taxonomy (GTDB): domain Bacteria; phylum Hydrogenedentota; class Hydrogenedentia; order Hydrogenedentales; family CAITNO01; genus JAGPFE01. Next base: position 9,675 of record JAKOTZ010000068.1, read on the forward strand.
GCGGATGGCGCCCCGTACTGGCGGGGAGAAACGAAGAGATGCTGCGCCAGGCTGCCCGTGATCTGGAAACCCGATGCGGCATTACAATCCCCCTTATCGCCTACAATGCCGAAGATTTTGCCGCGCATCCTGAATTGCCGGAACAGTGCCGTGCCGTTATCGGACGCCTTCCCGAAGGTGTTGTGTCCTGCGTGGGACTGCTGCCGGACCCGGACAGCGTCCGATGCGATAGTGAACTAGCCCGGACATGCCTTAACGCGAACCTGACCGGCATTATCACGTCTCTGGATCCTTTTGTGGAGCTGTTTGAACAGCGCCGTGCCGGATTTCTGGGAGTTGTCACTTCCGTCGCCGGCGACCGCGGGCGCAAATCCAATTACCACTACGCGGCCGCCAAAGCCGGACTGGACGTATACCTGCAGGGACTGCGTCACCGGCTGCACGGGTCCGGGGTAACCGTAACCACGGTCAAACCCGGCTACCTGCAAACTAAAATGATTTCGGGCATGTCGCTGCCCCGGGCGCTGATCACCGCTCCCGAAAAGGCCGCTGTTCAGGCGGTAAATGCCATCCTGAACGGCAGGCGCGTCGTGTATGTGCCCTTCTGGTGGCGGCTGATTATGCTGGCGGTCCGGATCATTCCGGAACCCCTGTTTGTCCGGACGAATATATGAACGGCACGGTGTCAGATACACATCGCCCACCGGCAACCGCCGGAGCGGTCTTGCGGCTGCTTCGGCCTTACCAGTGGATCAAGAACGGCGTGGTCCTGCTTCCGCTTGTTTTCGCCCAGGAACTGAACAACCCAACAGCCGTAACGCGGGCGCTGGCTGCCACGGGTATCTTTTGCCTAATTTCCTGTGCCGTATATATCTTTAATGATCTGCTGGACCGGGATCAGGATCGGCTGCACCCCGACAAACGGAATCGACCTCTGGCCTCGGGAGCTGTTTCCGTGCGGACGGCCGCGCTGCTGTGCGTCGTGCTGGTGACCGCCGGACTTACGGGCGCGGCAGCCCTGAGCCCCCGGTTTTCACTGGCAGCGTTCGGATATCTTGCGCTGATGGCCGCGTATTCTCTGGGCCTCAAACATCTGCTGCTGATTGACGTGATATGCGTGGCCCTTGGCTTCGTGTTGCGCGCCACCGGGGGGGCTGTGGCCATTGACGTGCGTTTCTCGAACTGGCTGGTGGTTTGCACCCTCTTTCTGGCGCTGTTTCTGGCCCTCGGTAAACGCCGGCACGAGCTGGCCGTGCTGAACGCGGACGCTCCGGCGCACCGGGCCGTCCATGACGCGTATTCCGTTGATTTTCTGGATGCCATGATCCTTCTGGTTGCCGGAGCGGCCATGGTGAGCTACACCATCTATACCTGTTCCCAGGAGGTGGTAACCCGCATCGGAACCGATAAAATGTACCTCACGCTGCCCTTCGTGGTATACGGACTGGGGCGTTATCTCTGGCTGATCCGTCAGGGACGCGACGGTGGAGATCCCAGCATGACCCTGTTGCGGGACTATCCGCTTACGGTTACCGTTTTCTGCTGGCTTGCGTCCTGCGCGCTGGTCATGCATGGAGCGTTTTCATAACCCGGATTGCGCGGAGCCCCCGCGCCCCAAAGATGCGTAAAGGTTGCCTCGGAAAAGGGTTATGTGACAGAATACTGATCATCAAGGGGCAGCCGAACCGGAGGTTTTTTCCATGCCGTGGCTTACTTTCATGAAAGAAGTGATCGCCCATAACAAAACGACAGGCGCTTTCGCTCCCAGCAGCCGGGAACTCGCCGATGCCGTTACCGATCTGGCCGGAGTAAACACGGCAAACATCATCGTGGAGTTTGGCGCCGGAGATGGCGTGTTTACCGAAGTCATTCTGGAGAAAAAAAAGCCTGAAGCGTTTTTCCTGTCGCTGGAGATTAATCCGACGCTGGCCGCGGCCGCAAAGAAACGGTGTCCCGGCGCCCTGATTATTCAGGATTCAGCGGAAAACGTCGCGCGGCACCTGCGGGACGCCGGATATGACCATTGTGACACGATCGTATCCAGTCTGCCATGGACCCGGTTTGAGGAAGAACTTCAGGACCGTCTGTTGCAGGCGGCCTGGGACGCGCTAGCGCCTGGCGGCAAATTCGTCACTTTCGCCTATGCCATGAGCCCTTATATTCCTTCCGGAAAACGCTTCTTCGAAGGAAAATTGCCGGCCCGTTTCGGAAAAATCGAACGGGTCGGCCCTGTCTGGAAAAACATCCCGCCCAGCCTGGTGTATATGGGGCGAAAACAGGGATAGCGAATCATCTGAACCGGTTCATATATTCCCAATAAGATCGGTAATACTTTGAATCCTTTTCCAGATGGCCATGGTTTTTGATCCATTGAATATTTTGTTTAACAACTCGGGCCGGATTTCCAGCAATGATGCAGTTCTCCTCTGTAAACCGCTTAGTAACAACGCTTCCTGCCCCAATAACACACTCATCAGGAACCGTCACATTTTTCATAATGTATACCTTTTCCCCCACCCAGACATGATTACCTATAAATACCCCCTCAGAAATATCAATATATTCACCCGTCTCTTTATCGAATAACAGGTGAGGCGACTCCCCGCATCTTATTGTTATCGAGTTGGAAAACAGACAGTTATCTCCAATTCTACAGACATTACCGCTATTGTGCATTAAAATAAAATTCGCTGTTTTCATTGATATATTAGTGCCAATATCAAGCTCCGTCCGATTGGCTGCCACGTGCGTTCCCACATTTATGGTCAAGTCCTTGACACAGAGAATGCTTCTTATTCTTACCGAGTTAAAGTTTCCTTTAATTGTAATTTTTAACCTGCTTGGCAGCTGGCATTCTCTGATTTCTACTGTGTTATTTTGCCCATTGATAGAAATAGTTATGCCCTCTTTATTACTATCATGAATAATGATTTTGTTGTTTTGATCGCTCATAGATATATTATTTCCCATAGTAACCTTACTCCTTGTCCTTCTTAATAAGAACCATTTCATGGGGCAATCCGTTGTTATTAGCGTAAACCGTAATGATTTCAACAAACAATTTTTCAAGGAAAAATGTAGATTATTTGATCTGTATAAACTATTTATATTATATGAAATCTACTTTAAGCTTTGCCAAAAAAACTTGATGCGTGTAAGATAATAACACCTTAACAAAAATCTGCAGTTCCGAAAGGCCGAGTATGAGTATAAAATTTTGGAATACCCTGACCCGATCTCTGCAGGAGTTCGTACCCATTGAGCCCGATCGGGTACGCATGTATACCTGCGGGCCAACCATCTACAACTATGCCCACATCGGCAACTTCCGCGCCTACGTTTTTGAAGATTTACTGCGGCGTTACCTCGAGTACCGCGGATATCAGGTGTACCATGTCATGAACCTGACTGACGTGGAGGATAAGCTAATCCGCCTGTGCCGGGAAACCGGGCGGCCCCTCAAGGAAATCACCGGCTTTTATGCCCAGGCTTTTTTTGAAGACATCAAAACCCTGGATATTCTCCCGGCGCACATTTACCCGGCGGCCACGGATCACATCCCTGAAATGGTGGAAATGATCAAAATCCTCCGGGAAAAAGGGCACACCTATGAACATGAGGGAAGCGTCTATTTCAAGATCAGCACATTCGCTGAATACGGAAAACTGGCGCACATAGATCCGGAAGGACTCAAAGCCGGCGCCAGCGGGCGGGTCGATACCGACGAATACGAAACCGAAGAAGCGCGCGATTTCGCGCTGTGGAAGGCCTGGACCCCGGAGGACGGCGAGGTATTCTGGGATACCGAACTGGGCCGGGGGCGTCCCGGCTGGCATATTGAATGTTCCGCCATGAGCACGAAGTATCTCGGGCCTCACTTCGATATCCACTGCGGAGGAGTAGACAATATCTTCCCCCACCATGAAAATGAAATCGCCCAGTCCGTCTGCTGCACGGGCCAGCCGTTCGTGAACTACTGGCTGCACTGCGCCCACCTCATGGTGGACGGCCGGAAAATGTCAAAATCCCTGGGGAATTTTTTCACCCTCAGAGACCTGTTGCAGAAAGGAATGGATCCCCGCGCGATCCGCTGGGTTTTGGCCGCCACGCACTACCGCCAGCCAAACAATTTCACCTTTGAAGCCGTGGACGCGGCTGCCCAGGCGCTGAAACGGGTCCAGGACTTCCGGGTTCGCCTGGCCGAATGTGCCCGTTCCGGTAACGGCGGCGAAGAAGAGTGTCTCCGCTGCAGGTCTGAATTTGAAACCGCAATGGACGATGACCTGAATATATCCGCGGCACTGGGCGCCGTATTTAACTTCATCCGGGATATGAACCGCCTGCTGGACGACGGAAAAATCGGTTCGGACGGCGCAACCAGGGCGCAGGCCCTGCTGGACGATTTGCACCGCGCTACCGGGCTGTTTCCGCCGCTGGCATCCGAGGAAGTGCCGGCAGAAGTCATGGAGCAGGTCCATCTGCGTCAGGAAGCCCGCCGGCGCCGGGATTTTGCCGAAGCGGACCGTATCCGTGACGCCCTGCTCAGCGCAGGGTGGCTGATTGAAGACACGCCAAAAGGTCCGCGGGTCCGCCGCGCCGGTGGAACCCCAGTAGGCTGACCAGACTCAAGGAACCGACATGACCATTCTAAAATACTGCCTGTTTTTGTCGATACCGCTGGTATTGGAAATCGGTATCGCTATGGCTGATACGTCGCCTCTGTCCATGCAGCAGCCGCACGAGTCGATCACGGCGCTGCCGGACGCGGAAGAACATCAGGTGCGCCGCGTCGTGGAACAGGTCGGTCCGGCGCTCGTCCGGATCAGCGTGGTTGAGACGGATTACCGGGACGGCCGCGAGGTTAAGTCCCGCAGCTTTGGAAGCGGCGTCGTCATTCGGGAAGACGGGGCCATCGTCACCAACCATCACGTGGCCGGACGCGCCCGCCACCTCCGGGTAACATTCTGGAATCGGGAGGAATACGACGCCGAACTGGTGGGGACAGACCCCCTTAGCGACATCGCGGTAATCCGCATCGTGCAGCCTACGGATACGCCTCCGAAAAAATTTCCCGCGGCTATCCTGGGGAATTCGGACGCCGTGAAAACTGGAGACCGGGTGCTGGCGATGGGCAGTCCGCTGGCCCTGTCACAGTCCGTTACGGCAGGCATCGTCAGCAATCCGCGGATGACCCTGCCGTTTTTCATGGCAGGTCGCCTGCGGCAGGAAGGGGAAGACCCGGGTGAACTCGTCGTATGGATCGGCCATGACGCCGAAATTTTTCCGGGCAATTCGGGAGGCGCTCTGGTTAACCTTTCCGGAGAGGTGATCGGTATCAATGAAATCCAGTTGGGACTAGGAGGCGCCATACCCGCCGCGCTGGTACGCCAGGTTACGGAAGCAATCCTGAGCAATGGATCGGTCACCCGGGCCTGGCTGGGACTCGATGTGCAGGAGCGGCTGAAATCCTCAACCCAAAATCAGGGTGCCCTGGTGGCTGGTGTCATCCCCGGCGGGCCCGCGGACAAAGCCGGATTTCTTCCGGGTGACCTGCTGCTGACCCTGGACAATCAGCCGGTTGATATCCAGTTTGACGTTCAGATCCCGGAATTCAGGCGGATTGAAGCCGCTCTGATCCCAAACAAACCCATACCGGCTACCCTCCTTCGCGACGGCCGCGAAGTCACGCTTGAGTTGACCCCGACCCTTCGCGAACCTTATGAGCCGCGAGAGAAGGAGTTGATCCCTTGGGGCATCACGGTCCGCGACCTCTCCTATCTGAAAGCCCGCGAAATGAACCGTGACACCACGGACGGTGTTCTGGTTACGTCGGTTCGCACGGGAGGCCCTGCGGCTGAAGCGCGCCCAGCCCTGCAGCCGGATGATGTCATTGTGTCCGCAGGCGATACGCCGACGCCCAACCTGAAAACCCTCCTGCAAACCACTGAAAAATTGCTGCAGGAAACTTCTGAAAACCGGGTCCCGGTTTTGGTAACGTTTGAGCGCCGAAACGAGCGGCTGATTACGGTGGTTTCCCTGGGCAAACCGGCGCTGGTATCGCCCGCCGCCGAAGCCCGGAAATCCTGGCTGGCCGTGGATACCCAGGTGCTTACCCGGGAAATTGCCCGCGCGCTGGGAAATCCTGATCTGCGCGGATTTCGCATCACCAGCGTATTCCCGAACGGGCCGGCCGATCGCGCGGGGCTCAGGGTGGGCGACCTGATCGTATCGGTGGATGGCACCCCCCTCACCGCGTCCCGCCAGGAAGAAGCGGAGGAACTGACCGTTCTTGTCCGGCAGTACCCGCCGGGCTCAGTAGTTAATATTCAGATTCTCCGCGGCAATGAATCTCTGGATATACCGGTTACGCTGGAACTGGCGCCTCCCGCGGAACGGGAAATGAAACGCTTCCGGGATGATGTTCTGGAATTGGTTGTCAGGGATATGACATTCCGGGACCGCGTCTCCCGAAAAATCAGCGACCAGGTAAGCGGCGTCGTGACCGAAATGGTCACCGGTGGCGGATGGGCGGATCTCGGCGGCCTGCGCGCGGGAGATTTGATCCTTTCGATTGACGGCGCCGCCGTTGAAAACGTATCCGTGTATGAAAACTGTGTTGAAACAGCCAGAAAGCAGGAGCGCTCCCGGTTGGTTTTCAAGATCCGCCGGGGCGTGCATACCCGGTTCATTGAAATTGAGCCCAAATGGTAGCGCGCGGACCGGATATTTAACCCATGGATGAAATGATCCAGGAAAACGGCCGTCTAGGAGAGCGGTGGGATATCAAAGGACGCATTGCCCTGGTAACGGGAGCATCTAAGCGGCTGGGACGGGCGATAGCCCTGGATCTGGCCTGCCGCGGCGCGCGGATCGCAGCCCACTGCGCGTCTTCTCTGGACGCGGCGGAGGACCTGGCCGGGAAAATCCGTCAAAACGGCGGCACGTGCCAGATATTTCCGGCTGATTTTGACTGTCCGGAGAACGCCGGGGAACTGGTCAGGCGTGTCGCGGCATCCATGGGGACCGTCAGCATCCTGATCAACAACGCCAGCATCTTTGATGAGCAGTCATTTCGCGAAATGTCTCTCCCTGAAATTGAAAGAAACCTCCGGATAAACGCATGGGCTCCGATGGAAGCCGCGCGGGCCATGGCCGCAACCTGTGAAGACGGCGTTATCATCAATCTGCTGGACACCCGGGTACTGGACTATGACCGGACACACGTGCCTTACCACCTCAGCAAACGTATGCTGGCCACCCTGAACCGGATCATGGCCCTGGAATTCGCCCCCCGCATCCGGGTAAACGCAATCGCGCCGGGACTGGTTCTGCCGCCTGAAGGAAAAGATGATTCATATCTTGCCGCTCTGGCCCCTTCAGTCCCTCTGCAGACGTGGGGAGGAACTCAGGATATTGTCGACGCGGCAATTTATCTGATTCAGGCCCGTTTTGTCACGGGACAGACCCTTTACGTCGACGGCGGGCGACACATGAAAGGGCATGTCTATGAATAACCGTCTCCCGGAACTGCCGTCTGACCGGGTACACATCCGTGATCTGATGCTGCGTTGTATCGTCGGCATTTACCCGGAGGAGCGGGAAAACCTCCAGGATGTGATTATCAATATAACGATTCACGGAGACCTATCCCGGCCCTGCCGGTCTGATGACATCAGTGAAACAATCGACTATAAACGGATAAAAAAAGCGGTCGTGGCCCTGGTGGAAAACAGCTCCTTTTACCTGATCGAACGCATGGCGCAAGCAATCGCGGACTGCTGCCTGGGATTTGAAGGCGTTGAACGTGTCGACGTAACCGTTGATAAGCCCGGCGCGCTTCGTTTCGCCCGGAGTGTGGCGGTGGAAATATCCCGCGCGCGTTCTGGCGATTCAACGGAGAATAAGGCGTGACGTCTTGTCTGATATCCGTTGCGGGCAATATTGATCCCCACCGCTGGCTTCCGCTTGCGGTGCGCCGGCTCAGCAAACATATGCGGATAGAAAAAACCTCCCGCTTTTACATTACCCCGGCTCTGGGGCGGCCTGAACAGCCGGATTACCGCAATGGTGTCCTTCGCTGCCTGACCGACCAGCAGCCAAGGGGACTAAAATTCGAGATCCTGCGTCCCATTGAAGCTGAACTGGGACGCATCCGCACGGAGGACCCCTACAGCGCGCGAACCGTGGATCTGGATCTGCTGGACTGGGGAGGGATTTCGCTGGATGAAGCCGGGCTCCGGCTGCCCGACCCCGACGTATGCCAGCGGCCCTTTCTTGCGGCAGCTGTATTGGATGTCGCGCCCGAATACAAGCTGCCTGACGGATGTTTGCTTCGAGACCGGTTTACTTCCCACCCGGGGGAGGTATACCCTGTAGACATTATCCTGACACGAACCATTGAGGAGATGCTGATATATGAACATTGAACGGGTCAGCGAACTCGTGCGGCAGCTGCTGGTAGAAATTGGGGAAGACCCCGACCGGGAAGGACTGCTTAAAACCCCGGAACGGTACGCGTGGGCGCTGCAGTTCCTTACCTCAGGCTACTCAAAAAACATAGACCATGTCATCAACAATGCCATCTTCCAGTCCGAATCCAACAATATGATTATTTGCCGGGATATTGAACTCTACAGCCTCTGTGAGCACCACATGCTGCCATTCTTCGGCAAAGCACACGTGGGATACATCGCCCGAAAAAAGGTGATCGGCTTAAGTAAACTGGCCCGCATCGTTGACCTGTACGCCAGGCGGCTTCAAATCCAGGAACGGCTGACGGCCCAGATCGCCCGCGCCATTATGGACTATACGGAGGCCGAGGGGGTCGGCGTGGTACTGGAATGCCGCCACCTGTGCATGATGATGCGCGGCGTGGAAAAACAGAATTCCGTCATGACAACCTCATCCGTACTGGGCAGCTTCCACAATGATCCCATTACCCGACATGAGTTCCTGCAGCTCATCCGGGAGCAAAGCAACCAGTGAAAAAAATAACTCAAACGTTTTTCTTCTTCGCCTGGTTTCTCTGCTGGCTGCTGGCCTGCACGGAAAGCATCCATGCTGACGCGCCAGGTAAAACCGCCCATTTGGCGGCTCAGGCTGTCTCACTCGGCCTGCCTCCGCCCAGGCAGGGCGGGGTATACGTTATCGCCCACCGGGGCGCCCACCTCGACCGGCCCGAAAATACCCTGGCTGCCTACCGTCACGCCATAGAACTGGGGTGCGATTTTGTCGAAGTGGACCTGCGTGAAACCGCAGACGGACATATTGTCAGCGTCCACAACGCCACGCTGGATGACTACACCCGGGACGCGACCGGCCCGGTAAAACAATTCACCCTCGAGCAAATCAAACAGCTGGATATCGGGTCCCGTGTCGGGCCGCAGTGGAAGGACGAGCGGATTCCGGAACTGGAAGAAATTCTGGCGCTTTGCTCCGGAAAAATCGGCCTGTATATTGATCTTAAAGCAGCCGATCCCTGCAAAGTCGCTGAGGCGCTGCGCCGTTACGGCATGGAAAAACAGGCGGTGTGGTACGCCGGGCCGGGATCTCTCAAAAGCCTCAAAGAATGCTGTCCTGAATGCCATCCCATGCCGGATCCCCTCTCGCCGCGCGGACTCGAACGGCTGCTGGGCGGCGATCCCCCGCCTGTAATCGCCACGGATTTCCAGACCGTTACGCCGGAAATGATCCGACAATGCCATACCGCCGATGTGATGGTGTTCGTGGATGATGGAGGTCCGGGATCCTGGCCCGCGCTGCTGGAAATGGGCGCGGACGGCATCCAGACGGACGACCCGGCCGGCCTGATCGAACTGCTGCGCCAGCGAAACGCCCCCGCCGAACCTCGGAATTGACTTATGGACCGTCTTATCCACGCGACGCAATGGGCCATGCGCCTGCACGCCGGGCAGATTCGAAAAGGCCCGGGGAATATCCCTTATTGCGCCCACCTGTGGGCTGTTGCGGCGATGGTTGCTGAATATGGCGGTTCGGAGGATGCGGTCATTGCCGCCCTGCTTCACGATGCCGCGGAAGACCAGGGCGGTTTACAAACGCTGGAAAAAATCCGGCAGGAATTCGGGGATACCGTCGCCGGTCATGTTGCCGCCCTGAGTGACACCATGGTGTCCCCGAAACCGCCCTGGCGCGAACGTAAAGAGCTGTATCTCCGGAACCTGCGCGGCGCGCCGTCTGAAACAAAATTAATTGCTGCCGCCGATAAAATTCATAACCTGCGCGCTATCCTCCGCGGACTGGACCAGGAGGGAGAGGCCACCTGGGGCCACTTCCGGGGAGGCCGGGAAGGAACGGCCTGGTACTTCCGCGCTGTATACGACGCGCTGGCGGGTGACGGCTGGGATCATCCCATTCTGCGTGAATTCCGGCATGAGCTGTCGCGCCTGAAAAATCTGCTGTCCGGAAACCGGCCAGAATGAGCTCGTGAGCAAAATGCAACCATCATCCGACCCATGACGGGCCATCGGTCAGTTTAGGAATCCTGAGCATGCCGTCAGGACGCATTTGCGCCAAAGCGCTTTAGAATAATATGATTTTCACAGTTTCCGTGACGCGCGGAGGTCTCTTTTTTCCAATCAGTAGCCAAAGTCACGCATTTATGTCTTATATCGGTCATAACGCAGCCCGAATACGGGAACGGATCCATCAGGCGGCCGTCCGGGCAGGACGCAACGCCGAGGCGGTCCGGCTGATCGCTGTAACCAAAAGCGTGGGACAGGCTGAAATCCGGGAACTTTGGAACGCGGGTATCCGGGAGATGGCTGAAAACCGGGTCGAACGGGGATCTGTGGTGGTGCCCGATTCTCCAAAAGGTATAACCTGGCGCCTGATCGGACCGCTGCAGCGCCGGAAAACCCTCGAAGCCCTGCGGTGGTTCCACGCTTTCGACGCCGTGGACCGGGTCGCTGTGGCGGAAACCCTTCAGCGGCGTTGCGACGAGCTGGATCTTACTGTACCGATCCTGCTGGAAGTGAACGTATCGGGTGAAGCATCCAAACACGGCTTCGCGCCATCGGAACTGGATCAGGCACTGCGGGAAATTCGTCCCCTGGACCGGCTGAAGCTGGAGGGACTTATGACGATGGCCCCCTGGGGCGCGGAAGAAAAAATCTTGCGAACCGTTTTCAGGACGCTTAGGCAGCTGGCTGAAGCACGTGGCCTCCATGAAATATCCATGGGAATGAGCGATGATTTTGAAATCGCGGTAGAAGAAGGGAGCACTATGGTGCGCATCGGCCGGGCTCTGTTTGAGGCGCCTGTTGCGGATACTACGTGCGTACACGACAAGTAAGCGGATCTGCTGAAAAAACATAACTGGATAACAACATGACTACGGAAATCACCGGAAAACTGAACGAACTGGAGCGCCGTGGACTGGAAGCGGTTGCGGCGTGTGACGACCCGCGTCAGCTGGAATCCCTGCGGGTTTCTCTGCTGGGACGCAAAGGCGAGCTGACGGAAATCCTGCGGGGATTGGCCTCGCTGTCGCCGGAAGAACGGCCCGAAGTCGGGAAAATCGCCAATCGGGTCAAGGAAGCGCTGACATCCGCGATCGACCGCCGCAAAGCGGAACTCGCCGAACTGGAGGAAGTCCGGCGGGCGCAGCAGACCTTCTTTGACTGGACCCTCCCTGGACGATCCCTGCCGCCGGGACGCACTCACCTCATCGCGCGCACGGCCCGCGAAGTGGTTGACGTGTTCCGCGCGATGGGGTTCAAGGTGGCGTGGGGACCGGACGTTGAAACGGAATATTACAATTTCGACGCCCTTAACACCCCTTCGGACCACCCGGCGCGGGACAGCCACGATACCTTTTACGTCAGACCGGGAGTCGTGCTCCGCACGCAGACCTCTCCCGTGCAGATTCGCGTCATGGAACGTACCCAGCCGCCCGTGGCCATCGTGGCTCCGGGCAGGGTTTACCGCGTGGACTGGGATGCCACGCACAGCCCCATGTTCTTCCAAATCGAGGGGCTGCTTGTGGACAGGGATGTAACTTTTGCTGATTTAAAGGGAACGCTTACTCATTTTGTCCGCGAATACTTCGGGCCAAAAACCCAGGTTCGTTTCCGCCCGCACTTTTTCCCCTTCACCGAACCTTCGGCCGAAATGGATATCCTCTGGACGGCTCCCGATCGGGAAGGCGGCGGCATGAAAACCCGCTGGCTGGAAATGCTGGGATGCGGTATGGTGCACCCGAAAGTATTCGAAGCGGTCGGTTATGATTACCAGAAATATTCCGGCTTTGCTTTTGGTATGGGCGTGGACCGAATCGCGATGGTCCGGCACGGAATCAACGCCATCGCGCACCTGTATGAAAACGACCTTCGATTCCTGGAGCAATTCTGAACATGCTTATCTCGCTGAACTGGTTACGGGAGTATGTGGACCTGCCGGAAACGGTAGAAGAACTGTGTGAACGGCTGACGCTGCTCGGCCTGGAAATTGAAAAAATCACGCGCCCCGGTGAAGGGATCGATAAAGTCATCATCGGGCAGGTGCTTTCGGTGGAGCCGCATCCCAACGCGGACAAACTGTCCGTGTGCCGCACGGATGTGGGCGCCGGTGAACCCCTGCAGATCGTCTGTGGCGCGACCAACATGAAACCGGGCGATAAAGTGCCTACGGCTTTGGTCGGCGCGACGCTGCCCGGCGGCTTTGAAATCGGCCGGCGAAAAATGCGCGGTGTGGAATCGGCCGGCATGATGTGCTCCGCGCGGGAACTCGGCCTGGGCGAGGATCATATGGGGCTACTGATCCTGCCGGAAGATGCGCCCATCGGACAGGACATCCGAACGTATCTCGGCCTGGATGACACCATTCTGGAGATCGAAGTCACCCCCAACCGGGGGGACTGGGCATCCATGATTGGGGTCGCCCGGGAACTGGCCGCGTGGTTTGGCAGGGAGTTCCGTGTGCCGCGGGCCGTACCCGGAGAGGGATCTCAGCCTGTACAGGCGTTAACCTCGGTCACCATTGAAGATCCCGAGGGATGCCCCCGTTACATCGCGCGGGTCATTGAAGGCGTCAAAGTTGGCCCCTCCCCCGACTGGATGGCTCGGCGCCTCACCGCCGCGGGCATGCGTCCCATCAACAATGTCGTGGACGTCACCAACTACGTGCTGATGGAAACCGGACATCCGCTGCACGCGTTTGATTACGATCGGCTCGCCGAAAACCGCATCGTTGTTCGGCGCGCACGTTCCGGCGAACAGATCACCACGCTGGACGGTGAACGCCGGAACCTCACGCCGGATATGCTGGTGATCGCTGATGCCCGCTGTCCGCAGGCCGTGGCCGGAATCATGGGAGGCGCGGACAGCGAAGTCACCGAAAACAGCACGCGGATCCTGCTGGAGAGCGCCGTTTTCCAGCCCTCCCTGATCCGCCGCACCGCGAAAAACCTGGGGCTGGTCACCGAAGCCGCACAGCATTTCCAGCAGGGCGCGGACTGGAACATGGCGGAATACGCCATCAACCGCGCCGCCGATCTGATACTGCAGCTTGCCGGCGGAACCCTGGCTGCCGGACTTTGGGACGCTGCGCCCAACCCGCCAGCGCCCGTCTCTGTTCGGTTGCGGCATGACCGGGTTGCCTCTTTTCTGGGCGTGGAAATGCCGGTTGACGCGCAGCGCAAAACCCTGGAGCTGCTGGGGTTCACCCCCGAAGCGCAGGATGATTGCTCCACCACATTCCGGGTACCTTCCTGGAGAGTTCATGATGTCTCCATGGAAACAGATTTGCTTGAAGAACTGGCCCGTTTTTACGGTTATGACCGCCTTCCGGAGACATTGCCGCCTGTCCGGGCAAACGCGATGGTCTTCGCGCCATACGATGAACCCCAGGAGAAGGTTCGACGGTTTCTGGCGGACCGCGGGTTGACAGAGGTCTTCAACTGGACCTTCAGTTCCCCTGCCCTGGTTGAACGCGCGGGGCTGCCAGAGTCCTTCGCCCAGTTGGTCAGGCTGAGCAACCCCCTCACGGAAAATCACGTTGGGATGCGTACTTCGCTGATTCCCGGTCTGCTATCCGTGGCGGAACGTAACGCGCGGCGGGGAGCACCCGGCCTGGCTGTATTTGAACTGGGGCCGGTGTTCCACCTGCCCGCCGGTGGCGAGGTAACGCCGGACACGCTGCCGGATGAACCGCCCGCTCTGGCTGTTCTGCTGGGCGGAAGTACCCCGCAGCACTGGAATATCCCTGCCAGAAATTATGATCTGTATGACCTGAAAGGGATTGTGGAATCGCTGGCGGCATGGTTGCGCGTCGATCTGCGGTTCAGGCCCGTGGAAAATCCATGGCCTCTGTTTGTTCCCGGACAGGCGGCGGAACTGCTGCTTCGGGATCAGGTTGTGGGCCGCGCGGGACAGGTTTCCGGACGCGTGATCCGCGCCTTTGACCTGCCCTTTGACTGCTGCGTGGCTGAGTTGGATCTTCGGGCAATCTTCGATGTTCCTTCGGATCTGCCGCAATTTCAGGAATTGCCGGCATTCCCGCCGAGCACTCGAGATCTCGCCGTACTGGTAGACCGGTCCCTGCCGGCCGGCGACCTGCTGGAAGCCGTACGCGAAAAGGGCGGGGCCATTTTGCGGGACGCGAAGATTTTCGACGTGTATACGGGAAAACAGGTGGCGCCCGACCGGAAAAGCGTCGCCATAAGCCTGGTATTCCAGTCTCCTGAACGAACCCTGACGGATGCGGATACCCAGCAGGCTTTTGACCGGATTGTCAAACATCTGGAACGTAAATTCCAGGCCACACTGCGCTAAACTTTCTTGTCAGCGCGAGGATGAAAGTCGTGAATCCATTGCTGGAACAGCAGTTTAACGCGCTGGAGCATCAGATTGCGGCGCTGCGGGAGGCGCTGGATGCCGCGGCCCGCCACCAGGAGGAAGCGTCTGCCCACCGAAAGTTAATCCTCAAGCAGTTCTGGGATGCTGAGCGCCGGGCCGGCATCTACGAAGAAACCTACAGGCGGCTGCAGCGCGTACTCGCGGAAAATGACCTGCTCAAACGGCAGGTTACGGAAGCGCGGGAACGGACACGAAAAATCCTGGCTTTGGCGCGGGAGCTGTCCCGAAAGGCGGAAATTTCATGATACAGCCGGTGGATCCCACAACCCGGGTTCATATCGGAAAAGTCACCCTTGAGGTACCTGTTTACCGGGACCCGGAAACCTCCGCGCGAATCGCCCGGGAGATTTCTGAACGGATAGAGGATATCGGAGCGCGCAGTACAACCGTCAATGCCCTGCATTTCGCGCTGCTGGCCGCTTACGAAATTGCCTGCGAACTGGACGCCTTGCGTCAGGAAAAAGAAAAAGACGACGCGGAAACCGCAAAGCGGTTGCAAAACCTGCACACCGCACTGCGACAACTGACCATCTACGCCCAGGAACTGTCTCCTGAACCAGATTCGGAGGCGTAGTGCGCGGCGCGTCGGTTGGGTCGGCTGGAATTAAGCTTTACGCAACGCCTGAGGAACGTACCGCTCCAGTTTCTGTTCGGCAAATTCCGGCCGCAGCCGGGCAAACCGCTGACGGCCATTAATTACGGGAACACTGGCCCAGTCTTCTCCGATCAGCGGTTTCGCGTACCGGATAAAATCGTCCGTCACGTCAATCCGGTTCGGCGCGATCCAGGCTTCAGGGAAGGTGCGTTCCGAATTCGCCACCTGCTCCAGCGGCGCCTTGTCATACCGGACGTTATAGATCACGCCCGGTTCCCGAAGAATCGTTGCCATCCACCCGTTCTCGCCGGATTTCGCGATCAGGACAGCCTGCTGCCCGACGCGGTAGGCTTCATCCAGATCTACTACCGACGCATACAGGCAGGTGCTGCGCTGGTCGGTGCCGGGTACCTGGCCCCTGGCCTTTCCTGCAACCGGCAGCCCGCGGTCATTGAGCAGATTCACTACCTTCTGCGCGGCGGTCAGCTTGGTGGAGCCATAAGTGGTATGCCCGAAGCTGTCACGGGCTTCCCCGAGGTCCCCCACGTCGAACCCCTCGCTTACCACCACGATGCACCGGCCGTCCCGCTTCAGCTGATCATTCACCAGGTCGCACATCTGCTCCGGGGTCACCCGCGACTCCACCATATATATCTGCAGCGGCATTTCCCGC
Organism: Candidatus Hydrogenedentota bacterium; assembly: GCA_029776995.1. Lineage (GTDB taxonomy): Bacteria > Hydrogenedentota > Hydrogenedentia > Hydrogenedentales > CAITNO01 > JAGPFE01. The sequence continues at coordinate 25,816 of JAKOTZ010000068.1, forward strand.
CGCGGATCCGCCAGCCGCGCGGCAGCCGGAATGTATCCAATTTTGCGGCCCATCGCCTGAATGACCAGTACCGGGTCCGCCGGACAGGAACCCGCGTTCTCTTCGTTTGCGTTCTGAATAAGGCCCATCCAGTATCGGGCCACACTGCCGTACCCCGGCGTATGGTCAATAAGTTTAAATTCCGCGTCGCCAACGTCATTATCAATGGTCTTCGGAACGCCCACAGCCACCAGATCCAAACCCTGCTCCGCGGCAAGTTTTGCAACCTTGTTGGCGGTATCCATGGAATCATTGCCGCCGTTGTAGAAGAAATAACCGATATTATGGGCGCGGAAAACATCAATGATCCGCTGGAAATCCTCCCGCTGGTGCTCCTTCAGTTTATACCGGCAGGTGCCGATCGCGCCTGCCGCCGGCGTATAACGAAGCAGCGCGATTTCCTCCTCATCCTGGACGGACAGGTTCAGCAGTTCTTCCTTCAGAACCCCCTCAATGCCATGCCACCCGGCGTAAACCGTACCGAACGTATCCGGAAACATCCTGCAGGTTTCCACCACCCCCCGCAGTGAACTGTTGATGACCGGACTGGGCCCTCCGGACTGCGCGACAATAACATTTTTCGGCGCCATACAGCACTCCTTTTTTGGGTTTGCATTCCGTTCGAAACCACGCCCCCTGCACATATCCCGAAAAACGGAAATGAATTACGGCTATTTTACGTATCCAACAGGCAGAACGCCAAATTCAGTGAATTCGCATCGGGATCGGCAACGGGATATACTTATAGTGAAGGATTTATAGGAATCATCTGATGATTTGCCAGAAGTGCCACCAAAAACCTGCAACAGCCCGATACATAGAGGTCGTTGAGGGCAAGGCGGTTGAGCAGCATGTCTGTGCGGAATGCCTTGCCAAATACCTTCAGGGCGGATCTGAAGCCTTCAGCCTGAATGAGATCAAACCCCGCATTTACGCGCCCGGCAGCCAGACAGAACAGCAGAAGCCCCCTCTGCGGCGGCCGCGACAGGCATGCCCGGCCTGCAATACATCGCTCGCCACCATCATGGAAAAGAAAATGGTGGGGTGCACTGAATGCTACCGGCACTTTTATGACACCATCGAGGAAATCCTGGGCCAGATACAGCCCGGCACCCGGCACCAGGGCCGTTCCAGCGCGCGGGACGACGCAAGGTCCCGACTGCGGAATGATCTCCGGAGCAAACGGGCTTTGTTGCGTAGCGTGCTCAAGGTGGAAGATTATGAGCAGGCCGCAATCCTCAGGGATGAAATCAGGCGGCTGGAAGCGGGACTGCAAATCGGCGGGGGAGAAGAACTTCCATGAAACAGAGTGACCTGCTGCCAGCCGCCCTGCCTGAATGGTGCGGTTCAGACATGGAACCGTCTTCCTGGACGGAGATCGTTTCGTCCTGCACCCTCTGCAGGAACCTGCCAGATCTTCCCTTTCCCCCCGCTGCCCGGGCAGAAGAAAAACAGGAAGCGCTTCGCCGGGTTGAAGACGCAGTAAGATTGCTCTCTCCCCTGCAGGATCATCTGGCCTGTACAGAAAAAGAACTGGAATCGCCGCTTGGGTCCCTGCTGGCTGAACGCCACCTCGCTCCGCGCGAGGTATTGCACGGGCACGGTCCACGCGCCCTGTTCACGGACCGACGGGGCAGCCGCGCACTGATAATTAACGCCCTGGACCATGTGTCTATCCGGGCGCTTGCCCCGGGCAATAACACATCCATGGCCCTCCAGCAGGTTTTATCCGTGGAGGAAACCTTGGGAAGTGTGCTGGATTTCTCCTACGACGAACAGCGGGGATTCCTGACTTCCCGACTGACCTGCACGGGGACCGGACTTAAAGTATGCGTGCTGTTACACCTCCCCGCGCTAACCCTGATGGGCTTGCCAAAACTGTATCCGGGAACGGCCAAGACCCGGGACGTCGCTTTTTGCGGAGTCGCCGCGGGCAGTGGATTGGATCTGCCGCATCTGGGCGCTCCACCCTCTGAGCCTCAGCAGCTTTCGGCTACGCCGTACATGCCCGTCGAGCCGATAACGGAACAGTGCTTGCTGACTGAAATTGAAGGGTTCATACCCGTCCCGCCGGAAAAGTCCCCTGGCGCGTTGTACGCCGTTTTCAACCAGCATTCTCTCGGCGTTTCCGAAGAGGAAATTGCCTATGGGGTATACCACGCCGCCAGGGAATGGTGCGTCAAAGAGGAAGAAACTCGCCTGACACTGCTCAAAAGCAACAGGCTTTGGCTGCAGGACTGGGTCGGACGGGCGGTTGCCCTGGCGCGGGGAACCCATATTGCCGGTTTCGGTGAAGCGCTGGACTGGATTTCACGGATCCGGCTGGGGGCGGCTCTCGGTTTACTGCGCATGCCAGGGCTCACCCCGGCTGCGTTAAACCGGATGTTGATTGAAATCCAGGCCGCCCATCTGGCCAACGGAACCAGTGAAGAACTCTCATCCCGTCTCCACCTGGCAAGACTGCGCGCCGAAAAATTACGCGCCTTTCTGGCTCAGTGTGAAATTACCGCCTCCTGACCGGAAACGCCGATTTACGCGCCCAGATTAACCAGTACTTCCAGCAGGCGGTCCGCTATGGAGATAATCCGGACGGATCCCTGGAATGCCCGCTCGTAGGCGATCAGGTTCGTTACCTCTTCATCCATGTTTACGCCCGATACTTCTTCACGGCGGCGATCAAAATCCTGCGCAAAACCCTGCTCGACCTGAAGCGAGGCGCTGTTGTCCCGGCTCTGAATCCCCAGCCGGGCCACAGTCGCCTGATAAAATCCTTCCAGCGTCTGCCGGCCTGAGTCGGCAACCGACGAAGCGCGCAGGGCCTGCATGGCCAGCGCCGCGCGGTTATCGCCGGTCAGCCGGAAATTCGTTCCATAACCGGAACTGATCCACTCGAGGTTGGTTTCGAGGTGGTCTGAAAGTCGGATCGTTTCGGCATCCGTACCGCTGAACAGGCCATTCATACCCAATGATACCAGCGCGCCGGAGGTGTCATTGGCAAACGCGAATCCGAACCCGGTCGCGGAAGTTACCACCAGACGGCCGTCCGCGTCCACGTTTGCGGAAAGATTGGCCATGCCGTCAATGGCGGCGGCAATGTCCTGCGCGGAGGTTACACCGGACGTAACCGGAATGGTCAATGTCTCGGCCAGCGCGCCGGCGGCATCAAACACGTTGACTGTGAAAGAGCCATTTTGAAGAGAAAAGGGCACATCGCCTGCCGGATCATCCAGCGCAAGCGTCGGGTCTGTCCGGCGGACACCCCCGACAATAGTCCCCGACAGCGGCGCCAGCCCTCTGCCCTGGCTGTGAATGCCGTTTACCGATTCAATAAGGGCCCGCGCGATTTCATCGGTCCGATCCCGGTAATCCGCCGCCACGTAATCCCGCATAATCAGCAGGCCGCGCAGTTCTCCCCCGACAATCAACGTGTTCTGCCCGGTATCCGCCCATCGTACCCGCAACAGATCCGGACGGTCGGAATCTATGGTATCGTCTGCCGTTGCGGTCAGCGCCCGCCAGCGGTCCCCGTTGACCAGCTGCTCATCCCCCAGCAGCACCTCTACCTCTCCGTTGTCCCGTTCCCGGTAGCTGACTTTGACCAGCCGGGAAAGGCGGTCCAGCAGACGGTCCCGCTCATCGCGCAGGTCATTGGCCCGTGCGCCATTGGCTTCGATGCGCCGGATCGACACATTTGTCTCCGCGATGCGTTCCGCCAGCGCGTTGATTTCCGGAATCATATTCCGGATTTCTTCGTTGGCATTCGACCGTACCACTTCGATCCGCCGCGCGGTTTCATTCAGCGCATTGGAAATTGCCCGGGTTTCCGAAAGAAGCGCCTCGCGCACTGAGGGATCTTCCACGTTTGAAGAAAATTCGGAAAGCGCCTCAAAAAACGCGCTGAGTCTGGCACCGAAACTTTGCTCTCCGGGTTCCTGAAAAATATCCTCCAGCCGGGTGTAGAATCGGTCCTGAACGTCCACCTGGCCAAGGCTGGCCATTTGGGTCCGATATACCTTGTCCAGAAATTCCTCGCGAACCCGGTTTACCCCCGCTATCTTGGGGCCCCTTCCCAGTTCCCCATAGTACGTATAGTTGGGCTGCCAGGTGGTGACGTCTACCCGCTGGCGGGAATAACCTTCGGTGTTGATATTCGCGATGTTATGGCCTGCCGTATCCAGCTGCGCCTGGGCCACCATCAGCCCATTTCTTCCGATATGCAGGGCACTGAACAAAGTTCCCATGGCAATTTTTTCCGTTTTATGGCCTTAACTGCAGGTTCTTCAAGTCCTAAGCACCTTCCATGCCGCTTTTATAACCCTTTATCGGCAATTTTACAGGGTCACTGAACCCGCCTATCCGACCTGTTGCCCACTACAGATCCCATGAAGTCCTTGAAAATTTTCTGAAAATGTGTTACAATTTACTCCGAAAAGACCGCAATTTACGCATCATGGGATGATTATGGTTTTCCGGATCAAATACGGAATAAAACAGGCTGGCCGATTTCTCTTCGCTGCCGGAGGCGGAATCATTGTGGGCATCGGGCTGGTTGCCACGATCCAGACCCTGGCCATGTCGGTTCCAAAAACCGGGCTGAACAGGCCGAATCCAACTGCGACATCCATTCCCCGGCCGCCCCAGCCAGACGAAACGGTAACGGACACACTGACAACGGATATCACCGAAGCCTCCGTCCCTTCCAGTTCCAATACCCAGTCCCGCAGTCCGGCATTCCGGTATGCGGAGGCGCTGATTTCGGGTGACGGGGACACCGCACTGGCCATGCTCTCCTGGGTTCGGGACCGTCTTGCGCACGTTCAGCGTATTCGGGGGGCTGGCGATCCCGTACGGCAGGAACGGGACCGTCTTGCCAGGGAACTGTTGAACCGCGCGCCGGAAGGGGCTGTCATCACGGAAGAAGGCATTGAAGACCAGTATGTTTTTGTCCCCGGCTGCCAACTGGAACTGATCGGACATGACGGCGGAGCTCAGGATCTGGAGGCGCCGGCGGCCGGCCGGGACTGGATCCGGATTACCTACCCCAGACCGGAAAACGCCCCCCGGTCTCCATCAGGAAAGCCCTTCAAAACCCTGGTCGTTGGGGTTAACTGGGACGCAAATGGAATGATTCTTAAGGGTAACGTGATCGGCAATCTGGAGATAGAAAGAGAAAACGCTTTCCGATAACCGGAACACATGGAGGAAAAAACCATGCCGCTGGCCAGCTGTCCACGATGCAAGAAAATGTTCAACAAATCCAACACGCAGGTCTGTTCTGCATGTCAGGCCGACGAAAAAGCGGATCAGGACAAAGTCCGGGCGGTACTGGATGAAAACCCGAACCTGAATGCTGAAGCGTTGGCTGAACGGGCATCCGTATCACTGGGGGTTGTGGAACGCATGATGGCCGACGGTTCGCTGGCCATTCTCAACCTCACTGAAAACCAGCCCAAATGCGGACGTTGCGGCGCGCCTGCCATCAGCATGAGCAAACGGCTCTGCCAGGCTTGCCTGGAAAAACTGAATGCTGAAGTCGCGGAAATGCAGCGAAAAGTCCGGCTGAACGACAAACCTGAAGCCAAAATCGGCACTTATGACAATAAACTCAACGTAGTGGAAACGGTATACGTGAAACGAAAACAGTAGTAGTATACTGGTACTGACAGGCTGAACCGCATGGAGGACCGGCCGCGATCATGAGCCGCAGGGATATCATTGGTGCGGTAGTGCTGGCAGTACTGCTGATATTTCTCGGGGGGATTCTGGTTTGGACCTTCGCGCGCCCTTCGGGTAGCATACATGACCCGAAGGACAGTATTTTCGTGCGACAGCGAATTATCAACCTGCAAAAGAGCGCCCAATAGCGGCGGCGCGATCGAAAGGTCTGTACGTGTGGAGTTCGAGGGTAACTGGTCGCGTCGGTCCGGCGTTAGTGGTGCTCCTGATTGCGGTATTTTTCGCGTGGGCTCAGGGTACACAGGAGCCATCGCAGGTAAAGCCCATCGTTCCTCCGCCTGAGGCAGTGGAGACCGCTTCCCCTGAACCGATCGTCCCGGAGCCCGAACCAGTTCATACGGAGTCTCCGGATGCGTTGCTTACACCCCTTCCGGACGCTTCGTTTCCGCCCGCCCAGCCGGTCCCGCAGCCGTCCTCCTCTGCCCCTCCCGCGCCGGCTGACTCAACGGTGCCCGAATCGTCAGAAACCCGCATCAATCAGGTCTCCCCTGAAAAACAATCCGATCAGAAAATGCCTGAAAATAATGTGGAAGAAAAAACCTCGGAAAAACAAACAGAGACCAGCGCCGACAATATACGCTTCGACGCGTTTATACTGGATGCCGGACACGGCGGTATCGATCCGGGCGTGGTTGGTTCAGACGGCATCAAAGAAAAAGACCTGACCCTTTCTCTCGCGCAGGGAATCGGCCAGGCGCTGCTGAGCCGCGGAAAACAGGCACTGTTCACCCGCACCGAAGACCGGGCCATGACCGCGTCCCAGCGGGCTGCCTTAACTAAAAACCGGAAAAACGCGGTATTGGTGAGCCTGCACATTGGACGGTGCGTGGAAGCGCAGGCAGGCGCCCCAATCACCCTGGCGTGGGATAATGGCCAAACAGGGCAGACTCCTTCCGTTTTCATTGAACAATCGCGGATCTTTGGAGAGAAGCTGGCCGCCGTGTTGCGAGAAAAAACATATGTTGTCCACACCGTTACTGCCCCCCTGCGGATGCAGCGGACATCTGAAACGCCTGTGGTTTTGGTAGAATGCGGGTGTCTGGAAAACGGCGCGGGCAGACAGATGCTCACCGATGAAACGAATCGGAACGCGTTAATCCAATCGCTGGCAGAAGCTATTATGGCTGCTGCCGCGCCGTAATGTTCGGGGGATTCTTGATGTCGTGGTCAAAACGGATGCTTTCGCAGTTTGGGCTGGCCGTTTGGGCGCTGGTGACTTTTTCGCTGGCGGTTGCCACGTTGCTGCTCTACTGGCAGGTTGTGGAACTGGGCGCGCGGAATATCCGGCCCGCAACGGATGAAAACACGGTTTCAAACACGCCCGCTTCAACTTCCGCAGCTTCGGTCCGCGAAGCCCCCGAACAGCGAAATGTTGAAATCTACTGCTTTGATCCGGAGACAGGCGCGCTGACGCCCAGAATCGTCGCCATGGAGTGGACATCAACCACCGCATTGAATTGCCGCCGCGCCATTGAATTGCTTTTGCAGCCTCCTCCTGCTGACAGCGGATGCCAAAGCCCGTTCCCGCCGGAAACACGCGTCCGGGGACTCTACCTGCTGGGAAAAGAAGAGGTAGTGATTGATTTTTCCGGGGATATCACCCGTCTGGGGCCTGCTGCGGGAGGGAGTGTTCTTTGGGAAAATGCCATGGTCAGTTCGCTTGTCAAAACACTCTCCTCCCCTAATCTGGTGGCAGGTGATGGCGTTTCCATACGTCGGGTAAGGATACTGGTCGACGGTTCGTCGCCCGGCAATGACTTTCCCGCCCATCTGGACCTGTCCAACGCAATAGACGTGGCCAATCAGCCGGATGGGACCGGCATGCAGCCATGAACGGCCAGACGGTTCATTTTGACCGCAATGCCCCGGTTGGGATTTTTGACTCAGGCGTGGGCGGACTGACCGTAATGCGGCAAATCCGTCGGCTCCTGCCCCAGGAACATCTGATTTACCTCGGGGACACAGCCCGCGTTCCTTACGGGACCAAATCGCCGGAAACAGTGATCCGTTACGCCACGCGTTGCGCGCAAACCCTTACGGTACGGGGCATAAAATTGCTGGTAGTGGCATGCAACACCGCTTCCGCCTACGCATTGGATGCCCTGCGCGCGGCGCTGCCGGTCCCGATTATCGGCGTGGTGGAACCCGGGGCCCAGGCTGCTGTCCGGTCAACCCATTCCGGAAAGATCGGCGTCATCGGAACGCCAGGCACTGTCCGCAGCGGAGCATATGAGCGGGCTATCCGCCAGCTGGCGCCGGATGCCCGGGTGTTTCTCCAGGCCTGTCCATTATTCGTTCCGCTGGCCGAAGAAGGCTGGGTGCGGGGAGATGTTCCCTTCCTCGCCGCGAACCGGTACCTCGGCCGGCTGAAACAGCGCCAGGTGGACACCCTGGTTTTAGGCTGTACCCACTATCCCCTGCTCCGCGGCGTTATCGGCAAGGTGATGGGGCCTGATGTTTCCCTGGTCGACAGCGCCCGCGAAACCGCCCGGGAAACCCGCCGTATTCTTTCGGCTGCGGGACTTATCCGAAACAACGGTAGACCGGGTAAAAATCTCTTTCTGGTCACGGACAACCCGAATACTTTTTCGGGAACAGGGGCTCGTTTCTGGGGACACCCCCTGGAACATGTAGAATGGGTAGACTTGAATCCTTAATGCTGGGCTGAATTGGGTTGAATTCTTAATGCTGGGCTGAATTTGGGCTGCATATGGTAAGCGCGGACCGTGAGCAACATAACGGCCGCTCCTATCTGTTTGGATGGGGCGATATTTTTATTCTCTCCCTGCTGATCACGCTGTTCGGAGCGCTGGGATTTTCTGTCGCCACGTACATGAAACAGCGTCCCGTCAATGCAACACCGCTGCTCGAACCGCTGGCGGAACAGTTCGTGGATCTGCTGGCCGACAATTTCATCCCGCCACAGAACATACGGTTGCTGCGAGAAGATGCGGTAGTGTCCGGCCAGGAACGTTATACCGTCCGCCGTTATGAGGTGCGTCTTCCGGACACAATCAATTGGCCGGGGCTCCGAAAACTGCTGGTGGAGTCGCTTGCCCGCAAGCAGGTCACGGTTGTTGAGAAAACTTCGGAAAATAAAGGTCAACATGAAATTGTGCTTTCGCTGGGGCGTTGTCCATTCGCGGAGGCCGTCTTCCTGACCCGGGAGAACAATGCAGTCGCAGAGCCCGACTGTTCAGAAGTGCTGGACGTGGCGCGCCAGGCCATGCTGGCTGTCGGCGTAGTCTCCGGCGCAATCTCTCTGGAAACGCGGGACATATCAGACAGGCCTTATCCCACTTTAATCGTTCGTATGCCTCCGGGGATTACATCGTTGCGCCTGGAAAATGCCCTGGCCGACGCCGTAACCCCTTTTGACGGCTACCTGGAATTCGTAGAGGAAAAAGAGCTGGTACGCGTCAGCCGGCTGTGCAGAAAATCCGGTCCCTGCGCAGAACTGCATATTCTTTCTCCCAAGTCTGATAACGATAATACCCAGGGCATATCTTCAGCAGGCGCGCCCACAACGGAAAACGAAGCGCCCGTGGACAGGGAATTAAATCAACAGCCGTCCTCGACTTCAGAAACAACTTCTACTGAATCTGAAAACCCCGAATCACCGGTTCAGCCTCTCTCTCAGGTTAGGCAACCAGCGGGACCTTTTATGAGTTTGGTGCCCTCCGCCACCCTCCTGGGAAGCCTGGCGGAGCAGCCGGAACCGGCGATCGCAATGGAATCCGCCCTCACGGAAACGGGTTTGGGAACCGCGTACGGGGTTGAGTCTGAAAATCCGTCACTTTACCCGAATACGGATCCTGTCGTGGCGGAAGACGGCAGTATCCCGGCAGAAACAGCTTCCGAAACCGCAATCGTGCCAGAGTCCCGGCCACGGGTAGCCATCATTCTGGATGACGGCGGATGGGGTGGGCGTGAAACAGAACAAATTCTGGCGCTCGATCCCAGGCTGACCCTTTCCATCCTTCCAAACACGCCTTTCGGTACGGAAACGGCCATGCGGGCCGCAGAGCTGGGATTTGAAATCATGCTGCACATGCCCATGCAAAACGGACACGGCCGATTCCCCGGAGAATTGCGGGTGGGCATGACTGCTGAACAGATCCGGGAACTGACCCTGCAGGCCGCGGAACAGATCCCCGGCGCCTGTGGTGCGAATAACCATACAGGCACCACCTTTACCCGGAACAGGGAAGGAATGGAACATTTCATGGATGTGATGGTCGAATTGGGATGGTTCTTTGTGGACAGCAGGACTACCCCGGGAAGCGTCGGATATGCCACAGCCTTGGAAAAAGGGGTTCCTGCGTTAAACAGAGACATTTTTCTGGATCATGAAAATACCTCGTCCTACATTAACCGACAGTTCGGCATCCTCCTGGCGACCGCGCGAAAAAATGGGTTTGCCGTGGGCATCGGGCATTTCCGGCCCAATACGGTTGCTGCGCTTGAAAAATGGATCCCAAAACTGGAAGAGGAAGGTATTGACCTGGTACACGCTTCGGAATTACTGCCATGAGTCTGATTCTGGGAATTGAAACTTCCTGTGATGAAACCGGAATTGCCCTAGTCGAAGATGGTCGCCGGGTGATTGCCGAAACCCTCCTGTCGCAGGTGGACATCCACCGCGTATTCGGCGGGGTTGTGCCTGAGATTGCGTCCCGAAAACATATTGAAGTCATCTATCAGCTTACCCGGGACACCCTCGCCCAGGCAGGGCTGGACATGGCCTCCGGACGGCAGCAAATAGATGCCGTAGCCGCAACACGGGGTCCCGGATTAATGGGATCCCTATTGGTCGGCATGGGATTCGCGCGTTCCCTGACCTGGGCCTGGCGAAAGCCGTTCGTGCCTGTGCATCACATAGAAGGGCACCTGTATGCCGCGTTTCTGGGAGAAAGGGTCCCCCAATTCCCCTTCCTGGCTCTGATTGTGAGTGGAGGGCATACGCAACTGGTGTATTGTCCAGAACCCCTGCGTTATGAACTGCTGGGCACCACGCGGGACGACGCGGTAGGCGAATGTTTTGACAAGGTCGCCCGGCTCCTTGGGCTGCCTTACCCCGGGGGGCCTTCCATCCAGAAAGTAGCTCAAACCGGCAATCCGGATGCCTGCCATTTCCCCCGGGCCATGCGGGACAGCGATACGCTTGACTTCAGCTACAGCGGACTCAAAACTGCTGTACTGTACATGCTGCGCGACCATCCAGACCTGCCGGTACCGGACGTAGCGGCCAGTTTTCAGCGGGCAGCCGTAGACATGCTGCTTGAACGGACTGAACAGGCAATCGCGCGCACCGGCTGCGAGCGCCTGGTTGTCGCGGGTGGCGTGGCGGCCAACGCGCTACTCCGGGAATCCGTGCAACAGCTGGGTGTCGAGGTCTATCTTCCCGCGTTCCGCTGGTGCCTGGACAACGGCGCTATGATCGCCTGCGCCGCGCATTACCGACTGCAGGCAGGGTGTGCCGATCATACGCTCAGCGCGAGTGCTGATCCCTCACTGGACCTGATCTGCTCTGGCCAAGCCGGGTAATACTTTCAGCTGTTTTGTGGAATAGCCGCAGGGTACCAGCGGCATTTCAAAAAATTCTATAATGCCATTCAGCCTACATTGGGAACTCCCGACCCGGAAAGGGACAGCCATGAGTGAACAAAATATTTCATCAGACGAAAAAAAACGCTCCGGCTGGATGAAACGGTTGTTTTTGCGCCTGAACCAGACTATGGAACAGAACCGCGGCGGCGGCCGTTCTCTGGAAGCCACCCTGATGGCTGAAGAAGCCGAACAGATTGCTGAAAACACAGTCAGACGCAGTCGGAATACCGGAAACAGGCGTGTGGTTATACCTGATGGCGTGCATATAACAGGTTCTATCGTGGGATCCGCGGATGTGGAAATCGGGGGGCTTATAGAGGGAGACCTGAAGGCGGACGGCAGTGTTATGATTCTCAAGACAGGCACTGTCGGCGGCAAAATCAACGCGGTTTCTGTCCGCGTGGACGGTGAGGTACGGGGAACCATCCACGCGGGAGAACATGTCATGGTAAGCGGAACAGGTATCGTAAGCGCGCCAATACAGGCCGGTGGCAAGGTGGAGATCGGCGGCACAGTCGAAGGAGACATTACCACCCCGGACGGGGTGCGGATTCTGAAAACAGGACGTGTAAACGGCAACCTGAAAATGCACGTTTTATATATGGAAGACGGAGGAATACTCAACGGGCAGTGCATGATGGGAATTCAGCGCCGTACTTCCGACACGGATGACGATAAGAAATAAGAAAGGAGCGTGAGGTTTATGCTGCCTTACTTCTTCCATCCTGCTGATCTGCTGATGATTCCGGCCCTGCTTTTTGCGCTCTGGGCTCAGATGAAGGTGCACGGCGCTTACGCCAGGTACTCCAGAGTGGCTACCCGGTCCGGCCTGACCGGCCGGGACATCGCTGAAGAAGTACTTCGCAACGCCGGTGTCGGCAATGTCCGGATTGGGCGGGTACCCGGTGAAATGACGGACCACTACAACCCGGCCACCCGGGAACTGAACCTGTCTGACGGCGTGTACCACTCCAATTCGGTAGCCGCGCTGGGTATAGCCGCCCATGAAGCGGGCCATGCGATCCAGCATGCCCGGGCTTACGCGCCCATGCAATTGCGCCAGATGGTTTACCCGATCAGCTCAATCGGATCCATGGCGGCATTTCCGCTGATCCTGCTGGGGGTCATTTTCGGTCCCATGGGCGGCGCGTGGCTGATCAACCTGGGCATCTGGATGTTCAGCGCGGCTGTCATGTTTACACTGATCACACTGCCGGTCGAGTTCGACGCCAGCAGAAGGGCCGTCCTGGCTCTGGCGCAGGGCGGATACCTAACCCAGGAAGAAATGAAAGGGGTAAAAGCCGTGTTGCGCGCGGCGGCGCTGACCTATGTCGCTGCCGCGGCGGCCGCCATTCTGCAGCTGCTTCGGCTGCTGCTGATCTTCGGCGGTCTTGGACGGAGCAACGAGTAAGTGCCGTCAGCGCTTCCCATAACTTTTCCTTCTGGAGGCGTCCGCCCGCGCGCGCGGGCGGCGCGTTTTTTTTTACAGACCGGTACGTTGGTCGCCGCGGCCATACCGATCTTGCTGGGTACAATACCGGGTTATGGGCTTTCGCCTGAGGACGTGCTGACCGTTCGGGTTACCGCGGAAGTTGAAGGCAGCGGTCCCACAGCCAGGCAAATGGCCGTGGATCGGGCAGAGCTCACGGCTATGGAAGAACTTATCCGCAGCTGGGTTCCGGAAACAGATCTGGAACCCTTCCGCGGATTGATGCGGCACGTTCGGGCATACGTCAAACAGACCGATGTCCTTCGAACAACCCGGGATGGGAATCTGTTTCGTCTCGAAGCAGACGTAACCTTCCGTGAATTGCCGTTGCGACGGGACCTCGCGGCCGCGCTGCTGCCGCGGCTGCCGCAGAAACCGGCGCTGGTCCTGATTGCCCGGCCTACTGTCCAAGACCATTCCACAGGAGAAACAATACCCGGGCGCGTGATAAATCCAGCCATACGCCGACTTGCGGAGACGCTGGAGCAATTGGGCTTTTCCGTCCACGTGCCCGAACTGGACGGCCGTCTGACAGCCCAGTCTATTGAAACCGCTTTTCAGGGCGGCGTGGAACAGGTGGGAACGATGGCCCGGCAATTGGACCAGACCTTCCTGCTGGCCTGTGAGGGTTCTGTCAACAGCCGGCCGGTTCAGCCCCAGGCTAACGTCCTGCGCGTGGAAGCGACCTTCAACGCGCGCCTTTTCCGATGTGAAGACGGGAAAATGCTGGAGTCGCTGGGCATTACCTCCATCCTGCAGAGCGTGGAGATCACGGAAGGCGCCAGGCTGGCCCTGGAAGACGCAGCGACCAAATTGACTACAGACTGTGTCTCCGCCCTCATTTTGGCGGCTGCAGCGCTGCGGACAGCAGAACCGGACGCCGCCCTGATCATAATCGAACAGCCGCCGGATGCCGACACGGTGGAGTCTCTTGCCGCAGTATTGCGAGAACTTCCTGAAACGGTTACTGCTGAAGTTTTGGCATCCGGTCCCGTTCTGGGGCGCATCCGCGTGCGGACTGCCCTTCACATGGCGGAACTGGCAGACCTGCTGCAGCAAACCGAGGTGGGGCCATACCGCCTGGAGTTGAAGAAAGCAGTCGGCCGGGACATCCAGTTGCAAATAGTCCCCAGATGATCCGAGGGGATAAACCTGACCTGGAAATTCGAATGGGTAATCCGAATTTCAAAAGCTGTTTGAATCAGTAGCGGTAAAAATCAGGCTTGTACGGACCGTCAACCGGAACACCCAGGTAGGCCGCCTGTTTAGGCGTCAGGGTGTCCAGTGATACGCCCAGCTTGCCCAGATGCAGGCGCGCAACTTCTTCATCCAGTTTCTTGGGCAGGGTATACACCTTGCCCACCTCGTACTTCTCCGGTTCCGTAAACAGGGCAATCTGCGCGAGGGTCTGGTTGGTGAACGAATTGGACATTACAAAAGAAGGATGTCCCGTTGCGCAGCCCAGGTTAACCAGCCGTCCGCGGGCCAGCAGTATGATTTCTTTGCCGTCCGGAAACACAAATTTGTCCACCTGAGGCTTTACATTGATCTCCCGGATATCGGGTTGCGATTCGAGCCAGGCCACGTCAATTTCGGAATCAAAATGGCCGATATTGCACACGATAGCCTGGTCTTTCATTTTTTTCATGTGTTCCCCGGTGATGACATCGCAGCATCCGGTTGCCGTGACAAAAATATCCCCGATGGAGGCCGCGTCGTCCATGCGCATCACCTGGTAACCCTCCATTGCGGCCTGCAGGGCGCATATCGGGTCAATCTCCGTAATGATCACGCGGGCTCCCAAACCCCGCATGGCCTGGGCGCAACCCTTGCCTACGTCTCCATACCCCGCAATGACCACCACTTTGCCGGCCACCATAACATCCGTGGCGCGCTTTATGCCGTCCGCCAACGACTCCCGGCATCCGTACAGGTTGTCAAATTTGGATTTCGTGACAGAGTCATTCACGTTCATCGCGCGGGTCAGCAGCTTCCCTTCAGCCATCATCTGGTACAGGCGGTGCACCCCGGTTGTGGTTTCTTCCGATACGCCGATCCATCCCTTTACCGTTTCGTGCCACACTCCTGGGCGCGCCTGATAAATCTCATGCAGAAGGGTATCTATAATCTCCAGTTCGCGGTGTTCACGGGATATTGGCGGCAGCTCTCCGGTTCGCATGACATGCTCTTCGAGCGCGTAACCCCGGTGTATCAGCAGCGTGGCGTCTCCCCCGTCATCCACGATCATATTAGGCATCTGCCCCCCGTCAAACTGCATGGCCTGCCAGGTGCACCACCAGTATTCCTCCAGGGTTTCCCCTTTCCAGGCAAATACCGGGACGCCGGCCCGGACAATGGCCGCCGCGGCGTGGTCCTGGGTGGAGAAGATATTGCAGCTGGCCCAGCGCACTTCTGCGCCCAGGGCTTTGAGCGTTTCAATCAGCACGGCCGTCTGGATGGTCATGTGCAACGAGCCCATGATCCTCGCGCCCTTCAGCGGCTGCGCCGGGGCGTACCGTTCCCGCACCGCCATCAGGCCAGGCATTTCTTTTTCCGCCATTTCAATTTCTTTGCGCCCCCAGTCGGCCAGAGCAATGTCTGCCACTTTGAAGGCGGGCCGTTCCGTAACTTTGGGAAGTTCAATCCGCGCGACTGCCATATCTGTGCTCCTTTACGGTTTCATTCCAACTGTGAATCTTCAACCTTTTGAAAACATTATGCCGGGGTCAATTATTCAGTTTCTCCAGGCGCCGGCGAATATCCGCCAGCGCATCCATGGGCGGTACAGCGCCGATGCGGGTGACCGTTTCAGCGCCTAGCAGCGCGCCCGCCTGACCACACCAGCGCAGGGAACGCCCATCAAGCCAACCGTGCAGAAACCCTGCCGCCCAGCAGTCCCCCGCTCCCGTCGTGTCAACCGCATCGACGGATTCCGCCGGAACGAATACCCGCTCATCTCCCCTGCCCATCAGCGCTCCCCGGGGACCAAGCTTTACGGCAGCAGTAGGAGTCAGTTTCAGCAAAGCCTCCAGGGCAGCTTCCGGATCGTCCCGGCCGATAAACGCCTTGGCCTCATCTTCATTGGCGAATACTATATCTATGTCATCCCGAAGCAGGTCCGGAAGAATATCCCTCGCGGCTTCTACCACTTCAAATGACCCCAGGTCGAGGCTTACCGCGCAGCCTGCCTCCCGGGCGGATTCGATGGCTTTCACCGCCGTCTGACGGTCATACAGAAGATATCCTTCGATATGCGCCAGCGCGCATCCTGTAAAATCATCAGCCGTGATCATTTCCGGGCACAGTGCCTGCGCCGCCCCCAGACAGGTACGCATGGTGCGCTGAGAGTCTGGCGTAATCAGGCTGAGGCATCGGCCGGTAGGGCGCGCGGAAATCACGCGAATCCGATCGGCATGAACCCCCTCATATTCCAGTCGATCCCGGTAAAAACGCCCAGTTTCATCATCACCCACCGTACCCAGAAACCAAGTATCTCTACCCAGGCCTGCCATGGCGCGAATGGTATTGGCCGCGGATCCGCCCGGCGCCCGTTCCGGCTCTTCCGGCAGGCGGTTACACAGATCTGCCATGGCAGATGCTTCCACCAGCATCATGCCCCCCTTTCCTCCTCCGGCCGCTTCGATAAATTTGTCATCCACCCGAGCCAGGAGATCAACTATAGGGGAACCGATACCGATCACCGCGCTGTTCATGCGCACCTTCTCCGAAAGTATCCGTTTGTTGTCCGATTAAGTGTATAATTGTAACAAAATAAGGCAGAGGTTACCTATCTTTAAGGTTTGAGATGCGGGTTGTCCTGGTCGTAACACCTTTCAATTTGGGGCACTCCTGGGGGGGTAAATCTACAATGCGGGAAGGCATATTGCCGTCGCTGGGGGTAGGTTATCTCGCGGCTGTCCTGCGGCAGCGCGGACATGAGCTGGCCATTATTGACAGCCCGGCCCTGGGATACGGCATCGAGGATGCCGTTAACGCCATTCTTGGTAAACGCCCTGATCTCGTTGGCATATCCTGTATTACGGCCCGCGCCGGCGCGGCGTATGATCTGGTCCGCGCGCTTCGGAAAGCAAAACCGGATCTGACACTGGTCATGGGTGGACCTCATGTGACGGCTTTTCATGAGCATATCCCCGATGAATGCCCGGAAATAGACGCGCTGCTTCCCGGAGAGGCAGAATGGACTTTCGCGGATTACGTGGACGCTCTGGCGGTTGGCATAGATCCAGCGGGACTTCCAGGCGTTGACTGCCGGAACCGGAAGGGGCAGTGGATAGTCGGTCCACCCCATAAACCCGAGTCTAAGCTGGACAACCTCCCTCTTGTCGCCTGGGACCTGTATGATCCGTCACGGTACCGTCCCTTGCCCAGTCAGGGACGGTACCATCCTGTGGCCATGATGCTGACGTCACGGGGATGCCCATGGTCCCGCTGCCGGTTTTGCTATCACAGATCCTGTTACGGTCATCCATACCGTCGCCGCTCACCGGAGCACTGCGTGGAAGAAATCCGCTGGCTGGTGCGGGACCTGGGATATCGGGAAATCATCTTTTTTGATGATAATTTCTGCATCCATGAAAAGTGGATTGAGCGGTTCTGCGATTTGATTGACCGGGAAAAACTTCGGTTTGCCTGGACAGTAGAGGGGCACGTGCGGACCGTGACGCGGTCCATGCTGAAACGCATGGCGACTTCCGGCTGTTACAACATTTTTTACGGGATCGAATCTGGAAACCAGGAACTGCTGGATCTGATTGATAAAGGATACACGCTGGACAGGGTGCGCGAGGCTGTCGCATGGGCAAAAGAGGCCGGCATGGAAATCCGGGGCAGTTTTATCCTTGGCCTGCCTATGGAAACTCCCGAAATGTCCAGAAAAACCATTCGGTTCGCCTGCGAACTGGATATCGATTTTGCCCAGTTTATCCCATTCCACGTCTGGCCGGGTGTAGAATTGGAATCCTTTGCCCTGGCACATGGCAAAAAAGTTCCGTGGAACGATGTTTTTGTCGCGCCTTCCTACGTTCCTGATACCTACCCTGACGCGGAAACCCTGGCCGCAATGGTGCGTGAG
>JAKOTZ010000074.1 GCA_029776995.1 Candidatus Hydrogenedentota bacterium
ATGAATTATAATACGTCCTGTCAGCCTGTTTATCTCGTGCTGTGCGGGCATCAGGATAGGTCGGGCTGGAGGTCATTCAACCGAATACGGAGGAGGTACATGCTATGGATACGCTGTTTGGGTCGGTTTATACGGGTCGGGATCGGGGTTGGCGTGTGTTGGGGACTGAAACGCCGCGTCACCGCGCGAAGCGGGGATTCCCGGGACAGCTGCTGCTGGTTGGGCTGATGGCGCTGCTGGCGCTGTCGGCGCTGGGACAGTCCCCCATCCCGATCAGCGCCATCGAAGAACTGCAGAAAATCGGGAACGACCCGGCATATCCCTCGAACGGATCCTACATCCTGACCGCGGACATCGACGCCTCAGCCACGGCAGACTGGAACGATGGCGCCGGCTTTGCCCCGATCGGAGATGACGATAATCCTTTTACGGGCACCTTTGACGGTCAGGGCCATGTGATCCGCAACCTGGTGGTCAACCGCCCAAACGAGTATTACGTAGGTCTGTTCAGGTATGTGGGACCGGGCGGTACAATTCGGAACCTTGGGATGGAAGGCGGGTCGGTGGCGGGATATCGGGATGCCGGCGGCCTGGTGGGGTATAACGATGGCGGAATCATCACGGACTGTTACGCCACGGGCGCGGTGACGGCTTCCGGATGGGAGCCTTCTGCCGGCGGCCTGGTGGGTTCAAACAGCGGCACGATGGAAAACTGTTACGCCACGGGCGCGGTGGTGACGGCTTCTGATTACGAGGCTGTTGCTGGCGGCCTGGTGGGGAGTAACTATGGCACCATCACGAACTGTTACGCCACGGGCGTGGTGACGGCTTATGGTGAGATAGGGGATGCCGGCGGCCTGGTGGGCGGGAACAGGGGAACGATTGAAAACTGTTATGCCACCGGCGCGGTGACGGGATATTGCGAAGCCGGCGGCCTGGTGGGGGAGAACTACTACAACGGAGCCATCACGAACGGTTACTGGAACCTGGAAACCACGGGCCAATCAACCTCCGCTGGCGGCGGAACCGGCCTGACGGACACCCAGATGCGGCAGCAGGCATCCTTTTCCGGGTGGGATTTTACCGGCCAATGGGGCATTGACGAAGGACAGACCTATCCCTGGCTGCGCTGGCAGGCGGACGCGGGCCATGTGCCGCTGCCCGCAACCGCGGGCATGTCCCAGGCGGACGCGGAAGCGGCGCTGGCCGGAGCGGGCTTTACGGTGGCCGTGCGGACCCGGTACAGTGAAACCGTTCCGGCGGGTACCGTCATCGCCCAGGAGCCCG
>JAKOTZ010000075.1 GCA_029776995.1 Candidatus Hydrogenedentota bacterium
AATGTGATCTGGTGTGACGGCCACATCTCCAGCGAGCGGTGGGAGTGGGCGCCCGAAGTTAATGCTTACGGCGAACGCAATGCCCGCTGGATGGTCGGCTGGTTCGGACCACGGACCAACTTTTACTTCGACTGGGTGTTGCGGGAACTCTACACGCAGAATCAGGCCCCTGAATAAGACTTTCAGGGACGCCCCACCCGAACACTCAGCGCCGCCGG
Source organism: Candidatus Hydrogenedentota bacterium (assembly GCA_029776995.1). Lineage (GTDB taxonomy): Bacteria > Hydrogenedentota > Hydrogenedentia > Hydrogenedentales > CAITNO01 > JAGPFE01. The sequence continues at coordinate 219 of JAKOTZ010000075.1, forward strand.
AAAGGTGGTATATCCCTTCACGGCACGGCGTACAGAGTTGGTTTTTCCGGACAAATCCCCGGTAACCGTATGTCGTGCCCGACTGGCGTAATACTGACCGTATTGCTGTTCTCCGATCAACACTTTCAGCGGATCCACCGGGCGGCCGTTCCGGCGCACCTCAAAATGCAGATGCTCCCCCGTGCTGCGTCCCGTCGAGCCCATGACTCCCAGGGTACTCCCCCGGGCAACCACCATCCCGGGGGATACGTTAATTTTTTCGCAGTGGCCGTACAGGGTTTCCGTTCCGTCCGCGTGGCGCAGCACCACCGTCTTTCCATAACCGGGCATCCAGCCGCTGTGAACAACCGTACCCGTGGCAAACGCCCGGATTTCAGCATCACTGTCCGAGGTTAAGTCCACTCCGGAGTGGAATGCCCGCTTTCCCGTAAACGGATCTTTCCGGAATCCGTAGTCGGAAGTCACGGTCACGTTCCCCGACAGCAGATGGGACCATGTCACGGCACGGCCGCCCAACACCTGCTTCAGTGTGGCGGTTTCCTGAGATTCCGGAGCTTTTCCTTCCACCGGCGGACCTGTCCGGCGTACCCTGGAAGCGGTCATGGAGGCCAGCGGCAGTATCCTGGAGAGCGCGTTTTCCACTTCCCGGAGTTTCCGGGTCAGTATCTCCAGCGACGGATCGCCGGTCTGGACAGCCAGCGCCGCCGGTGAGGGGGATACCGCGCCCATGCTCATGGCCAGGGCCACCGCCGCCCGGGTAACCGGGTAAGACGCCGGCGCCATTGTTGAAGCCGGTCCCAGCGCCGCTCCCGCGGGAATATTATTCGGCTGCCCTTGCGACTGTGCCGATTTAGCGGAAAACAGGGGCGAAAGGTCCAGCTTTTGGCCGGGAAAAATCAGATTCGGATTGCGCAGGTGGTTATGGCGGGCGATCCGGGAGACTGCTTCGTTGATATTGTCCGCCGACGAATGGTCCGCCGACTGCCACTTCAGTGCCCGGGACACGATCAGAGTCAGGTTTTCTCCGGATTTCACGGTATGCGTGTATGTTTCAGTTTCTGCCGGCGCGCCTGGTTGCAGGCTATTCCGCAGCGCCTGCTGAAATTGCACCCCATCCGCTTTCCGGGAAGGCCCTGTTTCCGGTTTTTCCGCAGGGATAGCGGTTTGGGCGGTCCCCAGACCTGCAATCGCGTTGACTGCTTCCGGACTCACTGGTTTCTCCTTGCGGGGAATGTATTAAGCAAGGAAAATGCCCGGAAACGTCGTGCTTTAAATGCTAAAAACGATTAAAAACAGTCGAGCCTCCGCGCTTAATGCCCAGAATCCGGCAGATTATTCCTCTCGAAGGGAAGCTTTCGCCGCAACCGGTTCCATTCCTCGGGCCCGGCGGGATCCCTCACACAGCCGGTCCTGAAAATCCGGATCCCCCACGGTTTCCCGGTAGGCGTGCCGCTGGTCGCGCAGGTATGCCCGCAACAGGCGGAAAAAATCCCGCACCCCTTCCACCGTCAGCACGCCAAAGAACAAAAACAAAATGATCAGGGTTAACGTAAACAGCCGGATATCATGCCGCAGGCGGCCCAACACTGATCCCAGCGCCAGCGCCACCGGCGCCAGCAGCAACAGGTAAAAACTCACCGGCCTCCGGCGATGGGCCTCGATGAACCCATCCCGGAAATATTCCCACAGCGTGCGGGCACGCCGTGGACCTCCACTTTCCGGCGGCTGGTCGGTCACGGGGAATCCTTACAGGAGGCACTGACCTCCCTTGCAGCAGCAGGGAGCAGTGGCGCCTACTGAGCAGGGACCGCAGGCGGGATCCGTGGAAGTCGCACTCAGCGCGGCAAACCGGCTCATCTGTTTTTCCAGCCGCGTACTGCCGCATTTTGGGCATTCCGGCGCGGATTCTCCCCGCACCAGAATTTCCGTTTCCGCTCCGCAATCCTGGCAGATAAACGTAAAAAGAGGCATCCTGATCTCCTCTATCCGTCTAACACCCCATAAAAAACGCCTCATGCGTTCGTCTTAATAATTGTATCATGACCGCCGAAATGCTGCAAGGCAACATGCCGGAAATGGCCCATCCGGATTCATCTAATAAAGAGCCAAAACTGCTGTAATCCGGTATAACCAACAGCTAATCCGGTACCGGCCTGCAGTTGCTTCCGTATTCTTTTACCAAAACGGCTACCGGTTGAAATTCCGGGATGGGCCAGTCCGTTTTTCCGGAGCCGGTGTGGAGGCTGGAACGGACGGCGGAGATTCAGCGGGTGGAGATACCGGCTGCAGTTGGATCTGCCGATTGACTCGGGCAGCGTCAGCCAGCCATTCCAGCAGCTCTATCCGGCGTTTGAGCAGGGGATCCGGGTTCCGCGAAAAGGTCACCATGGAGGTAAACAGTGCGGACAGGTTCGCCAACTGTCCGGCCCGATCAACCAGCAACCGGGGAACGCCTTCCAAAGCTTCTAACCGGCGCCGTTCCGCGGCAAACCGTACGAGCAGGTCATAGTCCTCGATACCATCCCGGAGTATTTCCCAGCGGATGGATGGAATGGGCCCATCCGTTCCGGGATATACCAGCAGGCCGTCACCGTTTACCGGGGTTGCATCCACTACCGAATTAAAAGGATCATCCCCGTCCGGAACGTAATTGATACACCAATACTGGAGCCCCCGAATGCCGGCTGCCCAGGCCTGCCAGAACAGAATCCGGTGTTCCACGGCCGTAAAATCGACAAATAAATTGGCGTAGGGCCGCGCGGGCAAATGGGAAAGATACCACCAGGTTTCCCGACCATCGGCAATACGCTGCAGAATGGCCCCGGCCGGCGGTGCGTCCATCATCTGGGTATGGACGCACCACCATGCCGCGTTATCCGGCAGAAAGGGTTCCAGGCCAATCGCGGATACCTGGGCGGGGATATCCGGCGCGACGGCATTCCACTGGTCCAGCGCCTGGCGGATCCGATCCCAGGCGGGCGGTTCGGGCTCATACGCAAACGGGCAGAATACCCGTCCCTGCAGCCCCTCCCGCCGCACAAACTCCTGCACCGCGCGCAACTGGTCAGGCGCGTCCGCGTACAGGGACGGCACCGCCAGCTGGGTCGCGCCGGCGGCCAGTATCTCTTTGGCCCGGGATGCGTAACGCTCCAGCGCTTCGCCAAGCCCGGGTCCGGGCGCGGGAAACGCCAGCGGCTCCCGCAGGGTCACGCGGTGGGCCAGCGCGTCCCGAACATAGGCGGACACCAGCGCGTCCGGATGCAGCGTACCGTTCCGTTTGCGTGATTCCCTGAGGGCAACCCCCTCAGAAAAACCGAAATCCGTTTTCAAGGCGGGGGTTACCGGCAGTTCCACCGGGTATACCCGCGCGATGACCAGCAGTTCCCGGTCTGGCTCATCCTGTCCCGTGAGCTTCCATACGCCGCGGTATTCGCCCTGCGGGAGTTCACGCCGGGCCTGTACCGTTACCCACAGCGTTGTGTTGCGGCCGCGTTCCGCCACCGCGGGCGGACCGGGCAGCAGCGGATCCGGCCAGCGGCCTGTGGGTCCCTCATAGTGCGAAGGAATACGTACCGGGACATAGCCAACGGTGTAGACAGCCACATCCCCGGGGAGGATCTGTTCCGTACCACCCTCACGGGTAAGCGGCGCGGTTTCGAGCGACGGTCGGATCCAGTCGCGCTGACCGGGAGAAAGGCAGAGCTGAAACGATTCCCGCTCACCCCGGGCCATATGAAGGGTTACGGTCGACCGAACCGGACCATCCGGCGAAAACCGGTCCTCAGCAAAAATTTTCTGCAGCGCCGGCAGGATCCACACGTCGTGCCCGTTGGAAAACGCCCGCTGCGCGGTATGGGTGGCCAGTTTGCGTTCCAGCAGATAGGGCGCATCCGTCCAGGCTTCCATCAGCCGCCCTGACGGCGTCCCCACGTCAAAGCGGGCGTCTATGCCACCGTGGGGAGAGCCCGTGTCAGCTCCCAGGGGAAATGGACGGCCGTCCAGGTAAATCCGGGCGAGAAAATCGTATGCGCCCTCGCCCGGCGCTTCCCAATCGTAGGTGCAGCGGATCAGTTTGTCCGGATTGGCGTCAAAGCGTTTTCGGGGCAGTTTCCACACCCGGCCGTTTTCCGCCACCACGCGGGCTTCGATTTCCGCGTTCCGGAGTTCCCGCGTCGCCGCGAGCAGCGCCACCAGCTGGCCGGACGCGTAATCCAGTTGCACGGCCAGTTCATCGGTAGCGAAATTCACGTGGGTAAGGCCCCGGACCATGGCCAGCCGATAAGTCGTGGACCAGGTGTCGCCGGGACGCAGCATCAGGGGACACATTGAAGCCTGAAATCCGCGCTGCACCGATCTCTCATCCCATAGCACCAGAAACGCGTGCAGCTGATCCGCGTGAAAAACGGCGTAGAACGTCTCCCGGGCTTCCGGGTCCGTGGCGGCAATCCAGTTGCGCACCGCCAGGTGATAACCCGTCCGGTTCACCCGCGCGATGCCTCGGTCCGTGGCCAGGTCCATATGATCGCCGGGACGGGCGGCCGCGCCGGGCAGGACGTCAGCTCCCACCCATGGCGCCAACCACTGGGCTTCGCTGCCGGTGTTTTTTACGGTCCACGTCACCCGCATTCCGGTCTCATCCGGAAAGGGCTTCATAACCCGGACCGCCTGCAGCCCGTCTATATTCGGGCCTTCGCACAGATAGGAATACCGCAGCACCGGCCGGCCGGAAGGGTCATCCACTGCTTCCAGCCTGGCGTCCACCTGCCGTGCGGGAACATACCGGCTTGGCGTTCCAAAGCCCTCGATCAGCAACCCCTGCGCGCCGGTCATGTTGGAGGTTCCGTTTTTCAGCCGGAACCGGTCAATGCGTCCCCCTTCGTCGGCCAGCACGCGCAACTCCAGTCGGCTGCCGGATATTTCGGCGTCTTCTTCGATCACCGAAGCGGATGGAAGGGCGGATTCCTGCGCCGCGGCAACTCCTGCCAAAAGCAGCATGCCGGTCGCAGCCAGACTCCTTGCGTAAGGTATAACCTGACTCACAGGTCCTCGCCTTCTTTTCATAGCTGCTTCACAACCTCCGGACGCGTCACATCCCCTCCGACCACCCGTTTCAGCGCGCGCCGGGTAATCCATATCTGGACCGCCATACAGCATACCGTGAGGGGAACAGCGGCATCCAGCGCCGCGGTCATTCCGAGCCATTCCGCCAGCGCGCCGAATCCGAAACTGCCGATAAGCCCGCCCAGTCCCACTACCCCTTCGTTAATGGCGGATCGGCGGTGCTTATGCCGCGGATCCGCGATGCCATAGTACACGCTGGAGAAAAAAGCCCCGCCGACAAAAGCCCCGCAGCATACGAACGTAACGGCCATAACCACCAGGCTTCCGGTGCGGATCAGCAGGGACAACCCCGCCGCCGCGGCCAGCTCTAAACCGAGCAAAACCCATAACCGGTGTTTCCAGAAACGGGTCGCGCCAAAAAGCAGGAAACACGCGGAGGTGGCGCAGGACAGCAGGGAAAACATCACCGACAGCTCGGTGGCGGCCCCGCCCTGCAGCAGCGCCGGGACAGGAACGTCAAAAATCAGCCGGATGCCATCCGACTGAAAAAGGGTTTCAAAATGTTTTGGGTATACGTTGCGGAGCCCGCCTACCAGGACATTGGCCAGGCAAATCGCCATCCATGCCGCCACCAGATAGGCTTCGCTTAACGCGGCGTGCCGCGCGTCCGAATTCGGATCATCGGATGTATCGTCATCGGGCATGGCGCGCGAGCCGAAATAATCTTCTTCCCGGGGAATGGTCCACAGCAGGGCCAGCGCCGCGAAAGATACCCCCAGCACCAGCAGAAATGCCAGGCGGAAGTCCAGGTCATACAGCGGTCCGGCTACCAGCGGGCTTACCGCGAAACCCGCGCTCCAGCAGATATTGAACCAGCCCAGCCTGCGCTGGCGGCGCGCCGGGTCGGGATCAGCGCCCAGCCAGGAATAGAACGCGGGCCACACCAGCGCCAGGGAACCGAATCCCGCCGCGCCCTGGGCGCCGCACAGCCAGGGGCTGCGGTTCCAGGCCAGCGCGGGAACCAGCGCCATAAACAGGATCATGCCGGTGTAGGCCCAGCGAAGCCCGTAGCGGGAACGCTGGACAAACCGCGAGGAAACCAGGCAGGTTAACGCGTACGCCGCCGCCTGCACGCCCCCGAATGCCCCGGACATGGCCGCTCCTCCGCCGAGCTGATTGTAAACATAAAAAGGCATAACTGTTATGGCGGCCATAATCGCGAAATCAAATAAAAAACCAACCAGACACAGCCGGACAAATGGGGACATCATGGGAGCGACCCTGACAGATTCCGTTTAAACGCGCGCTGAAGCAAAAGAGATTAACGCCGGATGCCTATTATTGCGTGATCTGTCCCGATATTGCAACACCGGCTGGCCAATGGCACTTAAACGGATATTACACCGTGCTGTTCAATACCCATTTTGCATCTCAAACACATGTAATTTGATCTGCTGAATGCATTCAGGCAAAATAACATTGATTCCTGTCTAATGCTAAAAAGGAGGCGGCGCATGCTGAGCAAGGTGATGGATCCTGATTTCCTGCGGAGCGTTGGCGGTATTGTCCTGGGGGGCGGAAGAGGTACCCGGTTGTATCCGCTGACCAAAGTCCGCGCCAAGCCCGCCGTGCCCCTCTGCGGCCGTTACCGGCTGGTGGATATTCCGCTCAGCAACTGCCTGCACTCCGGGATCAACCGCATTGTCGTGCTTACCCAGTTCAACAGCCATTCCCTCAACCGCCACATCAAAAATACCTACAAATTTGACGATTTCAGCGGCGGTTCCGTGGAAATCCTGGCCGCCGAGCAGACCAATGAGACCGGAGACTGGTTCCAGGGCACCGCGGACGCCGTCCGAAAGCACCTGACCCACATCTTTCAGCGGGGCCTGACCCATTTTGTCGTGTTATCGGGAGACCAGCTGTACCGCATGGACTACCGGCATATGCTGGACACTCTGCTGCGCAAAGAAGCCGATCTGGTTGTTTCGGCCCTGCCGGTGACCCGCAAGGCCGCCGAAGCCTTCGGCATCATGCAGGTCAACCGGGAAGGGCGGATCACCCGGTTTGTCGAAAAGCCGAAAGATCCCGCCGTGCTGGACAAGCTCGTTACGCCTCCCCGGGTTTTCCAGGATTTCAACCTCACCGTCACGGAAGGGAAAGAGTACCTGGCGTCCATGGGCGTATACGCCTTCCGGGCGGAGGTGCTCAAAAGCCTGCTGGAAGACCATCCCGAGTGGGTGGACTTTGGCAAAGAGCTAATCCCCGGCGCGCTGAGCCGGTTCCGCGTGTATGCCCACATGTTTGACGGGTTCTGGGAAGACATCGGAACCGTGCGCTCCTATTTTGATGTCAGCATGGCCATGACCTCGCCCGACCCGCCTTTCGAGCTCCATGATCCGAAGCATATGATCTACACCCATGCCCGGATGCTGCCCGGCGTAAAAATTCAGCGCAGCCGCGTCGAAAACGCCATCATCTGCAGCGGTACCCGCATTGAAGACGCCGAAGTCCGGGACAGCATCATCGGGATCCGCAGCATTATCCGAACCGGCGCGAAAATTCACCGGGCCATCGTGCTCGGCGCCGATTACTTTGAAGCTCCTGAGGAAGTCCCGCCGGGACAACCGCCTATCGGGGTCGGACCCGGTTCCCGGATCAGCCAGGCCATCATCGACCATAACGCGCGCATCGGCGCGAACGTCGTTATCCGGGGGGATGACCGGCTCCGGGATGCCGACGGTGACGGCTGGGCCATCCGGGACGGCATTGTGGTGGTCTTAAAAGACGCGGTTATCCCTGACGGCGCCAAAATCGGCGCGCGCTGACGGACCGGACTGGGCGAGTGGCGGAATTGGCAGACGCACCGGACTTAGGATCCGGCGCCGCAAGGCATGCGGGTTCGATTCCCGCCTCGCCCACCATCTTCCACCGCGCGTTGGGAGCAGCGTTCCTCCGATTCGGCTTTGCCCGCCGCATACGCCCCGACGGCATTTTATCCGTGCTGCCCGGAATTCGTCCCGCCCTTTTTGTCCTCCCACCAAAAAAAAAGGCGCCACGATGGGGATAACATCATGGCGACCTCTGAGGTAAGACCTGGAACCGCGCCTTGAACGTGTGAACGGTGGGATGAAGCCGTTCACCGGCGGGTTTCAGGGGTTTCAACTGGTGACTTCCGTGTCTTTTCTGCCTTGACCTCCGTGTCTCGGCGTTCCGCTGATTCTTATCGGCAATACGAAAAAAATACTTTAGCGGAATTTTTTCGTTGGCCTTTGCGCATTGGGTTATCGATGTCTTGATCCGCGGTTCCACCTGCAAGTATGCTGAAAGCGTAAAAATATCGGCTTAAGGAGTCCGCTATGACACACCCATCCCATTTCCGCCGTTTCACCCTAACCGTTACCGCCCTGTGGCTGGCTGTCTGCCTGAATGTGTCCGTTACTGCTCAGGCCGGAGATTCCGGAACCGCGCCGCTGGACCATCTGTTCACCCTGAAAGACGGGACATCGCAACGCGCGTCCTCCTGTGATCCTGACCTGAAAGGGGGAAACCGGGATTACTATTCGCTGAACGCGGGAGAAACCACGGTGGTGGCCGACCTGCAGGGTCCCGGCATCATTACCCATTTCTGGACCACGGTTGGATACTATGACTGGAACTATTCCCGGATTATCGTCGTCCGGATGTACTGGGACGGTGAGGAGACGCCTTCCGTTGAAGTGCCCCTGGGTGATTTTTTTGCGTCGGGGCATGCCATGGACGCCACGGTAAACTCCATGCCGATCACCGTCACTTCAGAGGGACGCGCCAGAAACTGCTGGTGGCCCATGCCATTCCGCAAGTCGGCGCGGATTACCCTTACCAATGAGGGGCAGGAAGATATGACAGGGGTCTATGCGCAGGTGGACTGGATCCGCGTCAAAAAACTGCCCAGGAATACGGCCTATTTCCACGCCCAGTACCGGCAGCAGCGCCCGACGGAACCCGGCAAGAATTACGTAATCGCGGATATCGCCGGACGGGGACAGTATGTCGGCACCGTCCTGAGCGTACGACAGCTCACCGAGGGATGGTGGGGAGAGGGTGACGACTTCTGGTATATCGACGGATCCGCTGAACCGACCATCCGCGGCACCGGCGCCGAAGATTATTTCTGCGACGCGTGGGGACTGCGGCGGCAGCATACCCCCTTTTACGGCGCTTCCATCGTGGAATACGGCGGCAAATTCGCGCGCACTACGGCGTACCGCTGGCATATTCCCGATCCGGTTACCTTCAAAAAATCCCTGCGGCTGGAAATCGAGGCGGCTGGATTCGGTTATGACGACCAGGGCAAACCAAGTGGTTTCAGGCCCCGTTCCGATGAGTACGCTTCGGTGGCATTCTGGTATCAGCAGGAGCCCCATAAGCCGTTTCCTCCGCTGCCGCCGGTTCGTGACCGGCTGGTGTATAACTCCCGCCGGATGATCGAGGCGGAAAAACTCCAGGATCAGGTTTCGGTGACCGGCGGAACGCTTTCCCTGGCCGAAGACTGGTGGCTGAATAAAGGCAAAGAACTGGTCTGGGCCGGCGTAACGCCCGGCGACAGCTTAACCGTAACCTTCGAAACCAAAACCGAAAATGCGGAACATCTGGCGCTGCTGCTGACTGAGGGACCGGACCGGGGACAGTTCCGGGTAGAGCTGGACGGCACCGCTCTGGAACCGGAACTGAATCTGTACGGCGATTCCCGTCGGATTCGAGACTATTTCGCTGAACTTCCCGATCCAAAGCCGGGACAGCATACCCTGCGGTTCACGTGCACCGGAGCGCATAATAGAAGCGGCGGATGTTCGCTGGGATTTGACGCGCTGCAGTTTGTTCCCGCCCATCAGGCCAATGAATAATTGGGCGAGCGAACGCCTGAGGCAAACCTAACAACTGGAGATCTCATGACTTATCTGAAAACTGTCCGCCTGATGTTATGGGCGCTGCTGTGCTGGATTGCGCTGGCGGCTCCTGCCGCATTTGCTGACAGTCACCGGAACACCCGGCTTACGGTATCCCATCCGGACTCGATCCGGATCCTGCAGCTGACCGACCTCCATTACTTTTCCCGGGAACCCTCAACATGGGATGAATTCAATGCCCGCACCTCCCAACAGATCCGCAAGCTGGTCGAGCTGACGAAGCCGGATCTGGTGGTTATCACCGGCGACGTGTGGTCTGAAAATGAAAACGGTTCGGGAGAGGACCAGCTGCGGTACGCCCTCAGCCAATTCGCCGCGCTGGAGGTTCCCTGGGCGTTCACGTGGGGCAACCATGACCAGGTCACGGACCGGGCCCGGGCCGACGCCCTGCTGGAGAACGCCCCCGGATCTTTGTACCGGGGAAGAAATGCCGGAGGAAATTACACGCTGGACCTGGTTTCGCCCTCCGGACAGCTGCTTTGGCAGCTGCTGTTCATAGATACCGGCAGAGAGGGCCTGATCGGAGAACGCCGCGACTGGCTACGGCAGCTGCCCCCGGCAGATGTGCCCCGGGTCGCCTTTTTTCATATCCCCCTTAAACAGTACGCGCAGATTTGGGAAGACGGCACCGCCAGCGGCATCTGGGGAGAACCGCCCTGCTTTGAGCGCGAGGATGGCGGCGCGCTGGCGGTTCTGCGGGCGGCGGGCGTAACCGCCTGCTTCTGCGGACACGATCACATGAACGATTATTCCGGCCGCGTCGAGGGCGTGGAACTGGTCTACGGTCGGGTAAGCCGCGCCGGCGGCTACGGCCGGGACACGTTTGACAAGGGCGGAAAACTGATCACCCTGAACAGCAGCCGCCGAACCTGCTCCTGGGTTTCGGTAACGCCTGACGGAAAAACGTGGCGCCCGGAACCTGGGGAACGGCAGGTCATGACTGAAACCCATTGATACTGGGGCGCCGGGGTAGCATACGGCAGAACCGTCGGCTGATAATGAGGGGTGGACCAGCATCGTTATGCGGCTTGAAAAAATCGTCTGCGAACAGTTCCGCCGTCTGTCCCGGGTAGCCATGGAGCCCGCGCCCGGGATTAACGTGTTGTTTGGCGGCAACGCCCAGGGCAAAACTTCGCTTCTGGAAGCGGTGCTGTACGCGGCCACGGCCCGCAGTCACCGGGCGCTTTCCGACCGGGAACTGGTTCAGCACGGCGCGGAAGGGTTCTATGTTTCCATCACGGCCGCCGGCGCTGCGGGCCGGGTAACGGTGGACGCCCGATGGTGGCAGAACCAGAAGCGCTTCCGAATCAACGGCGCTGTGCCCGACCGGCTGAGCGACCTGCTGGGGCGGGTCCACGTGGTGCTGTTCGCGCCGGATGACCTGGAACTGATTAAAGGGGCCGCGTCAGCAAGGCGGCGTTTCCTGGATATCTGCCTGAGCCGGGTACACGGCGGATATCTCCGGGCCCTGCAGGCTTACCGGCAGGTCCTGCGTCAGCGCAACGCCCTGCTGAAACGGCCCCAGCCGGACAGTACCCTGCTGGAATCCTTCGACGTTATGCTGGCAGAATACGGCGCGACCATCGCCTGGGAACGAAACGGATGGATCGCCAGGCTGGACACTGCGGCTTCAGCGCTGTACCGGCAGCTTACGGATGGGCGTGAAACCCTACAGATCCGCTACGCTCCTGATATCCGCGATACGGGACAATACCTGGACATGCTGAAGCGATCCCGGGAGAACGACCTGAAATCCGGCGCGACTTGTCGGGGCCCCCATCGGGATGATATGCGTTTTCAGGTCGACGGACAGGCGCTGGAAATGTTCGGTTCCCAGGGGCAGCAGAAAAGCGCCGCGCTGGCCCTGCGGCTGGCTGAAGCCAACCTGACCCGCGAAGAATCCGGCGAAGAGCCCGTATTGCTCCTTGACGAGATTTTTTCCGACCTCGATGAACAGCGGACGGAGCTGGTTCTGGAAATCCTCCCCCAGAGCGCGCAGGCGCTGGTAACCACGGCCCGGCCGGTCGGGTCCCTCCCGGCCAGGCTGCGGAACGCGCGGCTGTTCCACGTCATTAACGGAGATATCATCACCCATGGATAAACCGGAGTCCCTTCGATCTATCCTGAACCGGATGATCCAGACCACCGAGCTGGGAACAACGCTGGAAAAGGCGCGCATCTGGAATAACTGGCGCCGTGTCGCCGGAGAGGATCTGGCGGAATGCACAGCGCCGGCCGCGCTGGAAAATGGGCTGCTGGTGGTATTCGTCACAGACACCTCGTGGATGGACCTCTGCCTATATGAAAAGTGGGAGATGATCCGAAGAATCAACCGGGAGGCCGGACGCCTGATCGTGTCGGATATCCGGTTTGAACTGGCGCCGGATGGCGTGGATCCCGGCGGCGCCGCCAAAAAACTGAGAAAGCGGAAACCGGCAAAAGGCAGATCCCAGCGCCGGAAAAAATAATTCGGCTGCTTTGTTATTATGAACAATGGCTGGTTTGAATGTTTTCACATGGAGGATACGGCATGGCAAAAATTCGCGTGCTTGGCGTGCAGCAGACCGTGGCGCCCGGGAAAAAAGACAACCTGCCCCGCATTCTGGAACGGCTGGAGCAGGCGCAGGCTGACCTGGTCATTTTCCCTGAAATGGCCCTGACGGGACCGAACGGCCTTTTTCATGAACAGCGTACCCGGGACGCCTGGTCCCGTATCGCCACCGTGTGCCGGCAGCGCTACCTGGCAGCCGTCATTGGGACGGGCATCCGGGAAAATGGTCATGTGTACATTCAGTCACGGGTTTACGGACCGGAAGGAAATCTCATCGGCACCTATGAAAAGCTGATTCCGACCGAGTCGGAACGCAAATGGGCCCGCCCTGGAGAGCAACTGCCGGTATTTATGTATCGCGGTGTTCCCTTCGGCTGCCTTATCGGTAACGACCTGTGGGTACGGCCGGGATGCGGGCCTTATCCGGATCCGCGACTGACGCTGCAGCTGGCCAAAAAAGGCGCCCGGCTGATTATTCATACCACCGATACCGAAACGGATCCCCGTTTCTCCGCTTTTTATGACGCCAACCTGCGGCTGCGCGCCTGGGAAGCAAACGCGTGGATCGTGACGGTGAACGCCGCAAACCTTACTGAACCGCTGAACGTGCCCAGCGGCGTGATTTCCCCGGACGGCGAATGGGCATGCCAGGCGCCGCGCGTCGGCGAACACCTGTTTACCTGGGACCTGGAATTCCCGGATCTTGAAGAAACATGAGCGGCGCGCCATGACAGCTCCGGGGAAAAAATCGCATACCATCCTGGTCACTGGAGCCGCCGGGTTTGTCGCCGGATCCGTAATTACCCAAGCACCCCGGGAATGGACGCTGCACCTGATCTCCAGGCGGCAGATTCCGAGGCAACAACCCAACTGGGTTTTGCACCGGGCGGATTCCGCGGATCCGGATGCCATTGGCGCCATCATTCTTCAGACGAGTCCGGACGCCGTGATCCCCACCGCTGCCATTGCCAACATCGACTATTGCGAAACCCACCAGGATGAGGCCTTCAGGATGAATACGGAGGTCACCAGGGCTGTTGTAGACGCGTGCGTCCGGACCGGCGCAAAGCTGGTATTCTGTTCCACGGACAATGTATTTGACGGCCGGCGCGGCTGGTACCGGGAAGGAGACGTTCCCAACCCCATTAATTATTACGGCTTCACCAAACATGCCGCGGAAAAGATTATCGCAGCGGAACCCCATTTAAAAGCGGTAATCGCGCGCATTGCCCTGGTTATGGGCATGCCTTTGCTGGGGTCTGCCCGCCCTTTCATGGTCCGGATGTTTGAGGACCTGGCGACCAATGGTCCCGTATGGGCGCCTCCGGGCGAAGTACGCACTCCCGTGGATGTCATATCCCTGGGGCGGGCGCTGCTGGAACTGTCAGAGCATGACTATGCCGGTATCATCCACCTGGCAGGTCCGGACCGTATAGACCGCGTTGACCTGGTACGCGCTCTGGTTCACCGGACAGGCGGGAATCCGGACAGGGTACAGCCAATTGACGCGGAAACTATTCCAAACCGCGCGCTCCGTCCGCCGGACCTGTCCCTGGACACTTCCCTTGCCCGTAAAATATTGCGCACGCCCCTGCCAGGCATTTCGGAAGGCTTTCATCTGGTGATGGAAGCCTGGGAACGGGTAAAAACCGGCGCGGAACCGGAGGCTTATCTGCCATGCGGATCATGATTATCGGCTCATCAGGACAGCTGGGATCGGAACTTCTTCATCGGTTTTCCGATGCCGAGGTTATTCCAGTGGACCGGACGGAAGCAGCTGTCACGCTGGACATCCGGGATTCTGCCCGGACGGCTGAAGTGCTGGACAGCGAAAAACCGGATATGGTGATCAACACGGCGGCCTTTCACAACCTGCTTGCCTGCGAACAGCAGCCCGCCGAAGCTTTTGCCGTAAACGCGACCGCCACGGGAAACCTTGCAAAACTGTGCGCGAAACGGGGCATCCGGCTTGTCCATTTCAGCACCAATTACGTCTTCGGCGGAACCGTGTTCCATGATACAACCCGGGATGCCGCGCCGGACGGCCCGGTACCGCCGCGCCCCTATCGGGAAGATGATCCGCCATCGCCGATCAACGTCCTGGGCGCCTCCAAGCTGGCGGGAGAATATCTCATTCAGGCCTATCATCCGGAGGTTCAGATCATCCGGACGGCTGCCCTATACGGGGTGGCCGCCTGCCAGTCCAGGGGTGGCGATCGAAACTTCGTGGAAAACATCCTCCATCTGGCCAAAACCAAGCGTCCCATGCGGCTGATTCAGGATATCGTCACGACGCCTACCCATGCCGCGGACCTGGCGGTCCAGGTACGGAAAATTGTCGATCTCGGCGGACCCGGCGTCTACCATGCGACCTGCGAGGGATGGTGTACCTGGTACGAATTCGGGTGTGCCGTGCTTGAGGAATGCGGCATTTCGCCCGCTTCCAGGCCGGAGGCGGTATCCGCCCGCCAGTTTCAGACGCCCGTAAGGCGGCCGGGTTACTCGGTCCTCGAAAACAGCCGGGTTAAATCACTCGGCATCGCGGACATGCCCTCCTGGCGCGAATCCCTTCGCCGCTACCTGCGGCTGGCCGGGCACCTGGTCGGATAAATTCAGGCCTTGCCGCGCTCTTCAGCCGACACCGGCCGCGCTGCCTGTGAACCGTGCGTGCCTAATGAATCCGTTTCGAAAACCAGTTCGCTCCAGTGCGGCAGCCGGAACAGGTAAACGGTCAGCAGCAGTCGGCACACCTGGGCAGCCAGGATCATGTCCCACAACCGAAAGGTATTCAACAGCCCCGCTTCATACAACAGATGGCTGCCCCCAATCAGTACCAGAATTTGACTGACAAAAGCGATCATCATCGGGCGGCGGGTTTCGCCCGCGCCCTGGATCCCGCCGGTCAGGGCCAGGGTAACCGCCAGGGCCATCCCGGCCGGCCCAAGCCGATACAGCAGGGCTTCGCCCAGCTCCAGGGTCTGGGGATCCTGCACGCCAAACAGCCCCAGCAGCGGCCTGGCAGCCGCCCAGAATACCAACGCAATCCCGCCTGACCAGCAAAAGCCCAGCAGCGCGGCAGTCCGAACGGCCTGTCTTCCCCGGGCAGACTGCCCCGCGCCAATATTTTGGCCCATGACCGCGCCGGCAGCCGACCGAAGACCCAATGCCACCCAGGTCACCAGCGAAAACAGCTGCGCGTAACAAATGGCGTACGCCGCCAGCGCCGCCCCGCCCTGGCCGGCCCGCGCAATGTATGCCATCAGAGCAACGCCGCCCAGGTTGAGCAGCACGCCCTGAATCCCCGACGGCACGCCAATCGCGGCAATGAGGGACAGCATTTTTCCGCGGATCCGCCAGCCCCGCGCCGGAGGCGGTATGATCGCGCGCCCCCGCAGAATGAGCGCCAGCGCCGCCGCGCAGGACACGGCCGGCGCGATCACGGTGCCCAGCGCCGCGCCCACGGTACCCATGGGGGTTAAAATACCCCAGCCAGGGATCAGCAACGCGCTGACCAGCACATTCAGCGCGGTGTTCAGCAACGCCAGAAAAAGCGGCGTCTTTGGGGCGCCGCACGCATTGAAAGCGCCGGTAAACAGATACATCAGAAAAACCGGCGTTCCCAGGGCAAAAAGTATCCGGAGATACGGAAGCGCATGCGCCCGCACGCCGGCGTCATCGGTCAGCCAGGCAATCAGCGCCGGCGCGCTCAGCCACCCCAGAGGAGCCACCACGCACAAAAGAAATACCACGGAACCGGCCAGCGCCGTGAAAAATATTTCGCTGACCTCGCGCGCGTTCCGGCGCCCGGCCGCGCGGGCAATCAGGACATTGGCCCCATGAAAAAGGGACGCCACAAAAACGCTTACCACCATGAAGATCTGCCAGGCGACGCCTATCCCCGCGTTGCCGGCGTTGGCCGGATCCCGAACCCACCAGCCGACCAACAGGTGGTCCACCAGGCCGTGAATGCCGTTTACGGCGTAAAGCAGCGCCAGGGGCCAGGCCAGCTTCCACACGGAGCGGAAAACGCTTCCCCGCGTTATGTCCGGATCAAAAGGTTTCATGTGGGAGCAGATCCAATGTAACTGGATAACCCGAAAGCGGAATTTATCATTTCCGGAGCGGCAGGGGACCGCCGTCCCAGGCGCGGACAACCCCATCAGAAAATGCCGCAATGAGGGCCAGCCTTCCCTTTTGGGCAGGCCGCGCGATTACCCACTGCGGCGCGCCCCATGCCCGGCTGTCCTGCCACAGCAGGCGGCTCGTTTCATCGAACGCGTACAGCGTTCCGTCATCCTTTCCCGCAAGCAACACCCCGGCTTCCGTATTCATCCACAGCCGTGCCAGGCCGGGCCGCGCTGCAATACGTCGGGGAGGTTTACCGGGTTCCATGATCTGTATTCCTTCGCCGTCTGTCGCGACAACCCGCCCGGATGCCAAAACCGGATTCCCATTCTCGCCGGCGCTCTCCGGAAGCGAAAGCAACCCTGTCAGCGGTGGCGTCAGCCGCGCGTACCCCGGTCGCGTATTGCCCCGTTCATCCAGAAAAAACCAGCTTCCGTCGGCAAAGCCCACCGTCCAGCCGTCTCTGCCGGCCGCCTGGATTGCCGTCGCGGGACCGGGCAGAGGGACTCTATACCGTATGGTACCCTCCCGATCCAGATTCACGGCCTCACCGCGCGTTCCAGAAAGGCCGGAGAGCAAAAAAGACAACCGCCCGTCACCGGCGCATATCCGAATCACAGACATGTCGAGGCCGCGTGCCCATATCTGCTCCAATCCCCGGATGCCGTAACACATGCCAAGATCCGTGACCGCCAGCAGCGTTCCGTCCTCAAATGCCCCCAGGTGTTTCACCGGCGTTCCGTCCAGCATAATTTTTCCGCGGCCATTTCCGGTCCGGGCGTCCCGGAAAATGATATGGCCGTCATGGTGTCCCAGCGCTACGGTTTCTTTGCCGCCACTGGAAACTTCCACGGGGCCGCAGCTCCAGGGACCGGGTTCCAGGTCGCGCCAGATCACATGGCCGTCCGCGTCGAAACAGATCAGCCCGGTACGGCGGGATGCCGCGATTATCCGCATCGTGTCCAATGAATTCCCATCCAGCAGTACCAGACCTTCCATACAGGCTCCATCCAGCGGAAGCGCCCAAAGCATCTTCGGAAAGACCGGTACTGCAACGGTACGGGTCACGGGAGGCAAACCCGCCTCCTGAATCAGCAGCTGCGCGGAAAACAGTTCTCCGGGCCGGGCAATTCCCTGAAGGGTACGCCGCAACGTAACGGTCTCTCCGGGGGACGCGCGGAATGGTATGGATGCGCTCCCCAGGGACCACCGCGGGGCAGGTATCACCGCCAGTTCCCCCTGTCGCGTCAGCCCGGTACGGTTGGTCCACGACACCATAAAATTTACCCTGCGGGGCCCCGTCTCCAGCGGCGGATCCACGGCCCATGACCATCCCGCACGAATGATATCCGCCTGTCCCGGCAAACCGCTGACCAAAAGCGGACCCTCACGAGGCGGGATACGCATCACGCCATCCCGGGACAGGTGATAGCGCTTTACGCCATCTGCGAGCGAAACGGAAGCGCAGATTCCATACCGGCTGGATATTTCGACAGGCGCGGGAAGTCCCTCCGGAAACAGCAGGGACATCCGACCGTCCCGTTCAAAAACCTGAACCGTCTGTCCCGGCGCGCGGGGATCATCCTGCAATGCGCCGAGCCGGATCATGCCGCGCAGAGGAGATACCAGCCGAAGCTCAGGGTCTACCTGCTGTTGGTTTGCTTCCCTGGCCAAACCCAAAATCACCCATCGGTCTGACAGGGCCACTGCCGCGTCCCGCGCCACCCGGAAACTGCCGGACGCGGTTTCCGCGCCTGCCTGGGATGCCATACGGTAGTACGCGTCCATCTTCAGCAGCGCAGACACTCCCCCGAGGCGTTCCCAGCGTTCCCGGTTCTCCAGGGAAAAAGATGCGGCCACCATACGTTCCACGCCGCCCGTAGCGGCCGCGACGGATGCGTACCCGGCGGCCGGGGCATCCACCGCGGTTACAAGGGTCACGCGGGGACTGTCCGCCACACCGGCCCCTTCAAAAAGACCTTCCAGAAAATTGAGCCAGCGGGGACCCGGAGCGCCTTCCGGACCGCCCCACACCAGCACATCGGCATCCGGAAACCGGCGGGCAATCGCGGCATACAGGCGGCGTCCAATCTTTTCCAGTTCCTCCCCCGTGATCGGATGATCCGGATCAAAAAGCGACGCTGTAACCGGCAGGTCAAGCCATAAGCCGCTGGCCCCGCACCACCGGGCGGTGCGGGCCAGGTCTTCCGTACGGTTAATAAAAGCATCCAGCGCGCGTCGGTCAACAGCATCCTCGCGAAGCGGCTCGGCGCGCAGAAAAACATGCCTGAGCCCCATGGAGGCCAAGTGCTCGCGGATTTCCCGGAGCGCGGTCCGGCTGCCCGGTGCCTGGGGAAACGGTTGGCCCGCCACACAGATAACTCCGCGGGATCCCCGGGCCACCAGAGCGGGCGCCATATCCAGGAGATCCGCCGCGGACCGGTCGCTGAAAACGATCGGCACGGCCACGGGCTGCCCAATCTTCTCGCGAAGCTGCCACGATCCGCTCCGCTCAGGTTCCCCGTGAACAATCCCCACCCACAGTAGCATGAGCGGCATCCAGGCGCCAAACGCCCGGAAACACCGGCGCCTTAATGGCAATACGCTGCGGAAAGGTAAATGATTCATATTTTTTATTGTAAGGGTAACCGAGGAAAAATCGCATCCGGAACCCGGCGGGCGCCCTGAATAAAGACTATATAACGCAAAAAAATTGCCTGGCCCGGCGACGGGCGTCGCTCGGACCAGGCTCGGTCAAGGGGAGGGGGAGGGGGAGGGGGAGGTCAACTTTTCATGGCGCGCTGAAACCAGTCGCCAATATTATCTTCCGTTTGGTTCATGATCATCAGCCGAAGCCGTTCAGCGGGATCTTCCGTCGTCAGTTCCGGCTTGACCATCATCTCCGTAAACATCTGACGTACCCGGTCTATTCCACAATTTTCAATCGCCCAGTGGGTTACCCACAGCAGTTTGTAAAAATCTATCTTCTCCCGGCCGCTTTGTTCCCACGTATCCGCGAATTCTCGGGCAAGATCGAATGCCTGCTGTCTGTAATCCATTTCGTTCATGTGTCAGTCCAGGCTTGTCTTACTCATGCCTGAACTGATAACCATTGTATTTAGGGGTTTATTCCGGCTCTTTCGGTAAATTTCTATTCCTGCCGGCGCAGAATCAGCTGCAGCACCGCATTGGCCTGGTGGTGGGCCGCCACGCCCACCCTTGGAGCCATCAGCCCCACCCCCTGGCGGGCTTCCGCTGTTCCATCTCCCACAATGATCATCGGACCAAAGGGCCTGGACCGGATCAGGTTGGCGTCATCAAAGCCTGCCAGGCCGGACGCGCATACCAAAGGACGTCCGGGAAACCGGCTCAGCCAGGTATCCGCCAGCATGGCCTTCTGGTCCGGCCGGTCAAACGCTTCCACGAGAATATCCGCGTCCGCGAAAATCTCCGGAATATTCCCGGGGGTAAGCAGGACCTGATGGGTGTACAGCCTCACTCCTGGGTTGATCCTGGACAGGGTGTCGCTTAACGCCTTCGTTTTAGGCAGTCCGATCTGGTCCAGAAAATACTGCTGCCGGTTAAGGTTGCTGGGCTCCACCACGTCGAAATCGGCCAGAATCAGCGCGCCGATGCCGATTCGGGCCAGCGCGACCGCCACGGATGAGCCCAGTCCGCCCAGTCCGGCAATGCCCACGGTAGCCCTGCGTACTTTTTCATGCACCCCCGGGGTATGGCGGGCCATCATGAGATATTCCAGCTCTTCGGGAGGAGGAATCTCACCCCGGCGAATCAGGCACACGGATTGCCCATTGCTGACCGGGGTTTCCGGATTGGCCGGAAAGCCGTCCACAATGATCAGATCCGCGTCCGGTTTGAACCGGTCCCGGACCGCGCCGGCGGGAACGGGTGCCTCGCCGGGCAACTCCTGCACGCGTTCATTGACTACAATCTTCATGGGGCCGTCCTGATGGTTGGCGGGAAGATATCACAGTACCGGCAACCCCGCGGATCGCAGGTATTGCCATGTCCCATCATAAAAATCCGGAGCCCGGGTCGGGTCATTCCTGTTACCCGGAGGAACAAAGATTACCATGCCCTGCCGGGCCCGGGTCAGCAGCACCCGGTAAGCGTTTTTCTGGTATTTCCGGCGTTCTTCCTTTCGGATTTTTTCCCAGCGGGAACCCCTGAACTGAAAATGTCCCCATCCGCCGTCTCCACAGCGAAAATCCCCGTCCCAGGCGACCAGGCACCAGTCCAGCTCCAGCCCCTGAATATCGAATTCGCTGGCCGCGTCTTCCAGGTAATAAGAAGACCGCACATCGTCCTTTTCGTTCAGAAACCACTGAACCGGATCTATGGCGTACCGCACGTCGATGGCATAGGGTTTCAGGCGTTCCGCCTGAGAAGAGGCAACCATTCCATACCGTTCCGCGCCGTACGCTTGTTGGCGCACCCACTCCTTGGCGCCGTCCAGGTCCCGGGTAATGAACACGGGATACCGGTCCAGGATCCGGTCTGCATATTGCCTCGCCCGGTTTGCATCCAGGTCCAGCAGGGCATTCACGAACCCGGACACCTTCTCGGCGCGGAATGACCGCATCGAAACGTTCAGGTGAAGGTCATCGCACCACTGTACCTGCCGGGATTCCCGCAAGATCGGCTTCAGGGATTCCGCGCCGAATTCCGGGTCGGTGAATTCCGGGGCCAGGCAGATCTCCCAGTCGGGAAAACTTCGGCATGCGCTTTCCAGCCAGGCGCCGATACCGGCTTCGCCGGTGTTGATCTCCTGTCCCCCGCCGACCAGGCATACCACCACGGCCCATTCCCGGTGGCGATCCATGGTCCGGATCAGGAATTCCGGTTCTGAATAATTGAAATCCGAAACCCCTTTTTTCTGCTTCATGAACTGGCAGGTTTTTTCATAATTCCACGCCCGTTGCGCCTCATCAAATACCGCAACGTGGTCATGGGGAGGGTTATCAGGATCCCGAACAGCTTCATCCCGGAAATGGTGCACATTCTGAATAAAAGATTTAACCCGGGCTCTGATTTCTCCTTTAGTGACCGCCTTTCCGGATTGCTTCTGCCGCTGATGGGCATCCCGGGTCAGGGCCTCCTGAAGAATGGCCACCAGCGGGCCATTGCCGGAAAGGAACACCGTGTGCTGGTCCAGTTGCGGATCGCTGCGGCGGGCGGCAAGGCTGAGCCCAACCAATGTTTTGCCTGCTCCGGGAACGCCCGTCACGAAACAGATGGCTTTGCGTTTCCGCGCCGCGCAGTCTTCAATAATGGCTTCAACCTGGCCCGTGGTTCTGGTGAGGTTCTGGGCGCCCGCGTCATGGCGCGCGATATCCGCCACGCTGTGGTTGTTAAACAGCGCGCGGGCCGCTTCGATCACGGTGGGCGTAGGCTGGTACGGCGCGTTTTCCCAGCTGTCCGGGTCAATCCAGTTTCCGGAAACCTGGGAAACTATCTGATGCAACCTGTCTTTCAGCCCGCTTTCGTTGGTCCGAATTGGATGATACAGCCCGGCAACCCGGCTATGCTCCGCCAGAGTCCATCCCACCGCGGGAGCCTCCGTGGCGACCAGTATCGGCACGACCGCCGCGTCGTGGCTGCCTTTGTGGAAGTACTTCAGGTCCAGCGCATAGTCGCAAACCTGGTCCAGCGCGTGACGGTAGTAGTAATTTTCCCCTATTTTGAATTCGACCACCAGCACAATGCCGTTGATCAGCAGCACTGCGTCAATCCGGCGCCCCATGCGGGGTATTTCAAATTCAAGGTATACGCGGCCATCCAGTCCTGTGAGACTACGCTTGAGGATGCGGATTTCCCGCATCCACGCGTCCCGCTGCGCCAAAACCATCTCGGCAGAAGTCCGTGACGCAATGCGTCCCAGAATCCTGTCTTCCTCTGTACGCAAAAAAGCGGGGATCGTGTCGCCGTACCAGGCCCGCTGTAAAATAGTTCGCGCCATGATAGGGTCCCCGAGAACATCACACGGACTGGATTATAGTTTCAGTCCTGGCAGCAATCTCCACTTTGACCAACCGGGCCTCCCAGGCCCTACCAAACAATCTCGAAAAATATTCCCAAAAACACTTCTACGCCATAGCTGTTATTGTCGGTCAAAGAATTTTTTCCTGCCGGCCGCTATTCGGACTGGGCATGAAGCAAAAATCATTATTTTTTAGGTTATACGCCCAAAATAACCCGAATTTAACGTAAAACTATAATGACATTAATTTCTGTTCGTATAATCACATTGCATTTAGTGATTGTCACCGATAAACACAACCTCGAAAACAAGGAGATGCGTCATGGAAAAACATGTGCGGGCTCTATCGGTTGCAGCATGCCCAAAACGCAGCGAGTCGTTGCTGGTGACCCAGCAGAAAGTAGCATTGTGGACCTCCATTTTTGAAGCGGTAGGCGTTTTGGCCGAAGCTGTCGGTTCATGGGTTGCAATATTCAGCAAGTCAGGTGAATCCCGCTGACGGTTTTTGCGGAGGAAATCGGTCAGCGCATAATCTGTTACGCGGGCTTATTGTCTTTTTTAGGGCATTTGCGGGGCTTTGAAAGTCATAAACGCGGGGCTGGTAACCTGTCAACGCATTGGGAGGCAATTTTCCATGAAATGGTGTAAATGGGCTGGTATCGGGCTGGCAATTTGGGCGGCTGGCATCCTGCCAATTGTGGCGCAGGACAGCGCGCCGCTGACCGAACGGGAGAAAGAACTGCTTTCGCTGATCGAGACGCTGGAAAGCCGCGTCAGTGCGCTGGAAGCGCAGATAACGGAACTGAAAAAAAACGCGGAACAACCCGCCTCCAGCGGAACCGCAGACACCGCGGCAACGCCCCCGGAAGACAGTTCCGGTGAGGCAAAACAGCCTTCCCTGGAAGACCGGGTGGCCGCGCTGGAAAAAGATAAGGAAGGCGCTCTGAGGCCTTTCTGGAAGGATGGGCTGCGCCTGGAATCCCCGGACGGCCAGTTCAAGCTGAAACTGGGCGGCAGGCTGTTCATGGATTTTGTGTGGTTCGACCAGGATGAGACGCTGAAACAGGCCCTGGGCGATGAGCAGGACGGCGGGCAGATCCGAATGGGCCGCATTGATCTCTCAGGCACGATGTATGAAGACGTATATTATCGCCTTGAGTATGAACTGGCCGGCAACAACGGCCCGAACGGTTTCACCGATACCTATATCGGCTATACGGGCATCCCCGGCATCAGTTCCGTGCAGGTCGGCCACTTCAAGGAGCCGTTCAGCCTCGAAGAAATCACATCGGACCTGTATACGTCTTTCATGGAACGGGCCCTGCCGGTATCCATAGCGCCGGCGCGCAACCTGGGGATCATGGCCAGCGGCGCCTGGCTGGGCGAACCCAAGCATGAGCGGCTGTTCGCGCAGGCGGGGCTGTTCCGGGAAACGGACAACTGGCCCAGCGCCAACGACCTGGATGAAACCCGGGGGTGGTCTTTCACCGCGCGCGCGGCCGGACTGCCCTGGTATGCCGATAAAGGGCGGTACCTGCTGCACCTGGGCGCGTCCTACAGCCGCCGGGACATCGACGGCGCCACCGTAAATCCTTATCGGTTCCAGCCCCGCCCGGAGACCGCGCTGTCCCTGTTCCGGTACCTCAATTCCGAAGGTTTCGCGGGATTCAGGCTTCAGGACGCCCGGGCGGAGGACGCGGACCAGTACGGCCTGGAAGCGGCCGTGGTGCTGGGTCCGGTTTCGGCCCAGGCCGAATACCTGCTGGCAGACGTGAATTCAACCTTCGCCGGCGACCTGCGTTTCGATGGCTGGTACGCCTTCCTGTCGTGGTTCCTGACGGGCGAAAACCGCTCGTACAGCCACAAGGATGGCACCTTCGGGCGGCTGATTCCGCGCCAGAATTTCGCGTGGGGAAAAGGCTGGGGCGCCTGGGAAGTGCTGGCCCGGTATTCCACGCTGGATCTTGATGCCGGCATCGTGCGGGGCGGCAGTCAGGACAACCTGACGCTGGGACTGAACTGGTACTGGAACCCCAGCACCCGGCTGATGCTGAACTACACCTACGCCGACGTCAGGCATGACCTGTACGAAGGGAACATGGGTATCGTGCAGACCCGGCTGCAGGTGGATTTTTAAAGCATAAAAACTGGGGACCGGCGCAGTCAGAAGCGCATGCCGACGGCCGCGCCCCACCAGAAATTCCAGCCGTCCCGGGCGGCCAGTCCGCTGGTGTAGTCGGCATCGAATTCCAGTCGAAGGTGGAGGCGTTCACCTACAGGACGGATCAGGGCGCTTTCCGTAAAGAGCGCCACGGCTGTTCCATCCGCATCCGCAAACAGATCGCCGCTGTGCGTCAGCAGCGTGTTGCCGAAGAGATACCGGTGAAGGCGCAGTCCCAGATGCCCCCCGACCATGGAATCACTGGAATCCTCCGCTCCGGAACGGTCGCGGTACCGCTCCGTGACGCCGCCCACACCCAGATACACCGCGGCATCCCCCCTGGCATTTTCCGGAAACAGCGACCGGTACAGGCCCAACCCAAGAAATGCCCGTCGGCTCAGCCTGCCGTCGTCCGCCAGGGCATTGCGCGTGTACCCTCCTCTTAAGTACGGTTGAATCCCGCCTTCATTCCCCTGAATTATGCCTCGAAACTGTTCCCGATCGCCCTGATCCCGTACCGCTCCCTCCGCGCTGACTCCCCAGTCAAAGGGCAGTTCGCCCCCGCCGCCCAGCTCCAGCCTGCCGGATACGCCCGGCCGGTCTATTTCTCCCACGCCCCCGGCCCCTGCGCCTACCGACAGGCTGCCGCTGATGGGCTGATCGGTTAACTCCGGCGCCGCGCCGGCAGTTTCCGGAAGCGCTGTCGCGGAAGCAAGGGTTTCCAGCGCCAGCGGCTGAACTGTTCCGTTCAGAAGACGCAGCGCCGGCCGGCCTTCGGCATCCGCGCAGAACCGGCCGTACAGCACCGTCCCGTCTCTGGCGGTCACCATAAAACTGCGGCGGGTACTCAGCGCGGTAATGCGGTCGACCGGCGCCACGATACGCCCGCCCATGGCCGTACGGAAAACCGCGGAGCTCTCCGTGATTTTCACCAGGGTGCCGGAAAACATTTCCCCGCCGGCCAGGCCCAATACATCCTGCTCGGCCGCTATCGCCTGCAGCGCCGCGGCCCAGCAGATTAGCAATCCTGTCCACTTCCGCGCTTTCATGGTGCGGTTTCCGGAGGCGCCGGTTTCATGGCCGCCGCGGACTCGCCGACGGTCTCCTGCTGTCGCGAAAGGGCTTCTCGCCGCAGTTCACTCAGAGCCACCCCTTCGCTCCACAGGCTCCAGAGCCCAAAACACACAACCATTATCAAGTTTACCAGATGCCCGGCTATGGCCAGCGCCCGGGCCGTATCCAGCGGAATGCCCGGATACGCGAGGATGAGTCCGCAGACAATCCCGGCGTGAAAAGGTCCCACGAAACCCGGAGGACCCGGCACACTGATGAACAGGGCCAGCAGGGAAAGCGTCACGAAAGCCGTGTACCAGGGCAGATCCAGCCCAAACGCCTTGAACAGGGCGACGTGCGTCATCAGGAATACGCCCCACAGCGCCAGGTTCGCCGCCAGCGCCCCCGCCAGATACCGGGGACGCCGCACCACGCTCAGTCCCTCCGCCACCCGGCGGATGAGGCGTTCCAGCATCCGGGAAAACCCCGGCCAACGGCCGCCAAACAGTTTGTTGACGCTCCGGATCAGCAGGGGGGCAAACAGGTACGCCATCAGCATGACAGCCGGCGCCACCGCCAAAGCGGCCAGAATACTCCGGAATGCCGCCCGCAGCCGTTCCGGCGTCAGCAGCGGCCCGTAGACGGCGCGCCATTCCTCCGGAAGCGGTACCGCCGCCAGCTGTTCCGCCGGATAAACCCACGCGAATACGGCAAATACCACGGCCAGTCCCGTCACATCCGCCACGCGGTCTGCCGCCACGTAGCTGATCCCCCGGCTGACCGGCACGCCGGCCGTCCGATTCAACGCCAGCGCGCGGATTACCTCCCCAAGCCGGGCAGGCAGCACAAAATTGGCCAGAAAGCCGATCTGGGTGGCGTGGAACAGCCGGGCGAAGGGGATATGCTCATACGCTCCTACGATACACCGCCACCGGAGCACCCGAACCGCGAAACTGACCGCCACCAGCATCAGCGCGGCCAGGGTCCACCAGGGATTCATCGCCGCGAATGCCTCCCCAACCGCTCTCCAGTCTGTGCCGCGAAAGAGCAGCCATACGAGAACGGCCCCGATCAGCAGCCCCCCCAGCCCATGAAGCATCCCGGAACGTCGTGACATGAACAGTGTCCACCTGACCGGTGTCCCGACCGCGCGGAACCACCCGGCATTATCCCAGCGCGCGACAAAGTATATCATATGGGCTGAATTGCTTTATCCCGGCGCGTGTCCTGGAGCGCCGAAGAGCGCAGGTTATAGCGGAATGAACATATCCAAACCCGACAAAAACACGGCGGCCGAGCGGCTCGAACGGGAACTGTCGCTGGCCCGCTCCTGCCGGCTGTGCGAGGGAACCCTTCCGCTGGGTCCCCGTCCCGTACTGAGGGGAAAAGCCAGCGCCCGGATGCTGATCGTCGGCCAGGCCCCGGGAACCAAAGTGCACCGGACGGGCCTGCCGTGGAATGACCCCAGCGGAGACCGCCTGCGGAAATGGATGGGTATTGACCGAGACCGGTTCTACGATGAATCCCGTATCGCCATCATTCCCATGGGGTTGTGTTATCCCGGACGGGACAGTCGGGGCGGGGACCTGCCGCCACGTCCCGAGTGCGCGCCTTTATGGCATCCCCGCCTGCGTCCGCTTTTTCCGCACATCCGCCTGACCCTGCTGGTGGGACGGTACGCCCATCAGTACTATCTCGGAGAACGGTGCGGCCCGGACGTGACAGAAACGGTTCGGCGCTGGAAGCATTACCTCCCGGAATTCTTACCGCTGCCCCACCCATCTTTTCGGAATCTGCTCTGGCTGCGCCGCAACCCGTGGTTTGAGGCGGAAGTAATCCCGGCGCTGCGCGCCATGGTCGCGGAGCTGCTTGAAACGGCCGAAAAACAGGATAATGGAAACCATTCGGGGCAATAATAAACCAAGGGCTTTCCGGTCCAGTCAGATACGGAAGATAAAACTGCATCCTGGGGAAGCCCGCATGCTGAACCGGGCTTAGCCTCAATCTGGCGCGGCTGGCGCTGAAGGATCCTGAGATGCTGCGAAAATTGCTGAAGGTCACACTGGTTATCGCGCTGCTGGGCGGATTGGCCCTTTGCCTCTTTATTACGGGAATAATTCTTTACGTTAAAAGCATTTCCCAGGCCCGGCCGAACCAGCTGGTTACGGAGGCCATGCCGGGCCTGTACGGCGGGGAGGTCAATGTATTCTCGGGAACCGGCGGCTATTTTTACATGTGCGGCCACAATACCCCGGCGGCGTGCGTCCCTTTCGGCATGGTCCGGCTCGC
This sequence comes from Candidatus Hydrogenedentota bacterium, assembly GCA_029776995.1. Taxonomy (GTDB): domain Bacteria; phylum Hydrogenedentota; class Hydrogenedentia; order Hydrogenedentales; family CAITNO01; genus JAGPFE01. The sequence continues at coordinate 28,409 of JAKOTZ010000075.1, forward strand.
GCCGGACACCCTGAGCGCGCTGCTGAATATCCCCGGACTGAACCGGTCAGGCTATTACTACAATGACAATAAAATCACGGGCTTCAGCCATACCCGGCTGGTAGGGGCGGATGCCGCGGAGGGCGGGGTGCTGCGGATTCTGCCCGCGCCCGCGGATGCCGCGGCATCCATGCTGCGCCGCGGCCGCCGATGGGTCCGGTTCAGCCACCGGGATGAGCGGGGATTTCCCGGATACTACGCGGTCCGCCTCTACCGCGGCAGGGTGCTGGCTGAAATGACCGCTTCGCCGCGCTGCGGCCTGCACCGGTACGCCTTTCCGTCCGGGGAAATCCCCTGTCTCCTGGTGGATCTGACCAGCGCGCTGGGCGACAAAGGACGGGTAGAAAACGCGGCCGCCCAGTTTTCATCGGATCACCTGGAACTTTCAGGGTCTCTCACTACCTTCGGTTCGTTCTCCGGCCGGTATGGCGGGTTGCCCATGCATTTCGTCGCGAGCTTCAGCGAACCGCCGGAACGGTGCGAACTCTGGCGGGGCCGCGAAAACCTGGGAACGGCCTGGCAGGCTGCCGGAGAACAGGCCTGTTTGGCGCTTTATTTTCCCGCGCGGTCGGATCAGGACAGGCCGATTGAGGTTAGGGTAGGGCTCTCAGCGGTCAGCGTGGCCGGAGCCCGGGCAAACCTGGATGCCGAGATGGCCGACCGGCCGTTTTCTGAAGTGCTGGATCGTGCTAAGGAGTCATGGGAACAGGTCTTGTCCCGCATTCAGGTGGAAGGCGGAACACCAACCCAGCGCCGGATCTTTTACACAGCCCTGTACCGGGCATTCCAGATGCCGACGGTATTCTCCGATGTGGACGGCCAGTACCCTGGCTTCGACGGCAACATCCATCGGGCGGACGGTTTTGTCTACCACACCGATTTTTCCCTGTGGGACACCTTCCGCACCGTCATGCCCCTGTATTACCTGATCGCCCCGGAAGAATCCCGGGATATGCTGCGGTCCCTGCTGGCCATGGCGGAACAGGGTGGAGGGTTCCCGCGCTGGCCGTCAGGACGGGGATACACCGGCTGCATGTTCGGCACGCCGGCGGACATGGCGGTCAGCGAGGCCTGGCTGAAAGGGCTGCGGGATTTTGACGGGGAACGGGCTTATGCCCTGCTGCGCCGGGTGGCCACCGACGGGCCTCCACCGGGATCCAGGGTTCCGGGGCGTGACGGCCTGGCGGAATACGCATCCCTGGGCTGGGTGCCCGGAGACCGGTATAAAGGATCCGTCGCGAAAACCCTGGAATATGCCTGGGGCGACCATGCCCTGGCCGGGCTGGCAGAGGCGCTCGGGCACCGGGAAGATGCCGCAATGTTCCGGAACCGCGCGGAGCGTTGCAGGTCCCTTTGGGATCCCGGGAAACGGTTCTTTCTCCCGCGGGACAGCGCCGGAAAATTTATCGATTTCCCCTTCGATCCGCTGAAACTGACCTATACGGATTTCAAGGGAGAAATGACCCGCGCCTACGTGGAGGGCAGCGCCATGCAGTGGCGCTGGGCCGTGCCGTTCGATCCGGAGGGACTGGTTGCGCTTTTCTCTTCGCCGGAAGCGTTCGCGCGGGAACTGGAGGCCTATCTGGCCGGGATGCGCCCGGAAAAAGGATGGTGGCATCCCGGCGGAAACTACTGGCATGGAAATGAGCCCTATTTCCACGCGCCGTGGCTGTTTATCTTCGCGGGACGGCCGGACCGGACTCAGTACTGGGTGCGGCACTGCCTGAATACCCGATATGGCGATGACCCCGTGGGACTGGACGGCAATGACGACGGCGGTACCCTGTCCGCCTGGTACGTCTGGAGCGCGCTGGGCATTTACCCTCAGGCGGGATCCGACCGGTACTGGCTGGGGGCGCCGCTGTTCAACCGGATTTCCGTGCGACTCGAAAAGGATCGCCGGCTGGAACTGATTGCTGAAAACCACAGCAGCCAGGCTGTGTATGTCCGGGAGATTCTGGCGGACGGAGCGCCGGTTCAGCGTTGGACCATGGACCACCGTACCCTCACCGGCCTGAAAACCTTGCGGTTTGTGCTCTCGGATACCCCCGGCGCCGGCTCCCCAAATGGGGAACCGAAACCGTAACCGGTGCCCATCCTCCGCGACGAAGCTTCAGCTCACGGCGCTGCGGCATCAACGGGGCGTATCCAGATATTCCGGTACCACAGTTCCCCGCCGTGGTCCTGCAGGGCAATCCGGCCGGAACGGGGCAGTTCGGCATAGGGCGTCTTGAATTTCCCGATAGGCTCGGTCATCTGGGCAAAATCCGTGTCGATCACTTTCCACCCGTTGACCGTAACGGTAACGCGGCTCCCCCGCAGCGAAATGTCATAGGAATTCCACTCTCCCGCGGGGCGCGCCATGTTGAACATGGGCGTCACCACGTCGTAGATCGAGCCGGTGCCGTTTTTGTGGGCCGGCCAGCCGTAATCGTCAAGCACCTGCACTTCAAATCCCCGCAGCGCGGACTCCCCCTCCGGAACCCGAAGAAACACGCCCGAGTTGCAGCGCAGCTGGGGATTCAGCCCCAGCGCCAGCGGTCGAGAAAACCATGCCGGCGGCGAGAGCCGGAATTCCAGGTGCAGGTCAAAATCCCCGAACGACGCGCCGGTGTATGTGGCGTATTTCAGCGGGCCGATTCCGCCGAAAATATGCAGTACTCCGTCTTTCACTTCAAAAAAATCCGCCGGTTTCCCCTCGGGGTCCGTCCAGTTCCGGGCGTGTTCCGCGTCCAGCAGGTCGATCCAGCCTTCCCCCTCCGGTGGCGGCGCGCACTGCCCCACGGGCCGCGGACTGCCCGGCGCGAAATAATAGGCGTGCGCGCCGTACAGGGCCAGCGCGGTCACCCCGAATGCCACCCACGGGATCAGCCGCAAAAAAGTTCGAAAGGATATTCTTTTTTTCATAAAATCATTCCTCACGGGCCTGCCGCAGCAGCTCTTCCTGGCGTCTTCGCGCTTCCTCCCTGCCCGCCGGCGTCAGCTCCCAGATGCCCCGCGGCGAACCTTCCGCAATGAATCCCTGTTCTCTCAGCCTATTCCGGGCCCATTTTGCATTGTTCCACCATGTGATTTCAGAGGGATTGCTTGCCCGCGGCTTCATATCTTCAGGGCCCAGTTGTTCCTTCATCCTTTTCCAGAGGCTCTGCTGCACAGCATCGGTGGTAGCCCGTCCCCCAAATTCCAGCAGGGACACCTGGATCGGAGTTTCGTAAGCGGATTGGGGTAACAGGTTGCCCTTCCGCCGGCGGCTCGTTTCCTGAACCCGCCTGCTTTCAGGCTGCGGAAGCGTCTCCTGTCTATAGGACATCTCCCCGCGGGATATCCTGTCGAAGTTTTCCCGGATCTCCCTCAGCCGGCTGAGCGTGTCCGACAGGGCGCGGCAGTGCTGGTTGGCCCAGTCCACGTATTCATGTTCTCCGCGGCGAAAAGCGTCCGACCCGCTTCTTCTGAATTCCGTCAGCAGTTTCTCGCCTTCATGCAGAAGATCTTCAAAGGCCGCCACAAAAACCCGGATATCCGGCCTGTCCATAAATCCGTCCCTTCCTCATGCTCACCGATAACACCCAAACGACGAAAACATAATACAACCGCCGCTGCCCGCTGAAAAAGATCTCTTTCCAGGCCGGAACTTCCTTTTCCGATCCGGCTGATGTTGGCATTCCCTTTACGCTTTGGGCGTACAATAACAGAAACGGTCAAGGAGCCCGGTTCCTCCTGCAAAACATCGAGTTGGGAGTCCCGCCATGAAGAGATCCCGCGTAACCCGGCGCGACTGGCTGAAAATTGCCGCTGGCGCGGCAGGCCTTGCCGGCCTGGGCCGGCCATCCGCTGCGCCAAACGCTGCTGCCGCTCCGGCTTCGGCATCCCGCTCGAATTTTCTCATCATCCTGGCGGATGACATGGGGTTTTCGGATCTCGGCTGCTACGGTTCCGAGATTCACACGCCCAACCTGGACCGCCTGGCCTCGGAGGGTATCCGGTTCACCCAGGCCTATTCCGCCGCCCGGTGCTGCCCCTCGCGGGCGGCGCTCCTCACAGGACTGAACCCCCATCAGGCCGGTATGGGCGGGATGGCCAGCAAACTGGGCGAAAAAGAGGAACCCGGCCCCTACCAGGGCTACCTCAACGACCGGTGCGCCACCATCGCCGAAGTGCTGCGCCCGGCCGGCTACAGAACGTACATGTCCGGCAAATGGCACGTGGGCGAAGCGCCTGAACACTGGCCACGCCGCCGGGGATTTGACCGCTATTACGGCCTGATCAGCGGCGCCAGCAGCTACTTTGAAATCCTGCCCGAAGAAAAAAATACTCGGATCATGGCAAAAGACGATGAACGCGTCTGGCCGGAAGGCGAAAACTTCTACATGACGGACGCCTTCACGGACTGCGCCGTCCGTTATATCGAGGAACATGATCCACAGCGCCCGTTCCTGCTCTACCTCGCGTATACCGCGCCCCACTGGCCCCTGCACGCGCTGCCGGAGGATATCGAAAAATATCGCGGGCGGTACCGAAACGGCTGGGACCGCCTGCGGGAAGAGCGGTATGCCCGACTTCGGGAACTGGGTATCATCCGGCCGGAATGGGCCCTGTCCCCGCGGGATCCGGAAGTCCCCGCCTGGGATGACGTGGCCGATAAAGACGACATGGACCTGCGGATGGCGGTGTATGCCGCGATGATCGACCGCATGGACCAGGGCATCGGCAGGGTCCTGGATGCCCTGCGGAAGCGCGGAATGGCCGATAACACGCTGGTGCTGTTCCTGTCCGACAACGGCGGCTGCCACGAAACCGTGGCAAACCGAAAGAACCTGCATAAACGGGGAACCCGCGCGGGCGAGAAAGGCTCCTTCGTGGCCTATGAGCGGGGCTGGGCCAACGCCAGCAATACCCCCTTCCGATGGTTCAAACACTGGGTCCATGAAGGCGGCATCGCTACGCCGCTGATCGCCTGGTGGCCGGAGGGGATAAAGCAGCGGGGCATCCTGACCGACCAGGTGGCCCACATCACCGACATCATGCCAACCTGCCTGGAACTGGCCGGCGCCACTTATCCGGAGTCGATGAACGGTCACCCCCTCACCTCCCTGTTTGGAAAAAGCCTGGCCCCTGTGCTGCGGGGGGAAACCCGTGAACCCCACCCCAGGCTGTACTGGGAACACCAGGGAAACCGCGCCATCCGCGAGGGGCGCTGGAAACTTGTCGCAACGAAATCCGGCCCCTGGGAACTGTACGATCTGGAGGCCGACCGTACAGAGCTGCGCAACCTCGCAGATCGGGAACCGGACCGCGCAGCGGCGTTACATGACGCGTGGAAACAGTGGGCCGACGCTACCGGCGTAAAATACTGAAAGGGATCACCCATGCGGCGGAGAACCTTCCTTAAAACAGCGGCAGCCGCGGGATGCTCGGCGGTGCTGTGGCGGGGCGGTATCGTTCGGGGAGCTGCCCGTCCCAATATCGTATGGATCCTGGCCGAGGACATGTCCTGCCATTTCGGATACCAGGGCAACCGGCTGGTCAGTACCTCCCGCGTGGACCACCCGTTGCCCCGGACGGTTACGTCCAGGGCCCGCATATCGAGCAACCGGCTGGTCAGCACCCCCCGTGTGGACCAGCTGGCCGCGGAGGGAACTGTCTACTCTTCGGCCTATGTCACCGCGCCGGTATGCTCACCCAGCCGATCAGCCCTTATCACCGGCATGTACCAGACCAGCATCGGCGCCCACCATCACCGCAGTTCCCGCAGTCCCGAAGCCCCTATCACCCTGCCGGATCCCGTTCAACCGGCGCCGGAGCTTTTCCGGCGCGCCGGTTACTGGGTGGGCAATGTTTCCTGGCCCGACGGCGGACCCGGTAAGACGGATTACAATTTCGTCTATGCGGATGCCCTGTATGATGGGACCGATTATACCCGGCGCGCTTCGGATCAGCCTTTTTTCATGCAGTTCCAGCTGCGCGGCGGAAAATTCCGGAATGCGCAGGTCCCGCAGCCGGTATCTTCCGATGATGTTGAACTGCCGCCTTATTATCCGGACCACCCCGTGCTCCGCGCCGACTGGGCGCAGTACCTCAACTCAGTGATACAGGTGGACCTTGAAGTTGGAGCGATTCTGGATAAACTGCGCGCTGACCGCGCCCTGGAAAATACGGTCATCTTTTTCCTCACCGATCATGGCATCAGCCACGCGCGGGGCAAGCAGTTCCTGTATGAGGAAGGCACCCGGGTTCCCCTGATCGTTTGGGGAAGTGAACATATTCCCTCCGGCGCTGTCCGACATGACCTGATTTCACATATTGATATCACCGCGACGTCTTTGGCACTGGCCGGAATCCCCGTCCCGGAATGGATGGAGGCGCGTCCATTTCTCGGCCCTGATGCCCGCCCGCGGGAATATGTCGTGTCAGCCCGCGACCGCTGCGATGAAACCGTGGACCGCATCCGCAGTATCCGGGACAGTCGGTTCACCTATATCCGAAACGGTTATCCCCGGCGTCCCCACCTCCAGCCGAATGCCTATAAAGACGCAAAAGAAATCCTGGCCTGCATGCGTGAACTGTACGCGGCGGGAAAATTGGCCGGCCATCCCGCGGAACGGCTGTTCACGGTTCCCCGGCCGGCTGAAGAACTGTATGATCGGACGGCGGATCCGTGGGAATTGCACAACCTGGCTGAAGATCCGGCCCATGCGGAGCAGCTTCAGCGTATGCGGTCCCTGCTGGACCGATGGATCGCTGAAACGGGTGATAAAGGCCAGGCCCCGGAACCTGAAACGGCATATGACGCCGAGATGGCCGTATACCTGTCGCAGGTGAACCGTTCTCCGGAGTATGTGGAGCAGCTGCGGAAAAACATCGCCCAGATGAAGGCGTGGGCGGCAGTGGGTATGTAACGCGGCTCTTTTTTATTTCCAGGCCGCATATGACCGGAGCTTTTCGCTGGATTGGCGCGTTTCACGCTTTTATTTGATTTCAGGGGGTGACGGGCTATAATATGCAAACATTCGCATATTTGATTTTCCGCATTTTATGGAAGAAGAAGCAAAACTCTTCAAAGCATTGGCAGATCCCTTTCGGGTTCGGCTGGCCGTACTCCTTGCCCTGCGCGGCGAAACCTGTGTCTGCGAACTGATGAAAGCCCTGGGAGAGCCCCAGTACAAGGTTTCCAGACACCTCGCCGTCCTGCGGAGCGCGGGTATAGTGGTTGCCCGTCGCCAGGGCGCCTGGATGTATTACCGGCTCGATCACCCCAGGTGTGTGGCAGCCAAACAGCTTTACGATGCCTTCCGCGCCTATGACCGAGACCCACGCGTTCTCACCATGCTGAAGCGCCTGGCGGAAAAAACGCATCCGGACGCATGTTCCGGGGATAACGCCACGGGAGCCGCGCCGGGACCGGGCCGGCTTCGGCTGCTTTTTCTCTGCACCGGAAATTCCTGCCGCAGCCAGATGGCGGAGGGGTGGGCCCGCGCCCTGCTGGGAGACCGGGTCGAGGTATGGTCCGCCGGTATTGAAAAACATGGGCTCAATCCCCTGGCGGTCCGGGTCATGGCCGAAGCTGGCGTGGATATTTCCCGCCAGTGGTCGAAAACCGTGGATGAACTGCCGGACCAGCCTTTTGACTGGGTGATCACAGTCTGCGGCCACGCGGCGGAACATTGCCCCGTTTTTCCGGCAGCTACCAGGAAGGTCCACGCAGGCTTTGAGGATCCGCCCAAACTGGCCGCCTCCGCCACATCGCCCGAGGAAGCTCTGCGACATTACCGGCGCGTCCGGGATGAGATCCGCGACTTTGTCCGAAATATGCCGGAAAATCTGGAATGCCTGTGGCAATTAACCCTAAAAGGAGCTTTGTCATGAATCCAGGATCCCGCGCGGAACACATTCGGGCAGCCGTCAGGGCAGGTTACGGGAGCCTGGCAGCCGGAAACAGCGGATCCTGTTGCGGCCCCTCCTCCTGCTGCGGCGGTTCGGGCGGTGACGCGCAAATGCTGGCCAGGGCCCTGGGGTATCAGGATACGGACCTGGCGGCGCTGCCGGAAGGCGCAAACCTGGGGCTCTCCTGTGGAAATCCCGCGGCGCTGGCCGCGCTGCGTCCCGGCGAAACCGTCCTGGATCTGGGATGCGGCGGCGGTTTTGATGTGTTCATCGCGGGACGCAGGGTCGGGCCGACCGGGCGCGCGATCGGCGTGGACATGACACCCGAAATGATCTCCCGGGCCCGGCGCAACCTGGAAGCCTACCGCCGTCAGACCGGGCTGAATAATGTCGAATTCCGCCTCGGAGAAATTGAACACCTGCCGGTGGCGGATGGCTCGGTTGACGTGATCATCAGCAACTGCGTCATCAACCTCTCTCCCGACAAGCCGCAGGTATGGCGGGAAATGATGCGGGTACTGCGGTCCGGAGGACGGGTGGCTGTAACGGATCTGGCCCTGCTGAAGCCTCTGCCGGATCCCGTCCGACACAGCGTGGAAGCCCTGATCGGGTGTGTTGCCGGGGCTGAACTGGTGGAAGACACCCGGCGCTGGATCGAATCCGCGGGGTTCACCGGTATTACCCTGAATTCACGCCCGGAACATGTTGCCGCCATGTTCGACGCGTCGGATCCGGTATTCCGCCGGCTGAAAGATCTTTTCCCGGATGACGCATCGCCTCAATCCTGGATCACCAGCCTGGAAGTCACAGCGGTTAAACCGTAAACGCCAGTAAAGAAATAAAAAAGAAGTGCGGATCATGAGTCATAACCACATTTCCCGGTCGGAACCGGAGCGGAAAATGACCAGTGTTTTCGAGCGGTACCTGACGCTCTGGGTCGGGTTGTGTATTGCGGGAGGCATTCTGCTGGGCCGGCTGGCGCCCGGACTGGCCCGAACCCTGGACGGCATGGCGATCCGCGTCAACGGCGCGCCGGTGGTGTCCATACCGATTGCGATATGCCTGTTTTTCATGATGTACCCCATCATGGTGAAGATTGACTTCGGCTCCGTGGTGCGGGCCGGAAAAAGCGGCCGCCCGGTACTGCTGACGCTCTTTATCAACTGGGCGGTCAAACCGTTCTCCATGTACGCGATTACCCTGCTGTTCCTGGGCGTGCTGTTCCGCGGCCTGATCGGCGCGGACGCCACGGATCTGGTGAAAATGCCTTTTGGGCTGGACCTGCCTGTCGGCGCGCAGCATGGCGCGGGCGTGGTGGTGGAGCATGAAGGCGTCCGGATGCTGCAGGTGCCGCTGTGGCGCAGTTACTTCGCGGGATGCATCCTCCTGGGAATCGCCCCCTGCACGGCCATGGTGCTGGTGTGGGGCTACCTGGCCCGGGGAAATGACGGGCTGACTCTGGTGATGGTCGCCATTAATTCGCTGACCATGCTGCTGCTCTACGGTCCCCTGGGCGGTTTCCTGCTGGGCGTCGGGAAGTTGCCGGTCCCCTGGCAGGCGCTGCTGCTGTCTATTGCGATATACGTCGCGCTTCCCCTGGTGGCGGGATACTTTTCGCGGAAGTGGATCATCGCCGCGAAAGGAGAGGAATGGTTTCGGGCGAAATTCCTGCATCTGCTGACCCCGGTCACAATCGTGGCTTTGCTGACCACGCTGGTGCTGCTGTTCTCCTTCAAAGGCGACACCATTCTGGCCAATCCGCTGACCATCCTTTGGATTGCCATTCCGCTGTTCATTCAGACGGTGCTTATTTTCGCGCTGGGCTATGGGCTTGCGCGGGCTCTGGGGCTGTCGTATGAGGATGCCGCGCCTGCCGCGATGATTGGCGCTTCGAATCACTTTGAAGTGGCCATCGCGACGGCAACCATGCTGTTCGGGCTTTCCTCGGGGGCTGCGCTGGCCACGGTGGTAGGCGTCCTGATTGAAGTGCCGGTGATGCTGATGCTGGTGCGGATCTGCCTGAACACCTCGGGGTGGTTCAGGCCGTCCGTCCAGTAGAGAACACCCTTAAAGAAACCCGCTTCCGGCAGGGAATAACCATGATTTGACTTTTTATTTCTTATTTGGCTAAAATAGAAAATAGGAAATTAGGAAATTAGAAAAATGGAAACCGTAAGACAAAAACGATGCGAAGCGCAGGCGCGGGTCATTAAGGCACTGGCCCATCCCACCCGGGTGTTTCTCGTAGAAGAACTGGCCAACGGCCCCCGCTGCGTCTGCGAACTCACTGCTCTGGTCGGCACGGATATCTCCACCGTCTCCAAGCACCTGGCCATTCTGAAAAACGCCGGCATCGTCCAGGATGAGCGGCGGGGCACCCAGATTTTTTACAGTCTGCGGGTACCCTGCATCCTGAATTTCTTTCAGTGCGTTGGCGCGGTGCTGGAGGCGGTCGCTGAAGAGCATCAGGCCGTGGTCCTGAACGCCAGGGCGTAACCGCTGGTTCCCAAGGATGGAATTGAAAAAAGAAATACGCGCGCTCGTGCTGATGGCAGGAGTTTTCCTGCTGTTCTTCTGGCTGCCCGTTGACAGCGCCCGCTTTACCAACGCCGTGCTGGAATCGCTGCACCTGAGCCGCTGGTACGCCCGGGAACACGTGCTGCTGTGCCTGGTGCCGGCGTTTTTCATCGCGGGCGCGATCGGGGTATTCATCAGCCAGGCTTCCGTAATGAAATACCTGGGTGCCGGCGCCAATAAAGTGCTGGCTTACGGCGTGGCGTCCGTTTCCGGTTCCATTCTCGCGGTATGTTCCTGTACCGTGCTTCCCCTGTTCGCGAGAATATGGAAAATGGGCGCGGGGCTGGGACCGGCCTGCGCGTTTCTTTACTCCGGACCTGCCATCAACGTGCTGGCCATCATCCTGACCGCGCGAATTCTGGGCATGGAGCTGGGCATCGCCCGCGCGGTAGGGGCCATCGGGTTCAGCGTGGTCATCGGCCTGCTGATGCACCTGATTTTCCGGAAAGAAGAAGCCGAGAAAGCGGCGCTGCAGGCTGCCATGCCCGAGCCCGAAGTAACCCGTCCGCTGTGGAAGAATGCCGTGTTTTTCGCCATCATGGTGGGTATCCTGGTTTTCGCGAACTGGGGCGCGCCGAATGATTATGAAGTGCGCCTGACAGACGGGCAGACCGCGCGGGTCGCGGTCATCCAGACGCCGGAAGATACCCCGGATAGGGTCTGGGTATTCAAAACCCTGAGCGGGGCAGACGCGGGACAGGAATTCCGAGCGGCACCAGACCAGGTGGCTGAACGCGTACCGGTCGCAGGCGCGTGGACGATGATCTGGCAAAACAAATGGCTGATCACAGCCGCGCTGGGCGTGCTGTTCGGGCTGGTGCTGGCGCTGTGGATGGAAATCGCATGGTGGAAAATCGCGCTGGCTGCCCTGCCGCCCCTGGCGCTCGCCCTGGCGGTGCCCGCGCAGGGGCTGTGGGTGCTGCTGCCTTTCTCGGCGGCGGTAATCGGACTGGCCGTTATCACCGCGAGCCAGCCCGGTGAACCGCAGGCATGGTTTTCATCAACATGGACTTTCGCCAAGCAGATCATGCCGCTGCTGCTGGCCGGCGTACTGGTCGCCGGGCTGCTGCTGGGACGCCCGGGGCACGAGGGGCTGATCCCTTCCAAATACGTGCAGATGCTGGTGGGCGACAGTCCGGACACGTTTCTGGCCATAACAGGACTGGGCGGATCCGCTGTTGAACCTGCCGCGCGCGCGATGTGGCCGGTCTGGACCAACCTTTTTGCCAGCGTATTCGGCGCGTTTATGTATTTCGCCACGCTGACAGAAGTTCCTATCCTGCAGGGGCTGCTGGGGGCCGGCATGGGCAAAGGCCCGGCGCTGGCGCTGCTGCTGGCCGGACCGGCGCTGAGCCTGCCTAATATGCTGGTCATCCGGGGCATCATGGGAACAAAACGCGCCGCGGTCTTCTGTTCCCTGGTGGTGGTTATGGCAACACTGGCGGGACTGCTGTACGGAAGCCTGTTCTGAACTGGAAAACCCGCGGGCGCCATACGCGCGCCCGTCCAACGATAAGGAACAACACCATGAAGATTCAGATTCTGGGAACGGGATGCCCTAAATGCCAAAAACTGGCTGAAACGGCCAAAACGGCCGCGGAAGAGCTCGGCCTGCAGTACGAACTGGTAAAAATTACCGATTTGAACGAAATCATGAAGTTCGGCGTGATGATGACCCCCGGTCTGGCCGTGGACGGCCAGGTCAAAAGCGTGGGCAAAGTCCCCACGGTAGATGAAGTCAAGAAAATGCTGCAGGCCTAAACGGAAAATTTCAAATGAACGCGGAAAATATCGAAAGCATATGCGCCGCCGCCCGACCGCTGCTCTGCTGCAAAACGGCCTTCGAAAGCACACCTTCCGGCGCTGCGGAATGAAAGGAAACCTGCCATGAACAAAGGAAGAACATTAGGGGCTGTCAGCCTTTCAAAAATCGTTATTGTGGCCGTAGTGGCGGCAGCGATAGTGGGCGTTGTCGCGGTGAAACAGGCGAATTCGGGAGATAAACCTGCCCAATCCGCCGCGGTGCCTCCCCAGACGAATGTGCCCGCCGCCCAACCCGCAGTCCCGCAATCAGACGCCGCCACGAAACCGGCAGAGACCGCCGGTCAGGAAACCGCTGACACGCCGGCAAAAACAGAGGATAAAAAACTGCCCAAACTGGTGGACCTTGGCGCCGGGAAATGCATTCCCTGCAAGGCCATGAAACCGATCCTGGACGGATTACGGGAAGAGTACCGCGGGAAGTTTGACGTGGTGTTCATTGACGTCTGGGAAAACCGGGAGGCCGGTTCGCAATACGGGATCCGGGTTATCCCCACCCAGATCTTTTACGATGAAACCGGAAAAGAACGGTTCCGCCACGAGGGCTTTTTCAGCAGAGAAGATATCCTCAAAACCTGGAAAGACCTCGGTTATACCTTCGAGTAACAGGCGGGAGATGGGATCAGATGATAGACACCCTGTTTACCGCGCTCACGCACGCGGTGGAAGGCTCGGCGGCTGTTGCCCTGAGCGCCGCGTTCATATGGGGCATTCTCAGCATCGTGCTCAGCCCCTGCCATCTGGCCAGCATTCCGCTGATTGTGGGATTCATTGACGGCCAGGGACGAATGTCCACGGCGCGCGCGTTCGTAACGAGTACCCTGTTTGCTGCGGGTATTCTGATTACCATCGCTTTAATCGGGATGGTCACCGCCCTGGCGGGGCGAATGATGGGAGACATGGGCGCGTGGGGCAACTATTTTGTCGCCGCCATTTTTTTCGCAGTAGGACTTCACCTGCTGGACGTGATCCCCATGCCCTGGTCCGGACCGGCGGGTGTCAACATGCAGCGCCGCGGTATGTTGGCGGCATTTCTGCTCGGGTTGCTCTTCGGCGTGGCGCTGGGCCCGTGCACCTTTGCCTACATGGCGCCCATGCTCGGGATTGTGTTCAAACTGGGGGCGTCACACCTCCTGTACGGCACGCTGCTGCTGTTGCTGTACGGACTCGGGCATTGTTCGGTCATCGTGCTGGCCGGCACGTTTACGGAGATCGTCCAGCATTACCTGAATTGGAATGAACGGTCTAAAGGGGCTGTCCTGGTAAAAAAAGCCTGTGGCGTGCTGGTTATCCTCGGCGGACTGTACATGATTTACACGGCGCCATGACGGAATACAGTCGCCGCGACTGGGAACAAGTTCAGGAGATCAACCATGAATCCTCGAAAAACTTTAGGCGTGTGGAATTCAGGCATCCCGAAGTGGTTGGCTGCCGGGCTGCTGATGCTGACCCTGTGCTGTACGGCGGAGCAGGGAGTTTCATCGCCGTCCGCTGAGACAGCCCAAACCGCGCAAAGCGTCAAGGAAACTCCACCGGCAGAAAGCGCTCCAGCCAAGCTGATTGCCTGTTACTTCCACGGCACCGTCCGTTGTATTTCATGCCTGGAAATCGAACGGGAATCCCGCCAGATGGTGTTTCAAACCTTCCTGGAACCCCTAAGCCTGGGACAGCTGGAATGGCGATCGGTGAATTATGACAACGATCCGGGAGCGGCGCTGGCCAAGCCTTTCAATCTCTCGATTCCCTCGCTGATCCTTATACTCGAAGGCGCGGACGGAAAAATCCTGTCATGGAAAAATCTGGAGCAGATCTGGGAATTTTCCGGAGACCCGGACAAACTTCGGGAATACGCGCAGCGTGAAATAACCGCCCTGCTCAGCCGCGTCCAGCCGCCTGCCACGCCCAGTCATTAAAAATATTGGCCGGTATTTCAGGCGCAATCCAGTGCCCATTAATCTTCTCCGCGGACAACCCGGCGCTCCGGACAGGCCGGGGAGCGGCGTTTTTGTGTATGATGTTCAGCGGCCCCTCGGCTGACAGATGCCAGTTGTCACGGAGATTACTTTATGCCGAAACGGACACCTATCCTGCTGGACACGGATATTGGCGATGACATTGACGATACCTGGGCGCTGTGCCAGGCGCTGGGGACCCCGGAACTGGAGGTGCGGCTGATCGTCACCGCGTCGCAGAACACGCCGGTCAAGGCGCGCCTGGTCGCGCGGATCCTCGAGCGCCTGGGACGCACGGACATCCCGGTCGGCATCGGAAAGCAAACCGATGACGCTCCCATCAACCAGCAGTCCTGGCTGGGAGATTATTCCCTGAAGCAATACCCGGGCGCTGTATTGGAAGATGGCGTGTCGGCCCTGATTGAACACATCCGCGCCATGGACCCGCCGGTGACCCTGTGCGCCATCGGCCCGCTGACCAACCTTGGAGAACTGCTGCGCCGGGCTCCGGAACTTGCGGAAAAAGTGCGCCTGGTGCTCATGGCGGGCAGTATCCGCGTCGGATACGGCGGCAAGCCGGAGCCCGACGCTGAATGGAATGTGTTTCGCGATCTGGATGCGTCCCGGGCAGTATTTTCCGCGCCGTGGGACATCACCATCGCTCCGCTGGACACCTGCGGCACGATCCAGCTGACTGGGGACACCTACCGGAAGGTGGCCGAATCGAATGCGGTCCGCGCCCGGGTGGTCACTGAAAACTACAACGCCTGGAAAAACCGCCCGCAGTATCCGCCGGTCGCGTCCAGCATCCTGTACGACACGCTGGCCGTCCATCTTTGCCATACCGCGGCGGGCCTGCGTATGGAAACCCTTCCGTTGCGGGTGGACGAAAAAGGATTTACCCGGATAGACCCGGCTGAGGGGAAGCCGGTTCACTGCGCCACGGCGTGGACCGATCGGGCTGCTTTTGAGAATCGCCTGATCAGCGCGCTGATGTGAGTGATGTATACATCCCGGCTGTCATGATTAAGGGAGTGCGGACCATGGCGTATCGTACGGTTTTTTATGCGGGAGTAATGTTCGCGCTGCTGGGTTTCTGCGTTTCCGCGCAACCGGCAGGCGCCCAGGAAGACGCGCTCTCCGGAATACCGCAACAGGTTCAGGGCGAAGACGCCGAGCGGCTGATCGACAGTTTCCTCCGGGGAGACCTGTCTCCATCCGCGGCAGACCCCGCCGGTAACCCCCAGACACAACTTCCAGAACTCATTTTTGAGATCGTGGCGCTGCTGGCAGATGGATCGTTCGAAGAGACAAAATTCGGCCTGCCAGAGGGCTGGACCGTGGAACCTCCAGACGCGGCATGCGCAGCAGACACCACGAGGCCGGCTCTTCAGGGCGCAGCCGCGCTGCGCTGTGAGGCCGGGGAAAACCGTCCTGTTCGGGCCTGCTCTCCCTTGATGGCCCTGGATCCGGAAGTGGTATCCGTTACGGCACAGGTAATGAGCAGTTCCCCAACCGGCCGCGCGGAACTGTGTTTTCTGGACGCAACAGGCGCCCTGCTTCAGGCTGTTCCGCTGCGGACTTTTTCGGGCCAGGGCGCCTGGGTCCGGCACCGGTTGAATGATACCCAGATTCCCCAGGGCGCCAACGCGGTACAGCTCGCGCTGGAATCCGTGGAGACCACCTGGTGGGACGGGGCGGAAGTCACCGCAAACTGCGAGTATAAGCCTCATTGTTCCGTGCTGGTGAACACGCTGGGATATGAATCTGTCGGCCCGAAAATTTTCATGGTGATGGCCAATTTCAGCGCCGCGTCGCCCCGGTTTGTCCTGCGAGACGGGGACGGGCGGGAAGTTTGGGCTTCTCCGTTGGGCAAACCGGAGCGCGTGATTGGAGGCGGCGGGTTTGACTGGGGCGCATGGTTTTACGCGGGAGATTTTTCGGATTTTCAGGATGAGGGAACCTTTACGCTTACTGTGGACCTGGACGGGCTGACCGCTGAAGTGCCAGGCATAACCGTGGAGTTCGACCGCTACTGGAAAACCCTGTTTCCCGCCTGCGTCCAGGGGCTGGCGGAGCTGGGTTCCGGCGCGGAAGCGGACCGGTTCTGGCCGGATCCGTCCGGAAAGCAAGAGGACCAGAGCCTTTACTTCTTCAACCTGGCCTCGAACTACCGCAGCCTGATCTGGAGGATGCGGCGTCCGGACGCCCCGGAAATTTTCTCCCGGGAGTGCGCCCGTTGCGCATCCACAGCATCGCAAATACTGCAAAAGGCATCCGCCCTCCCGGAAGGATCTCCGCCGGATGATGCCCTGGCGCGCGTGGCGGCCGGACTGCTTATCCTTTCCCGGTATCACCCGGACGTGAAGGCAGACGTTGCCCTGTTCAAGCCGCTCATAGATCATATTCGCGCGCATCCGGCGCCATCCCCCTGGTGGTTTTCGCTTGTATGGAATTACCGCCAATCCACCAGCGATGTTTCCGTGAATGATCTTCTGAATCTGCTGAACCCGGGCATCCGTCTGGAGATTCTGGATGACCTCCTGGAGGCAGAGGGAGAAAGCGCCCTTACGGACGCCTCCGTGACAGTGGAAATCGGCTCGGCTGCCAATGGGGTGGCTGCCCTGCTTTTAAAACGGAGCAGTGGCGCCTTTAGCCTGTATCAGGCAGTGGAAAAACCGGCACCCCGTTTCTTTGCCGTCCCGGCGTCAGCGGGCGCCCCCTGCGGCGGCAACAGCGCCGCCGTGCTCCAGGCGGCCGAATATATGGCCCGGTCCTATCGGTTCGCGGCAAGGCCGGAGTATCTTCGCTTCATCCACGCGCAGATGGACTGGGTTTTGGGGAGGAACCCCCTGAACCTGTGCGTGGTCACCGGAGTGGCCGGACCGAATGGACCGCTTCAGGCTGAGGCTTCCGTGCCGGTTCCCGCGGGCATCGTGCTGGAGGGGATCAGCGCCCGGGGCCCGGCGGATGACCGGCCGTGGTTCCCCGACGCCAGCTCTGTCTCAGAAGCAACCAACCGCGCGCCGTCGCTGTCTGCCACCTTCCATCTGTTCAATACGTTGTCCCATCTGAAACGCATCCGCATCCAGATGCCGGACGAAAAGAAGCGCTGATAGGACGGTTCAGCGCAGTCCGGCCGACGTCAAAATCGCGCGTTTAACAACAGGGCCGATACGGCGCGGGAAACCGTATCGGCCCGGGGAAAATCAAACGCGGAAAAAAGGCATCAGAGCGCTGAGGCCGCCAGTGCCATCTCACGGGTTACCGGGGCTTTCTGGCTCGGATACCGGATGAATTCCACGTGGCCGTCCAGGAACAGCACGTTGCTGCCGCCCGGCACGTGATTGAACTTGCTGGCATTGGTAGACACGATATCGCCCATGATCCAGATATTGCTCTGGGCCATGTTGGTCGCCGCCGGATTGTTGATGTCCGTAATCAGGAACCGCTCGATGCCTTCCCGCAGCCGGTAGATAACATCGCCCGTTCCATTGCCGACCGGCGCTCCGCCGGAATCCACAACGCCTTTGGTGTCTTCATCCAGCTGGCGCACCGGGCCGCGCTGATTGTAAGGCATCTTCCCGAAATTGGGCATGCTGGTCAGCACTTTCAGCCAGTGGTAGGTGAATTGTTTGGGAACCTGCACGCCCGCGGGAACGGCCACATCGGGGTTCATCATCTGGATTATCGCCAGGATGCCTGAAACATTCGGATCCTCGAGATACTGGGGCAGGCTGTCGCATTTGTCGTAGGCAAAGCCGAAGTACAGGTAGGACCAGGTCGCGTGCCACCACTCGTTGTACTCCGTGGTGTTGAAATCAGGGCCGCGGAAATTGAGCACGCATTCTCCGCCGACCTCGCCGTTGTAATACATATCTTCAATTTTGTGCGTGGCGCTGGACGGGCACACGAAAATCTTGGGATCCGTCAGGTACTCCGGGTAAATGCCCGAGGCCAGCGGCATCATCAGCACGCCCATACAGTCTGAGGCGCCGGAACAGTAGGTCTGATGCTGGATCGGGGGGAATGCCCCTTTCGCTTCGTTCGCGTACATCTTGAACACCAGGCCGAACTGTTTCAGGTTGTTCTGGCAGGACGAACGGCGTGCGGCTTCACGCGCCCGGGCCAGGGCCGGCAGCAGAATTGCCGCCAGGATGCCGATGATGGCGATTACCACCAGCAGTTCAATCAGTGTAAAGCCTTTCCTTCCTTCTTGTCGCATGAAAAATGGACACATAATACTTTTCCTCCTTCGTTGAATCTATTTCGGTCCTCCCGCAAGACCTTCCGCTTCTGTTATATCCAAACGGTATGTGTCCGTCAAGTTTTTCCACATCCATCCTTCACGACTACAATACTGTGAGCGGTAAGACTTGGCGTGCCCGAAAAATCCCAGCACAGTTACACGGGATGACGCTTATGACATCTGTCCGATTTAAAACAAAGATTCGCACGGAGTACGGTCCTTTTGCCCAGTGGCTCGGCCGCACCGTGCTCAAATTGGGGGGATGGAAGCTGGTCGGCCGGAACCCCGGCGTTCCGCGGTGCGTGGTCGCCTGCGCCCCACACACCTCCAACTGGGATTTCATCTGGACCTTAGCGGCCGCTATGGCGCTCAGCCTTCCCTGCGTTTTCATGATCAAGCACACGGTGTTCCGCGGTCCTCTCGGATGGCTGCTGGCCTGGCTGGGCGGGGTGCCTGTCAACCGTTCCGCGCCGGGCGGCATTGTGGAACAGATGGCGCGGGTCATGCGGCAGCATGAGCGCATCAATGTCGTCATTACGCCGGAGGGAACCCGAAAGCAGGTGGAATACTGGAAACTGGGCTTTTACCGGATTGCCTGGGCAGCGGACGTTCCCGTGCTGTTCGGGATCATGAGTTACCGGGAACGGTGGATCGGCGTTTCGGAACTGCTGTACCTTACGGGAGACCTGGAAGCGGACTGGGCAAAAATCCAGGAGAGCTTTCAGCGGACCGTCGGACTGACTCCCAAATACCGGGAAAAAGAAGCGGAAGCTTTCCGAAGGGAAAAGGATGCCCTGCGGCAGCGGGTGCTGGGCAGTATCGCGAACGACGTCAAGGAGATATCCAGTGCGCCTTAATATTCCGAGGTGGGTGCTTGTCCGCGCCGCCATGGTCGCCTGCGCGGCGCTGGGTTCCGCCATGGCGGGGGCGGACTCGGCCGTTGATATCGGAAACCGGTGGGAACCGCTGGCAGACCGATTCCTGGTGGAACGTCTGGACGGCTCTGCCCGGCATGAACTCATTCCGCCCGAATATGCCGGTCCGGTATTTGCATTCGATGCGCCATGGGAAGGGCGATACTGCGGTTACGTAACGGTCCTGCAGGACGGCGGCCGCTTCCTGATGTATTATCGGGGACTGCCCGAATCCGGGAATGATGGCTCCGCCGCGGAAGTAACCTGCATTGCCGAGAGCAGCGACGGTATCGCGTGGCAGCGGCCTGCCCTGAATCTGTTCACTGTAAACGGCATTTCTTCCAATAACGTGGTCCTGGCTGATAAGGCCCCCTATTCCCACAATTTCGCGCCCTTTCTTGACACGAATCCTGAATGTCCGCCGGAACGGCGGTTTAAGGCGCTGGCAGGGATATTGGAAACGGGATTAAGCACATTTGTTTCTCCTGACGGCACCCACTGGACCATGGAAACGGAAGGGGCAATCCGCGAAGGCGGTGTTTTTGATTCTCAGAACGTAGCCTTCTGGTCCGAGACCGAAAAACAGTATCTGTGTTACGCGCGGACATGGTCCACGGTAGGCTTCTCCGGATTCCGGTGGATCGGGCGGTCCACATCCCCTGACTTCCAAAGCTGGACGCCGGTCGTTCCCATGGAAAAAGGGGATGCCCCGGACGAACATATTTATACCAACCAGACCCTGCCCTGTCCGGATGCCCCGCACCTCTATATCAGCATTGCGGCGCGGTTCATGCCGAACCGCCGGGCGATTACCGAGGAAGAAGCCGCGCGGATCGGCGTCGAACCGAAATACGCGGGCGACTGTTCGGACGTCATTCTGATGACCAGTCGGGGCGGCAACCGGTACGAGCGGTCTTTCCTGGAAGCCTATATCCGGCCCGGGATCGGTCCCGAGCACTGGACCTCCCGCACCAACTACCCTGCCCGGGGTATCATCAAAACAGGGCCGGAAGAGTGGTCTATCTATATCCAGGAAGCCTATGGCCAGCCGGCGCACCGCCTGGTCCGGTATCGGCTGGGACCCATGCGTTTTGCCGCAGTCAGGGCGGGACATGCCGGAGGGGTTCTCGAAACCCGGCCGTTCATATTCACCGGCGAAACCCTGTACCTGAACATGTCTACATCCGCGGCCGGGCATATCCGCTGCGCCCTGCTGGATGCTGAAACCGGAAAACCGTTACCCGGATTCGATATCTCAGACTGTCCGGAGATTATCGGGAATGATCCCGCTCGGGCCGTGCGCTGGACTGGCGGCAGTCTGGCCCCGTTGTCCGGGAAACCTGTCCGTTTGCGGGTGGAGCTCAGGGATGCGGATCTGTACGCCCTGCGTTTTGGTCCCGCCGAGGATAAAGACCGTTGAAAACCGAAGGCCATACCGCCGATGCCTCCGCTTATTCGCGCCGCCGAGGGTTCCTCCTGGTAACCCATCCGGTAACGGGAGCGGCGGTCACGGGGATACTGCTGGCCGTGGCGTTCCCCAGAATGGCATGGTTTCCCTTGGCCTGGGTTGCTCTCGTGCCCATGCTGGTGTCGGCTGTCCAAAACCTGTCTGTCTGGCGGACGGCCGGGATATTCCTGCTTGCGGGATGGGCGTTTCACGCGATCCACCTGCAGTGGCTGATGGCGAACATCATGTGGGCCGGCGGCTGGGCCCTTATCGGACAGCAGCTGCTGTGCGGCGCGCTGGCCCTCCACTGGGCGGCAGTGGGGGGGCTCTGGGCCTGGCTGACCCGACGCTGGTCCCGCGGGCGCTGGATCATGCTGCCCGCGCTGTGGCTGATCATGGAGTGGCTGATGGCCCGATGGCTCAGCGGTTTCGGCTGGAGCGCGCTGGCCTATTCGCAGGGTGCCTGGCCGGCCGCCCAGTGGGCTGCCGCGGCCGGGGTGGACGGCGTGTCTTTCCTCGTCATAACGGTTAACACCCTGTTGGCTGCCGCCCTGAGCGAAGGTGGAAGAAACCGCTGGATCCGACTGGCGGCAGCAGCGACCGTACTGACCATAGCGGCAGCGGGCGGACTGGCGCTGGCCCGTTCAGGAGATACGGTCAGCGCTTCCCCCCTGTTTCGCGCGGCCGTGGTACAGACGGCATTTGCCCAGGAGACCAAATGGGATCCGGATTTTGCCGAAACCCTCTTTTCCATGCAGGAGCGGATGACCCGGACACTCGTAACATCCCGTCCGGTGGACCTGGTCCTTTGGCCGGAAGCCGCCGTTCCCGATGACATCTCCAGGCCGGCGGTGAGAGAACGGCTGATCCGCCTCGCGAAGGAAACAGGAACAGCCCTGTGCGTGGGCGGATCGAGGGGAGACGGCGGGAAAGATTACAACACCGCGGTGCTGGCAACTCCGAACGGCGATTTCTACTGGTATGACAAGGTACATCTTGCCCCATTCGGCGAATATATTCCCTTTGAGTCCTGGCTGCCTTTTCTGCGGAATATCGCTTTCGGGGGCGTGTCAGCGGGTACGGAACAGCGGATTTTTCAGTTCAATGGCAAGGCCATTGGGCCATTGATCTGTTTCGAGGTGCTGTTCGCGCCGATGGCCGGACGGCTCCGCGGCATGGGCGCCCAGGCGCTGGCAGTCATCACCAACCTGGGATGGTTCGGGGCCAGCAACGTTACCGCGCAGGAACTGGAAATTGCCCGGTTTCGGGCGATTGAAAACCGGCTCAGCCTGCTGCACTGCGGCAACACGGGCATTTCCGGAATGTTTGATCCCCTGGGCCGGTTCATCCCTGTCCACGCGATTTTTTACGGCAATGACATACGGTTTTACGATCCGGAACGGATTGAACCGGCTATGGTCTACGGCCGGCGCATGGCCGGGGTATTCGATGTTCCCCCGCCGGCTGCCAGGCCGGGCCTGCCCTGGCGGATGGCCCTGCCCGCCCTGGCTGTTCTGCTGGCCGCCATGGAACTGCGACCGGGGAGGAGGCCATGAGCGGCCGACAGGCAGGACACTCCGGCGCTTCGGACCCGAGGGGCGCGGGATTCATGCGGTTCGCGGCGGTATTTGCCGGCGGAACGATGATCAGCCGGATTACAGGACTCGCCCGGGACATCATCTTTACCGCCACGGTGCCTTCGCAGGCGCTGGGAGGATTCCTGTTTGCCTTCAGCCTGCCCAACATGCTGCGGGATATGCTGGGCGAAGGGGCATCCAACGCCGCGGTAGTGCCCGTGCTTTCCGAGCGCCGCGTCAACGCCGGGGAGGAAGGCTACCGGCGCGCCCTCGAGGCTATTCTGGGGGCCATGCTGGCCGTGTTCATAGCGATCACCGCCGCGGGAATCCTGCTCATGCCGCTGGCGCCGCGGTTGCTGAACGCGCTGACCTTTTTCACGGGACGCGCGCTTCCCCAGCAGGAGGAAGAGCTGCGGCATCTGGTCCGCGTCATGCAGTGGACATTCCCCTACTTCATCATGATCTGCATGGCGGCGATCATGATGGGACCGCTGTTCATCCGGGGGCGTTACGCGGTGGCTTCGTGGTCGCCCTCCCTGCTGAACCTCGCCTTTATCGCCGCGTGCATGCTGTTCATGGGACGGTTCCACCATCCCGCGTGGGCCCTGGTGGCAGGCCTGTGGGTGGGCGGTATGCTTCAGCTCGCCGCGATGTGGTGGGATCTCGCGCGCAGCCACGGGCCGGTGATTCCCCGGCCGGCGCTTCGGGATCCTGCTTTTCGCAAAGTGCTGGCCCTGCTGGTTCCCGTGGTTATCGGCCAGTCTGCCGGGGAAGTCAACAAGCTGGTAGACCGGTTCTTCGCCATGTCTCTGGGTGAAGACAAAGTGCTGGCGCTGTACCTGTCCAACCGGCTGGTGCAGCTGCCGCTGGCCATGTTCGGCGTGGCGGTGTCGGTGGCTTTGCTGCCCGAGCTCAGCCGCCTGAACGCCATTGGTCGGCGCGATGACGTCCGCCGCCTTTTGATGAAAGGATTCAGCCAGACCCTGTTCCTGATCTGTCCCGCCATGTGCGTCCTGATCGCGCTCCGGGAACCGCTGGTGCGGCTGCTGTTCGAGCGGGGCGCCTTTTCGGAAGAGACCACCCGACTGTCATCGGACGCGTTATTTTATGCCTCTTTGGGGCTGGTGTCTTTTGCCTGGCTGCGCATGGCCACCCAGGGCTTCTACGCCGACCACGATACCCGGACGCCCGTTATCCTGGGCGCCGGAAGCATGATGCTGAATATCGCGCTCAACATGATTCTGGTGCGGCCTATGGGATATCTGGGGCTGGCCCTGTCCACGTCCATATGCTACACCGTTAATTTTGCGTTGCTTTACCTGTTTCTCTGGAAGCGGTACGGGCCGCTGGCGTCCCCGGCGTGGGTGATCCGCATCTCCGGCATCACGGCAGCCTCCATTGCGGCCGCGGTTTGCGGGTGGCTGGTCTGGCGGCTCTGGTCCGCCGAGGTTACCCTCCCCGGTTTCCTGCCGCATGCCGCAGGCACGCTCCTCGCCCTGGCTGCCGCGGCGGTTACCTATCTGGCTGCGTGCCTGGCATTAGGCCTGCCGGATTTCCGCGAATTCCTTGCCGGCCTGCGGCGAACCCCGCGCCCGGACGCCGGATAGCCTAGCACACTTCGATGGCCAGCCGGACCGGCATGCCGTCGATGTCCTCCTCACGGGCGTCCGCGGGAAGGTCCGCGTCCCAGCAGATGTCGCTGGCCAGCACGGTATCCCGTATTTCGGCATCGTACCGGCGGAATGCCTCCAGCAGCTCGGGAGATTCCACCCGGCCCAGAACGCGGATCCGGGCGTCATAGGCCACGTCCGCTGATTTGCGCAGGTCCTGAATCAGGCGGATCACCTCGCGCACCCAGCCTTCCTGACGCAACTCATCGGTAATTTCCGTGGAAAGGGCCACCACCATGCGGGCGCTGTGGGCCGCGGTGAATCCCGGCTTCGGCTGCAGGCGGATTTCCACGTCTTCCGGCGAAAGGGTTACGGCCTGGCCGTCCACTTCCAGCGTCAGCGCGCCTCTTTCGGTCATCTCCCGGTACAGAGCAGCCCCGGAGGACTGGCTCAGTACCGCGGCGATCCGCTTCACCAGCGCGCCGAGCCGGGGTCCCAGGGTTTTGAAATTCGGTTTAACCGTGTATTCCACGTACTGTTCCGGCCGGTCGCTGAAAGCCACCTGCTTTATGTTGAGCTCTTCCGCCAGCAGGGGAATATATCCTTCAAGAATTTCGCGGGCCGCCGGGGAAGCCGGGATGATTTCGCACAGCGCCAGCGGCTGTCTGACGCGGATATTGGCCACGCGGCGGGCGCTCAGGCCCAGCGACACCGCTTCCCGGGTCAGGGCCATGGCCTCCAGCAGGACCTGGTCTACCTCCTCAGGCCGCGCCGCGGGATAATCGGACAGGTGCACGCTTTCCGGCGCGCCCGCCAGCGGAGCGGCCAGGTTGCGCCAAGTCACCTCCGCGAAGAACGGCGTGAACGGCGCCATCAGCTGGGCAAAACGCAACAGGACTTCATACAGCGTCCAATACGCGTCGGTTTTGTCCTGGTCCCACTGGGACGCCCAGAACCGGCTGCGGCTCCGGCGGACATACCAGTTGGACAGCCCGTCCAGAAAGGCGTTCAGCGCCTGGGCCGCGCGATAGCAGTCGTATTCATCCAGCGCGTCCCGGACATCCAGGGTTGTCCGCGCCAGATAGTGGCTGATCCAGCGGTCCAGTTCGCCCCGCTCATCCACGGGACGCCAGGCGGGGCGGCCTTCCGGCTGCCGGGGTTCGGGGGGATTGTCCGCGCCGAGGGACCGCAGAAACGCCTGCGGGGCATCCTCCGGACGGAATCCGTCCAGGTTGGCGTAAATCACGAAAAATGACCAGCAGTTATACCACCGGATCAGCAGCTCCCGCTGGGCCTCCTCCACGTTGCGCTCTGCCAGCCGGATGGATGAGGTAGGGGGCGTTTTGAAGATCATGCTCCAGCGGAACGCGTCCGCACTGTAGGATTCAAACAGTTCCGATGGACTCCGGTAGTTTTTCAGGCGCTTGGACAGCTTTAAGCCGTCTTCGCCGTGGATCAGGCCCAGGCAGATGCAGTTCCGGAACGGGTGGGGCCAGGCGTGTCGGCCGTCCCGGCCGAACAGGAGCGTGCTGATCGCCAGCAGGGCATAGAACCATCCGCGTGTCTGGTCCAGCGCTTCGCTGATAAAATCCGCCGGAAAATTTTCCCTGAACCGCTCTTCCGATCCGGGCTGGTGGGGATATCCCCACTGGGCAAAAGGCATGGCTCCGGCATCAAACCAGCAGTCTATGACTTCGGGCACCCGCCGCATTCTGGCCGTGGGATCCCACGGGCTCTGGTAGGTTATCGCGTCGATATACGGACGGTGAATTTTCAGGTCTTCAGGCAGCGACGGATCGGAGGCCTTCGCCTGTTCCCATACTTCCGTCCCCCGCACCCCGGGCTTGGCCATCAGTTCGACGTAGGAACCCACGCATTCCATTTTGCCGGTCTTTTCGCACACCCACACCGGAAGCGGCGTTCCCCAGTACCGTTCCCGGGAAAGGGCCCAGTCCACGTTGTTCTCCAGAAAATTGCCGAACCGTCCATCGCGGATGTGTTCCGGCTGCCAGCCGATGTGCCGGTTATTTTGCAGAAACAGATCGATAAAGGCCGACGTTTTGATGAACCAGGATTTCCTGGCGTACTGTATCAGCGGATCGTTTTCCGCCCGGGGACAGAACGGGTAGGCATGGCGGTACTGCTCATGCCGGATCACCATGTTCCGCTCTTTGAGGACCCGGATGATGCTTTTGTCGGCGTCTTTGCAGAATCTGCCCGCTATGGGGGTTCCGTCAAAGGGATCGCAATCGGTCACCCGCTCATCAAAAGTGCCGTCAGGCCGGACAAAACACAGGAAACCGATGCCCTGCTCCCGGCAGACCCGGTAGTCATCCTCGCCGAAGGCCGGCGCGATATGCACAATCCCCGTACCGGTCTCAAGGTCCACGAAATCGCCCGGAATCACTATCCAGTGCCGGTTGCTCGGCTGGTCGGGATTATCGATCCGGACGGGCTCCGCGTACCGGAAAATGGGTTCATAGGACAGCCCGATCAGCTCACTTCCCTGGAAGGTCCGGACCATTTCCGACTGCCCGGCTTCAAAATACCTGGACACCAGCGGTTCCGCCAGCAGATACGTCATCCCGTCAGACCGAACCGCGGCATAAGTGATATCCGGTCCAACCGCCGCCGCGCAGTTGCTGGAAAGCGTCCAGGGCGTTGTCGTCCAGACCAGCAGGGACACCGGGCCCTCCAGGCCCAGCCGCCCGCGGGACGCTTCCGTCAGGTCCAGCCGGACCGTGATGGCCGGATCATCCACTTCGCGGTACCCTTCGCCCACCTCACCGGAAGACAGCGCTGTCCCCCCTTGGGCCCACCACCACACGACCTTGTGTCCCTGGTACAGCAGCCCCTCATCAAACAGCCGCTTCAGCGCCCACCAGACGCTCTCCACGTAGGACTGGTGAAACGTGACATAGGCCTCGTCAAGGTTCACCCAGAAGCCGATCCGGTTGGTCAGGGACTCCCATTCCCGCTTGTATCGGAACACCGAATCCACGCACGCCCGGTTGAACCGGTCTATTCCGTAGGACTCAATCGCCGCTTTACCCCCGTCAATAATGCCCAGTTCTTTGCATACCTCGATCTCCACCGGAAGGCCGTGGGTATCCCAGCCGGCCTTGCGTTCACAGTACCGGCCTGCCATGGTCTGGTACCGGGGAAAAATATCTTTGATGGTGCGGGTGAGACAGTGGCCCGGATGGGGCATGCCGTTAGCCGTGGGCGGACCCTCGTAAAACACGAATTTCGGACATCCGCGGCGACGTTCCAGGCTGCGGGCATAAATCCGATGTTCCTGCCAGAACCGGATAATTTCATGCTCCGCCCTGGAAAAAGAAAAATCCCCCGGCACAGGAGCAAATACCGCTTCTTTTTTCATTTCTTAATCCTCAAGGTCCATTCATCGGGTATTAAATAACCGTGTCTGCTGACGGCTCACGCTGGCTTATACCCCGCCGCCTGTGACTTTTCCCTGGAACGGAAATCGGCGCGCACTGCCGGAAATACTGCGACAATATATATTTTGTCCCAGAAGCGACCGCGGATGCAAACTCCTGTTTTAATTCCCGACCGATATTCAATTTTGAGATAATTTATTGTATTTATTGTTTTAAAGCTGTATTTGCTTTATTTTTTTGAAATGTGGTATAATAAAACCGGAAACGGTTGTGGCACTGGCAGGTGATGTAAAACAGCCTGAAATTTCTCAACAAACCAAAGTGAGAAAACCGGCCTCGATTATAACGGTATGGGAAATACAATCATAACAAATACTTATATCCTTCTGGCGGTTGCCTTTTTTGCCGGGGCAATCACCTGTGGCATACTGTTTCGGCTCAAACGAGGACCGATTGGCCGAGGGTTATGGGGGCGCGCTTCGGACATTTCTCAAACAGGAGAAGAAAGCCCGGATCTCCTAACGGACGCATTGCGCCTGGCAGGCATCGGCTGGTGGGAGCTGGACCCGGCCTCGGGAAAACTGTCCTGGAGTGATTCCCTTTTCAGGCTGCTGGCGCTGCCGCCAAGGATGTTTACCCCGACGCTGGAACACTGCTGGAGCCTCCTGGCGCCCGAGGATCTTCCCCGTATTCAGCAGGCCTGCGCGCGCTTACAGCAGGAAGGCGCGCCTTTTGATCTGTTCTGCCGGATCATGCTGGCCGACGGGCGGTGGCGACAGTTCCGCGTGGTAGCCTGCGCGCAGCATCATGCGGACGGCACCCGAACCATTCGGGGAATTCTCCAGGATGTTACCGACCTGTCCAGGATTCAGGATGCCCTGAACCGAACCGTGGAGCGGTACCAGGGCATCCTGGACGGCATAGAGGAGGGATATGCTGAGTTGGACCGCCATGGGCGCGTGGTGTTTTTTAACCGCGCGCTGAAGCGCATGACCGGCCGCAGCACGCCTGTACTGCTGGATGCCCATTACCGGGAATTACTGACTCCGCAATCCGTTCCGGCGGCGCGCGCTGCCGTCCGAAGTGCCTTGCGATCAGGCCAGCCCACCGCGTTTGAGGGCGCGCTGCGCGACCGGCGCGACCGGCAGACGCCGGTCGAAATTACCCTTTCGCCCATGAGGAACCCCTCCGGACGGATCACGGGATTTCGCTGCCTGGCGCGGGATATCACGGCCCGTCTTGAAGCCGCAGCCCGGGAACGGGAAACAGAACGACAGCTTTGGCACGCCCGCAAAATGGAAAGCCTGGCGCTTATTGCCGGAGGCGTAGCCCACGATTTCAATAACCTGCTCACGGCCATCCAGGGATACGCCGAGCTGCTGGGCCAGGAGAATTCTCAGGAACTGCGGGAGATCTACCTGGACCAGATAACCCGGCAGGTCCACCGGGCGGCGGGCCTCACCGCTCAGCTGACGGCCAGTTCAGGGGGGCTCCTGTGCCAGGGAAAACTGGTACAACTCCGGCTGGCGGTCGAAGCGGGTATCCGGGAAGCCGTTGAAAGCCATGCTTCCCAGCATCGCGTGGAATTACTGCCGGCTCCGGACCTTCCGGATATATGGTGTGATCCGGAACTGGCCCGGCGCGCGGTGGCCAATCTGGTTTCCAACGCGCTGGAAGCATCGCCGGACGCCAACGCGCCGGTTCAGGTAAAACTGCGGTCGGAAAGGGTATCCCGGGTAATCACGCTGCGCTGTCCGCCGGGCATGACCCTGCAGCCAGGATGTTACCAGGTGGTTGAAATCACCGACCACGGACCGGGAATGATGGAAGAAACGCAGCTGCATATCTTTGATCCTTTTTTCAGCACCCGGTTCATCGGACGGGGCCTGGGGCTGCCTGCCGCGCTGGGGATCATGCGCGCCCATGAAGGGATGGTGGAGGTTATCTCCGCTCCCGGGAAAGGGACGACCGTCCGGCTGTGGTTTCCCCAGGAGCGCGCGATCACCCCGACAAGCCTGGCGCCCTCTTCTTCCGTAACCGGCAACTGAGTTCCGGAATTATCGGGCCTTTTTCCAGTTTATGTTATGATGCTTTTCCGTCGGACGGTCCATCCGATCGCCCGTCGCGGAATGAAGAGGAAAGGGCCATGGATCTCGCGCAATACATCCGAAACGTGCCGGATTTCCCTAAAGCAGGCATACAGTTCAAGGATATTACCACGCTGCTGCTGCACCCGGAAGCCTTCCGCGAGGTGGTCCGGCGATTGGAGGAACGGTACCGTTCGGATCCGCCCGACGCGGTAGCCGCCATTGACGCGCGGGGGTTCGTGTTCGGTGCGGCCCTGTGCCATACCATGGGGCTCCCCCTGGTTCTGGTACGAAAAAAAGGCAAACTGCCCGCGGATACGGTCAGCGCGACTTATGATCTGGAATATGGCAGTGAAACCATAGAGATGCATCGGGACGCCATCCGGCCCGGCAACCGCGTGGTGATCATGGATGACCTGCTGGCGACGGGGGGCACGGTAGCCGCGGCTGCCGGCCTGGTGCGCCAGCTGGGCGGAAAGGTGCTTGAGGCCGCTTTCGTCATTGAACTGCCCCCCCTGAAAGGGCGCGAACGGCTGGCAGCGCTCGATATCCCTGTTTTCTCCATGGTTTCCTTCATGGTGGCATAAGCCGGTTCGACATCCGCCCGCTTTTTCCGATACACTATGCGGGCGGTCGGGAGTGGATTGCGGCGTTCCACGCCGCGTAAGGACGGATTCATCCTGGAACGAGCTTTCCCTTTTTCACTGCATCACCAACCAGGAGCGCAGCATGGAACAACATTTTCTTCCCGGAACGGAAATCGAAGTTGTCAATCCCAACCTTACCCTGGGGCAGATCCGCCATGCCCTGTTTGATTTCGACGGAACGATCAGCCTGCTGCGGGAAGGCTGGCAGAACATCATGGGGCCGGTCTGCGTCGAGATGATCGCCGGAGACACCGAACCCACTGAGGACATCCGCGAGGCGGTGGCGAAAATGATTGACGAAACCACCGGCATCCAGACCATCTACCAGATGGAACGGCTGGTGGAAATGGTACGGCAATGGGGAAGGGTTCCCGAAGAAAAAATCCTGACCGCGGAACAGTACAAGCAGATCTATCTGGACCGCCTGATGGTGCCGGTGCGCGAGCGGATTGCCATGATCGGACGGGGAGAAAAAACGGTGGATGATTTCCGCGTGGCAGGGGTGGTCCGGTTCCTGGAACTGATGAAAAAACGCGGGGTGGCCATGTACGTGTTCAGCGGAACGGACCGGGATGACGTGCGGAACGAGGCCGGGGTCGTCCAGGTCGCGGAATATTTCGAAGAAATATGGGGCGCGCTGCCGTCCAAAGAAGAATATTCAAAAGAAAAAGTGATCCGCGAAATCATGGCGGCGCATGAGCTGAGCGGCCCCCAGGTGCTGGCCGTGGGCGACGGTCCGGTGGAGCTGCGCAATATCAAAGACGCGGGCGGCATCGCGCTGGGGGTGGCATCCGACGAGAAAAAAGGGTATGGCTGGGACATGCACAAGCGGCAGCGGCTGATCCGCGCCGGCGCGGATATCCTGGTGCCCGATTTCCGCGAGGCGGATACCCTGGTACAATACCTGTTCGGGGAACAGCCCTGCTAACGCCGGACCATGAAAGGTTTCCATGGAACTGGAACGGATTGAAAGCGAATGTCTGCAGCTGCTGGGAGAGTCCCCGCAACCGCTGGTGCCGCTGGACCGACTGCTGCACGAACTGCGCAGGGCTTTCCCGCAGGCCAACCTGCCGGAAGACATGCTGCTTCGGTTCCTGCGGTCCCATCAGGATGTAGTCGTCCTGGAAGGGCTCGGAAACCTGGGACCGGTAACGGAACAGGATTTCGCTGACGCCGGGTATTATATGGGCCCCCGGGCGGTGTTGCGTTCCCGCGTACCCGGCCCCCGGGAACTGGGCGCGCACCTGCTGGAACAGATGAACGGACTGGAAACCCTGCTGGCCCGCGCCATGGATGCCGCCCGGCAGGAAAAAGACGTGCAGCGAACCGCCGCCCTAGAAGATGCCATGATCCGCCTGGGCGAACTGCGGGCCCGCCTGCAGCGTCATCTGGGCGGTGAAACGTAGCGCCTCCGCCGTAATTATTTTGGAGGGGCAGGATCCGGGCAGGAATACCGGTGCGAACCTGGGGAAGCAGTGTGCTTTGTGCCGTCCGGCAGTATGACGGTTCCTGACATGCCGTCCGGCAGGGACACCTCGAGCAGAAAGCGGTCCTGTTCGCGGGACCAGGATACGGCCACATCGCCCAGCGGCGTCGGCCATTTCCCTTCGGCGCGCCGAAGCGGTCCCGGCCATGGGCGGATTTCCACGGCGCGGCATCCCGGCTGCAGGGGACGGATTCCGAGGATCAGTCGGGGCAGCCGGTAGGTGGGCGTCGCGCTCCAGGCGTGGCATTCGCTGCGGGGACTGTCCGGCGTTTCCCACCAGGTCGTGGAGCCCGCTTCGAGCATGGGTTTCCAGCGGTTCAGATCGTTCAGGATCTGCTCGGGCATGCCCAGCATTTCGGCGGCATCATGCAGATAATGGGCAAAATAGAACGTGGTATTCCTGAGCGAGGCGTCAGAAAAAAGCCTGTCGGCAATCCGGGTTTTGCGCGCGCCGTCCGCGACGTCAGCCAGAATCGCGAACGCGTTCACGTGTCGGCTGAACGTAACCGTGGCGATGCCATCCTGATACAGGCCTTCCGTTTCGTTCCACGCATGCCGGTTCACGGCCTCGGCTATGGCCCTGGCTTCGCCCCGGCAACGTTCGGCTTCGGCTGTTTCCCGCAGGAGGTCATGTACGCGCGCGGCTGATTCCAGGGCAATTTTGTAATGCAGGGTAGCCAGCGTATCATTTTCGGACTGAGCCGCCGGTACCCCGTTCGTTTCGAAGATCCAGTCATAGAAATTCCAGTAGGGCAGCCCCGCGACGAACCCGGCATCCGTGAGATGGCGACGGTAAAAACGCAGGATGCCGTCCACCACGTGAACCGCTTCAGTCGCAAGGCGGACGTCGCCCGTATACAGCAGGTAATCGTCAAGCATCTGGATCCAGGCCAGGGAGTAACCGGGAATCACCTGAAAAACATGATTGGGGTATCGGGACTGAATAAGCCCCTCCGGCGTCACGGACGCCTGCAGCTGCCGTATGGCATTGGCCGGCAGAAGGGTATCGCCAAACGCCGCGTAGGTCACCAGGCACTGGATGCGGGTATCGCCGCCATACTGAAGCCGTTCATAATACGGGCAGTCCTGGAACGTGTCCATGGCGCACAGCCGCTGGGTATTACGTCCGACATCCCATACCCGGTTGAGGAAGGAATCATCACAGGAAAAATATCCCCGGTCCGCAAAAGGATATCCCGCGCGCCGATAATACAGCCCCCGAATGGTCACCGGCCGTTCACAGCGGACAGCCACCCGGACAAAACGGAAGGTACGCCAGGACATGGGCTCATAACGTTCCGGACCCTGGCCCGACAACGTATAAATATCCGCGGATCCTTCCACGCGCCGGTGTTCCAGTCGGTCCCTCCGGCCTTTTTCCCCCTTCAGCGCGGGCGCCTCGGCCCACATGATTTCCACCGGCGTTCCTGCCGGTCCGTCTATTTCCAGACAGACCCACGCATTTACCAGTTCCCCGGCGTCAAAAACGGCGCAGTGGATGGCGCCATCGCCCGGAAATGTAACCTCATGCCCGGATCCCGTCCCTTCGTCCGTCGGAATTACGTCGAAGGGAAACGGCGGCTCCTGTTTTTTTCCGGATACGGTACCGCGCTGCACCAATAGGGCAGACTGGACGGCTCCGAGGGCCGGCGCGGGAATGGTCCGCGGATACAGTTTCCAGGGGCTGCCCGTATCCCCGGAAGGCACATTCCAGCACTCCGCCCGGGAAATTTCCCGCGCGGCCGACCAGCCCGGCCCTTCTTTGAATGAAGCCAGCGAGATGCCTCGGCCCAATTCGCGGCCATCCACCCATTCGTACCAGTGCGCCGCTCCGCCGCCGCGGGTGTTCTCCCGGCCCGCATTCCGATAGCCGGAACAGACGCGAACCCGCCAGGAGGCATCAGTTTTCAGTTCCGGGGCGTCCAACAGAAACGCCGGCATCGCGCTGACCTGACGGTACGGGCCCGCCGTGGTGGGATCACTCCAGCAGATGACCCGGGCAGCTATTATGTTTTCGCCCTGCTGAACGTAAGGCGACAGGTCCAGCGTGTCGTAGACCTGATGCGCCGGATCAAACAGGGCCGGCCCCCGGAAGACTTCCACGCCGTTCACCCATAACACGTAGGCGCTGTCCGCGGAAACCCGCACCTTTTGCCATGCTGCCGGATTCGTTACCTGAAATGTCCGCCGCACTTCAAAGACACCACCCAGCGGATCCACTTCCGCGGAACGGGCCGGCCCGATCCACGACGCTTCAAATGGCGCCGGCGGCGCTAAGGGCTCAACCGCGCAGGCCGCCCATTTCGCTTCCGTGATGCTTTCCGAAGTCATGGCGCGTGTTTCCTCTCCCCGCGATATCGCGGCCATCAGCAGCAGCCCCGCGGCCAGGTTCAGCATGGTCCGGTTCATCGCAACCTCCCTTGTGAATTATCCGGGCTTATTGACGCCATACTATGCTGTCCGCATTATAAGGAAAAACCGCCTTCCCGGGGGGAAGACGGTTTTCCGTAAATACGTTGCCGTATCGGTACGGCCGGAAGGGATTACTTGCCCTTGACTTCGACGGTCGCGCCGGCGTCTTCGAGCGCTTTCTTGAGCTTTTCGGCATCTTCCTTGGACATGCCTTCCTTCACGGTGCACGGGGCCTTGTCCACCAGGTCCTTGGCTTCTTTCAGGCCCAGGCCGCACATGTCCTTCACGACCTTGATCACGCCGATCTTCTGGGCGCCGAAGTCTTTGAGGATCACGTCGAATTCAGTGGGTTCTTCCGCGGCTTCCGCCGGGGCAGCGCCCGCGCCGGCCATCGGCATGGCGCCCATCATCACCGGGGCAGCCGCCGTCACGCCGAATTTTTCTTCCAGGGCTTTCACCAGTTCACTCAGTTCCAGCACGTTCAGTTCCGCAATGCTGTTGATGATCGCATCCAGTTTCTCTGACATGGTTTTTTCCTCTATGTTTGGTCGTCCGCTTTCGGACGTTATTTATGTTTCCGGGTTCTCACTGAATCTATCCGATCCGCGCCGAACCCGTACCGGCGCGGCCGGAGCGGTATGGGTCAGGCCGCCTGGCCTTCCTTTTTCTGACGGATCTGGTCCAGCACGCTGGCCAGGTCGCGCAGCGGAGCGTTGAGCACGCCGACCAGGTTGCGCAACGGCATGGCAATGGTTCCAACCACCTGGGCGATAAGCTGTTCCCGGGACGGGAGCGAAGCAAGCGCCTGAACCTGGGCGGCATTCACCGGTTTTCCTTCCAGCACGCCTCCCACGATCTGGATGAAAGGCACCTCTTTGGCGTATTCGGACAGGAGTTTAGCCGGCGCGACCGGATCCTCGGAAAAGGCCCACGCCGTGGGGCCCTCCATAAAATCGGCCGCTTTTTCGACGCCGCACTCCCGCAGCGCCAGCCGGGCCAGCGTGTTCTTATACACCTTGAACGTCACGCCACTCGCCCGGAGTTTCGACCGGAGCTCCGTGGCCTGCGCCACGTTGATGCCGCTGTATTTGGTGGCCACCGCCACTTTGCTGCGGCTCAGCCGTTCTTTCATTTCGGCAACCGCGTCAATCTTTTTTTGCGTAGGCACGCTGTTCACCTCCTTTCCGCGAGGCGCGGAAATAAATAACCCCGCGCCATTTTCTGACAGCACGGGGAAACAGTCCACTCATCCAACTCACCCAGAATGGGGAGCGTGTCTTTCTGTTTCGCCCCGTCTCGGCTGGATCTTTAAGGCCGTACGGCCCCCGGCTGTCTTCGACGAAGCCGCGCGCCTTTTACATGACACGCACTGGGGAAAGTATACGCTACCCGCAGCACCTGACGCAACCCGGCGCCCTGGAAAAATCACGGTTGATGCCTTCCCGACCGGAGCGCGGCACAAAGACGTTCGCTCTGCTGCTGAAACAGGTGTTGCCCTCTGCTGCAAAATGGAATTAGCGGAAATCCGGAAACCGTCATGCCTGAACGTAGGGAAAATCCAGATCCTCTGTACTGCGCGCCCATTCCGCAAGGGCGGTCCGGTGCTCTTTGAGAATGGTTTGGTGTTCTGTCTGCACTGCCAAGTTGCGCGTCTCGCCGGGATCCGCGTCCATGTCGAAAAGCTGTTCCCGGCACGTGCCCGTGTCATAGACACAGTATTTGAACCGCCGGGTTCGAAGCATACGCCCTCGAAGCCCCAGCGGCTGGGTATCACGGGAAAACACCGTTTCGGAAACGACATACGGCCGGTCCAGCGTGGAGGTCGCGCCTTCCGCGATTCCCCGCAGCGAAATGCCCCGCATGGATTCGGGCGGCGCGCCACCGGCCCAATCAAGCAGCGTCCGAGGGATATCCAGCCCTGTGGAAACCAGCTCGGAAGATACCGCGCCGGCTTTAATTCCCGGGCCGGCCAGTATCAGCGGCACCCGCACGCACTGGTCATACAGCACCTGTTTCTGGTTCCAGTGGTGCATGGCGACGCCTTCCCCGTGATCGCTTACCAAAATAACGATTGTGCTGTCGGCATAAGAACTGGAAAAAAGGGCGTCGAGCACCCGCCCGATTTCAGCGTCCACCTTCTCAACCAGCCGGTAATATCCCCAAAGATACTGCCGCCATTTCAGTTCGTCCCAATCCCGGGTTGGGTAATGGAAGGGAATTTTCCGCTGCACCTCCCGGATCGCCGATGGTTCATTTTCGGGAATGGCAAAGTTCTCCGGAAGCGGAGGAAGCGCGTCCGGTTCCATCGGCGGCTCGCCAATAGGGCCGTCCGGAAGAGCTTCTCCCCGCGCCAGCTCGCAGACATTGTGGGGATTCATGTAGGAAACGGTCAGGAAGAACGGCTCCCGAAAACCCCGTTTAAGCCTTGATACCGCCGCTTCTGTCTTCCGGTGGTCCGGCCTGATGTCATAGGCTTCACCGGCATATCCCGCCGATTTGAACGACGCGCCCACATGCCATTTCCCGATATAAGCACACTCATACCCGGCATTGCCCATGAGGCTGCCCAGCATGGGGAACTCCCCCCTGATGTCGCGCCCGTTACTGATGACGCCGATTTCGTGGGGATAGCGGCCGGTCTGGAGGCTTGAACGGCTGGGCATGCACAACGGCTGGGTAACGTAGGCATGGCTGAACCGTATGCCCTGCCGCGCCAGCGCGTCCATGGCGGGCGTGGCCAGATGGAGATTCCCCGCGCAACGCATGGCGGAAGCCGTCTGCTGATCGGTCATGATAAGCAGAATATTAGGTTTGTCACCCGCGGCGGATACGGCGGACGCATTCAGCCACGCGCCGCCCATACCGGCAACCGCCGCGGACCGCAGCAAAAAATTTCGTCTGCTGTACGTTACCTCACGGCCGCGCTGTGCTTTCATCCTATGCAACTCCCTAACCAGGCGAATTAGCTTACAGCCTTGAAAGCATTATAAAACCACATTGAACCCACTCCGCACATTTTCTGTCCGCGTACAATGCGTCGGACAGAAAAAACCGGAAGTACCAATCAGCGCTCCCTCCGGAGGCTTTTGATCAGTTCCAGCAGACGGCCTTCGGTGCGGTCGTAACGCAGGATGCCTTTTCGGTCGACCACAACCGTTTCCGGGATGAACTGGATGCCATAGGCTGAGAACGTTTTGGACGGTTCCGCATCCAGGCCCACCGGAAAACGGATGCCCTGCTGACGCAGGAACCGATCCACAGACTCCGCGTCCTCACTGGCATCGTGTACGGTCAGGATCACCACGTCATCCACCCCCTGGTAAAGATCATGCAGGGCCTGCATTTCATACAGGCGGTCGTGGCCCTGGGGACTGTCGTCAAACCATCCCCAAAACGTGATCACGGTTACCCGGTCTTTGAGCGGTACGGCCTGCTCGGGCTGAATGTTGAACCATCTGGAACATTCGAGCGGGGAAGCAGGTTTCCCAAGCTTGCTCTTCAGATTATTCTGGCCCGGAATGGGCGGACGGTCCTCCAGCGCGGGCTCAAAAGAATCGAGAACAAGTTCCAGGTCGCCGCGCTGATCCAGATTGACCGTGAAGTCCCGACGCAGCATGCGCAGGGCATGTTCAACCCGGAACGAGGCGCGATTATCCTCAGGCTGGTATCCCAGCGCGATGCGAAAATTTCCTTCGGTATCGGTGACAGCCCGCACTGTCGGCTCCAGTGTCTGCGAAGTTACCAGCGCCAGGGGAGCGTCCCGCATCCCCTCCGGCAGGCGGATCCGTCCGGTGATGACCGGCAGCGGCAGGAGAACCACGGGCGGAACCTCTATTTCCCGGACCGACTCAAAACGCACCGGTATCACCGGCAGTTCTCTGGTGCGGAGCCCGGGCGGAGGCTGTATCTGCAGGCTGCCTTCCTTAACTCCGACGCGGAGGGCATACCGGCCCCGGGGGTCCGAGAGCGCCTCTGCCAGCGCCAGGTCTCCACGGCGAAATACCAGACGGGTCAGGGAAACCGGCTTTCCGGACTCTTCCTGAACAATCCCCCGCAGGGTGTAGGTTTCCGGAAGGGAAAAATTGACTGTTTTATTCTCTTCGCTCAGGTCCACAGGGACCGGCTCCGGATCGGCGCGATCGCCATGGCCTAGACACGCGGCATAGTACGATCCGGGAAAAACCCGCAACGCGTAATATCCTTCCGGATCCGTGCAGGTTTCCGCCAACACCACAGACCCGCCCACGGCGGGCTGAAATACCCGGACGCGCATCCCCGGTATGCCGCGGCCGCCGTCTGTTACCCGCCCCCGCAGGGTCTTTCCCGGTTCGAGCTGAATCTGATTGCGGCGGTCCGCCCGGACCGGAAGGTAATCCACAGCCGTGTCGGGGTACCTTGGATGGCCCACCACGGCGCGCGCATGGTCCACCGGCGGCAACATATCAATCGTGATGACGCCGTCATCGTCCGCGCGCAACGGCGGGAAACCCAGCGCCTCATAATCCTCCACCGTCACCGTATAGAAGCCGCCGGGAGACAGCGCCCGGATCCACGCGCCCGGCAGCGGCGTGAACGCGGCATCGGTAATGCGAATCTCCATACGCCGCCGTTCCGGCGTCAGCACCAGTTTAAGCTGCTGGTCCGCCAGGGGCAGGCCGTTCCAGCCGGCGAATGAATATCCCTCGGCCAGCGCCACCACCTCCATGGGGGCAAAATACAGTCCTTCGAATTTGAAATTGCCCTGTTCATCAGTGCGGGTCGCCCGACCTGCCCGAAACTGCCCGGCCCATACCCGGGCTCCCGCAACGGGCTGACCTTCCACATTGGTAACGGTTCCGCGCAGGGTAATATCCTGCGCCCCCGCGGCATCCGCGTATCCGATCAGAACGGCCAGCGCCAGCAGAACGTATTTGAACCGCAAGCCGCCAATCATCGCGCGGCGCTCCGGACCATAAACAGCGGAGGCAGTCCGGCCGTCAGCGCGACCGCCTTGCCCGAACGGTCCAGCAGCAGGGTATCCACTCCCGCAGGCCACGGATCCGATGAAGATATCGGCATGACCCGGACGCCCTGCCGCGTTTCCGCGGTTATGGCTGCACCGGAAACCACCACCGGCGTAATGCCTGAAACAGCGCTGCCACACGCGGCAAGGGTCTCGGCCCAGGCTTCCCGCGCGGCGGCATCATCCGCCCGCGTTACCAGGGCGGGAACCGGTACTTTGTCCCGCAAACGTTCAGCCAGCGACGCCGGCGTGGCTGGGACCTTCGTCTGCCGCGCGGCACCCGCGGATATTATCCCATCCGGCAGCGCCATGTCCTGAGCGGGAGCGGCATTCACATCACCCAGCACCAGTTCCGCGCCGTCCCAGCCCAACGCGACAACCCGCTGCGGCACACCGGGCACCACCGCCGGCCATGCGTATGCTCCCGTTTCATCCGTAACCGCGCGCCAGAGCACCAGCGGCGACTCCAGTCCCTCCGCGCCATATACCGCACCCACCGTCACGCCCCGGGCGGGGGATCCATCCGCCAGCTTTACCGCGCCGCGGACGGTGGCGCACGGCAACAGGCTGACCTGGTTATCCCTTGGCCGCCCCCGGTCCAGCGCGAACAGCGCGCCCCGAGGTTCGTCGGGATGCCATGCGAGTGCCGTAACCCGCCCGCTCTCCGGAATGCGGTTGACCCGGAAACGCGCGACGCCCGCGCTGTCCGCCATCACCCAGCCCAGCTGCCTCGGCTCCAGCAACAGCACCGCCGCCCCCGCGACGGGATCGTTATGTTCTCCCGATACCACCTGAACCTCGAATTCAGGCAGAGGCGCCAGCCATATCCCCGGCAGCGCAACCTCCTGGCCGGATGACACCATCACCCGCACGGCCCGGGGCTCCGGCGGCAGGTAACCCGGCGCGCTTTCGAAATACAGCGTGTTCTCGCCTTCGGATGCCGCTACGCGGAACACGCCCGCGGCATCGGTGCGCGCGACACCGGCCAGGAATCCGCCACTTTCCATCCGTATCCGCGCGCCCTCAATTGGTTCGCCGGAAATGGCGTCCGCTACTTTCCCGGTAACGGTGCCGGACCGGCTGACCGGCAGCCGCAGCCGGGTTTCCGGCGTCTCACCGGTAATGGCGACCTCCTGCCACCCGGGACTCATCCGATCCGCCGCCTCGGCCCGCGCCAGATAAACCCCGGGATTCAGCCGGATAAGAAACGTTCCCTGGGCATCCGTCTGCACCGACAGGGAATCGTGCGGAGGGCTCGCGTTGCGCAGAACCACCCGGGCTCCGGCCACCCGGGACTGCAACGCGCGGTCAATAACTTCTCCGGTGACCAGCACGCCCGGGTACAGGGTGGCCGTCAGGGGGGAACCTACCGGCTGAGCGGGCGTGGCCGTCTGCGCAAAGGAAGGATGGGCCAGCTTCAGGGCCACAGTGGCCCCGGCCGGCATATTGGGCACGGTGAAACGACCGGCATCGTCTGAACGGATTTCCTCAAACCCGAAACCGGCCAGCTTGGACAGGGGAATCCCAACCTTGTACGGAGCCGTAACCGCTACCCGGAGCACCACAGCGCCGGAAACGGGTTTCCCTTTCGGGTCCACAGCCTGGCCATTAAGGCTGGCTGCCTGCGGAAATGCCAGGCGTACATCAGAAACCCTTTCACCCGCTGCCAGATTCAGATGGCGGCCCGTCCATCCAAAGCCTGGAGCGATAGCCATCAGCCCCACCGGCCCCGAGTAGGGACCGGAAAACACGAACCGCCCTGAATCATCCGGACGGCTTTCCTGCAGGGCGCCATCGATGCCCGGCTCAAGAAAGACGCGCGCGCCGCGGAAATCCTGGCGGCCGTCCGGAAAAACCAGCACTCCGGAAATTTGGCTGTCCTGGCTCCAAACATCAAGCGAGGACAACGCAACGGCCACGCAAACAACCGTCGCGAC
The DNA here is from genome assembly GCA_029776995.1 of Candidatus Hydrogenedentota bacterium. Taxonomy (GTDB): domain Bacteria; phylum Hydrogenedentota; class Hydrogenedentia; order Hydrogenedentales; family CAITNO01; genus JAGPFE01. The sequence goes on from JAKOTZ010000075.1 coordinate 69,448, forward strand.
TCCTCTTCGTCCAATTTTCATGGCGTACGCTCCTCGGCTTTGCCGGCGCGAAGGGGATACAGCATCCCGTGGATCCGCCGGGCGGCCCCGGTCAGCTCCGGATACGGATGATCCACGACCGACAGCATGCCGATATTGTAATTTTCGCCGTCATACCACCTGCCGGTGATCGGCTGGTCAACCAGCTGAAACCAGTGGGTACCCACGATTTTAGGGTGCAGGGCCGCCGCCCGGAGATAGTTTTCATAGAGGGCGGCCCGTTCATCCTGCGACGCGGCCGCGACCAGGCCGGTATGGAACATGCCGCGGTCCAGCGCGCCAAAATGAAACTCCCCTATGATGACCGGCTTGTCTACGGTCTCCATGACCTTCGGAAGCTCAGGCAGTTTTTTGTAGATATTGAATGAAACTATATCCGCGTATTCCCCCGCCGCCCGTACCGCGTTATCTTCCACCCAGGCGAACCGGCAGCCGAGGTAGAGCACGCCTGGCGCGTGGCGGTCCATGGCCTCACGGATGGTGCGAAAATACGTCCGCGAAAAATCCAGCATGAACGTGTCCAGGTCGGCGGAATATGCCTCGTTTTTCCGTTTCG
>JAKOTZ010000077.1 GCA_029776995.1 Candidatus Hydrogenedentota bacterium
GCCGCAGTCAAATAACCGAAACGTTCCAGACCAGCCGGGTTGCCGCATTGCGCGGCAGCCCGGCCGTTTCATTTTCCGGGGCGGGGAGTGTGGTATACTGACGGCTTCAAAAGGGATTTTTTTATAAGCAGCCTGACCAGTGGACAGCGGCGTTTTCTTCGGGGGCTGGCGAACCAGCTGGATCCGGTGATCCTGATTGGAAAGGGCGGCGCGAGTGAATCGGTCCTGAATGCCGTGGATGACGCCCTCGAAGCCCATGAGCTGATCAAAATACGGTTTAACGACTTCAAGGATGAAAAGAAAGCCCTGACGGACCATATAGCCCGGGAAACGCAGGCGGAAGTGGCCGGACGCATCGGCCATGTGGCGATTTTGTACCGCCGCCATCCGGATCCGAAAAAGCGGAAGATTCAGCTGCCGGATCCCGCGGGGGCACCGGGCGGGCCAGGTCGAAAAATTCCGGGGACAAAACCGGACAGCTCTAAGGGTTAATCCTGTATCGAGTCAGGTATTCCGCGCCGCAGGATGGGAGTGCGGTCATTCCACCAGCCGTGGACACAGGGTACGGCGTGGGCGACATCCATACGGGCGCACCAGGCGACTTCATGTCCCAGGCCGATCCGGCGAAGTTTTTCGGCATGGGGCGCCGACTCAAAGAGGAATGTCAGGCCATCCGGCCGGTCCAGGATTGATCCGTAACGGGATTCATAGCCTGAAACCGACTCTCCCGGCATGAAGAAGTCCGGATAAGCCCGGAATAACCCGCGGGCGAGCGCCAGCGCGGAGGCTTCGTCTTCCTGGGCGCTGAAATCCGGATCGTCCATTAATCCGGCCGGAATAAACACCAGGGGGACGCTGCTGGTCCGGGGACGCGCGGCCCAGGCGGCGAGGGTTTTATACAGTGCATCCGCGTGCAGTACCGTGCCCATGCATATTAAGGAGGCACCCCGGCAGGCAACTACCCGACCCGCTCCGGTGGTTGTGGTAAATATGACGCGCCATCCTGCGGCTTTTGCGGTTTCGATCGGGCTGTTTCCGCCGTCGAACCCCTCTGGCGGCAGTCCTCCCCGCTCTCCAAACAGCAATGCGTCTGTGAAATGTTGCCGCCGAAGGGCAAATGCATCGTTCACTTCGCGGGTTATGTATATTTCCAAAGCCCCTGATTCCAGCAGCATGGTTGCTGTGGCGCTTGCCCGCAGCGCGTCGACCACTACCGCCGCGGCGGCGTGTTCAGAAGAGAAGGCTGTCCCAGCTTCCCCGGTGAAAATTTCAACCTGAACCTGGCGCATGTCAGTTAGGGGGTTGACGATCCGAAAACCTCCCGGACAGCTTCAAGGTAAGCCATGCCGTTTCGGGTATCCGGTTCCAGATAGCTCCCTTCAGTCCACTCATTCCATGCGTTAATGGTCAGGATGCGCTGTTCCGGGGGGCGGTTGCGGAGCAAATCGCGCGCGGCCAGCAGCGCCTGGCGGAACAGTTCCGGCGTATTGCCGGTGATGATGGCCGTGTAAGGGTATCCGATGTTCTCGTACGGGCCGTCCTGGGTGGTTCTGGGAGAAGGGTCCCAGCCCATGCTTACATTCGGGAAATAAGGGACCGGCCATTTTTTCTCAAAAACAGGCCATTTTGCCGTGGACGCGTCCATCCAGGATTTGTAGTCAGCCGTGGGGAAAGTGTCCGGGTAAACGTGGTGAATCCAGCAATACGAGGTTACGCTGTCGATACCCAGCGCGGGGAGAAGCTGTTCGGGTTCTTTTATGGTCTGCTCTCCCGGCAGGATCTGAATTCCCCAGACCACCGCGTTCAGGTGCAGGGGACCGACGCCGGCCGCTTCAGCCCGTTTCCGAAAATCATCCAGGGCGGCCCGGGTTTTTTCCACGCCACCCAGACCATCCACCAGTGTCATCAGCTCGTAAATGGAAAAATACGCGCCGCCGTTTACCCGCCAGTAGTTGGGGCGGACCATGTATTCGCGGATTACATGGTCCGTTAACGTTTTGAACGTATCCGCGGAAACCCGGCCGGGATGCAGCAGGGGGTGGTTGCGTACGGGCCGCGCGGGGTGTATGTGGTACCAGTCATGGTTGGCCCACATCAGGGCGAATTTGACGCGCTGGCTGTTCGGCGCGGCCAGGAAACCCTTTTCGAGCGCCAAATGAAGAAAAGGTCCAGTTCCTTCATGCCAATACCAGTCGAACAGAAAAACATCCACGCCGTGGTCCGCGGCGGCATCTATGCGAAGCGCCATACGTTTCGGATCCGATTCGTCGTCATATCCCCACTGTGGGGTTTTAGGCTGGTCGTGTCCATCGAATCGGGGCCGGGCCGCCCGGATGAGGTCCCACTCGGTAAACCCTTTTCCGTAATCCCGGTCGTATCCCGGGTTGGGATGGTAACTCGGGAAGTAATAAGCCGCCACGGTGTAATCGTCGTTTCCGGGAGACGGATTGTCGGCGGAAGCCATTCCCCAGGTTCCGAACAGTACGGCAATTATCAGCCCAGTCGCGCTGCTGATATATCGATCCATGGTTTTACCGTCCTATGTTTTAGATGTTCAGGATTTGTCCCGCAGCGCGCGTATTCGGCTCAGCAGTGCCTCCCGCTCGGCCGGATCCAGTGACGATATCCACCGTTTCCATCCGGGGCACCAGCTCGTGTGCCAGAACCAGATCCTCCCGATCAGGGATTTCGGCCACTGTTCGAAACGGCGCCGCATAGGGCAGTTTTCACAGGCCATACAGGTTACCTTTCAAAAGGAGATTATCGCATATCGGTTTCCTTTTGCCATTCATATTTACGGGAAACTTTATAGATACCGGCTGAGGCTGATCTCCAAAAACACTTGCACCGCGCAGATTTTTCCGAATCGGGCTGTAGTACCTGCCTTTGGTCAGACCGGGATCGGACCGGTAAAATAAGAATAAGGATTATCTTATGCGCACGCTAATATTGGGCAGCAAGGGCCAATTGGGTCGGGATCTGCAACGGATTTTTTCCGCGGCGGGTTTTGTTGCCGGGCTGGATCTCCCGGAACTGGACATAACGGATGAAAGCGCGATCGAAGCGGCTCTGGAGCATGCCGGCCCGGACCTGGTGCTGAACGCGGCGGCCTATACGGACGTGGAGGCCGCAGAGGCCCACTTTGAAGAGGCGTTGCGGGTGAACGCGCTGGGACCCCGCGTTATCGGGCGGGTTTGCGCTAAACACGGCCTGCCGGTTGTGCACTACTCCACGGATTATGTGTTCCCGGAACGGGATGCCGGCGCCTGGTCTGAGGACGATCCCGTGGACCCGGACGCGGCGCTTAACGCCTACGGCCGGTCTAAAGCCCTGGGAGAAATCGCGCTGCAGGAGGAGACCGACCGCTTTTATATTATCAGAACAGCCTGGTTGTTCGGTCCCGGTGGAAATAATTTCGTGGAGAAGATCCTCAGAGCAGCGGCTACCCGTCCCGCGCTCAAGGTGGTCGATGACGAAACGGGCTGTCCCACGCACACGTGGGATTTGGCGGACGCGACTTTGAAGCTGGTGGGTACCGGACGGTTCGGCATATACCATATAGTGAACCGGGGCGAATGTTCCCGGTACGCGTACGCGCGTGAGATTTTACGCCTGTCGGGAATAAATATTCCCGTGACGCCATGTTCCTCATCCGAGTACCCGACCGCGGCGAAGCGGGCTCGGCGAAGCGTGCTGTCCACGGCACGGTATGAAACCGTTACGGGAGAGCGGACGCGACTCTGGCAGGATGCCCTGGCCCATTACCTGGAAAGGAGATTGTCAGTATTATGAAACGGATATTGGTTACCGGAGGCGCCGGGTTTATCGGGTCCTCCTTTGTGCGCTGGGAACTGGAGCGGTATCCCGATGTCCACGTGGTGGTGTACGACAAACTCACCTACTCCGGCCGCCGCGAAAACCTGGAAGGGCTGGATCCCGGGCGTTATACCTTTGTTCAGGGAGATATTGCCGACGCGGAAACCCTGGGAAAGGCGCTGGAGGGATGCGACGGGCTGGTTAATTTTGCCGCGGAGAGCCACGTGGACCGCAGCCTGCACGGGGCGACGGATTTTATTCATACCAACGTAATGGGCACATATGTGGTCTTGGACCAGGCGCGCCGCGCCGGGATATCCCGGGTGCTGCTGGTCTCGACGGATGAGGTGTATGGCAGCATTGAAACGGGGGCTTTCCGCGAAACGGATCCCGTGCATCCCCGCAATCCCTACGCGGCCAGCAAAGCTTCGGGCGAACTGTTCGGGACGGCCTTTTACGAAACCTACGGCCTTCCTGTGATGATCACCCGGGGCTCGAACACCTACGGACCGCGCCAGTATCCGGAGAAAGTGCTTCCCCTGTTCGTCACAAACGCGATTGATGATCAGCCCCTGCCGCTGTACGGGGACGGGCGAAACGTGCGTGACTGGCTCTATGTGGACGATCACTGCTCGGCCATAGACCTGGTGCTGCGGCAGGGCGTTCCAGGCGAAGTCTATAACATCCCGGGAGGGAACGAACGGGAGAATATCGTCCTTACCCGGAAGATTCTGGACGTGCTGGGCAAACCGGAATCGCTGATCCGTCATGTGCCCGACCGGGTGGGCCATGACCGGCGGTATGCCATTGACGGATCCAAACTGCGCGCGCTGGGATGGCGTCCGGTGATGGACTGGGACGCGGGCATCGAGCAGACCGTCCGCTGGTACGTTGAAAACGAATGGTGGTGGCGTCCCATTAAATCCGGTGAGTTCCGCGCGTTTTATGAGAAGCATTATGGCAGGCTGGCCTAATTCCGCCTGTTGTCGCGCGGGATGGGCTCACGCGTGAACGTTTCAGGGGCTCCGTCCTGGCGCGCGTCCCTGCACGGGGGACACAGCGCGGCGTATTGCGACCATGCCCGGTCGCCGCTGCGGGACATCCTGGATGCGGCGGTGGAGCGGGGGCTTTGCCTGTTTGGCGTCACCGAGCATGCCCCGCGGACCGAGCCGGAACGGCTTTATGACGAAGAGCGCGCGATGGGGTGGACCGTGGAAACCCTGGCCGCATTGTTTTCAGCGTATGCCCGGGAAGTGAATGCCCTGAAAGAAGAGTATGCCGGCCGGATAGTAATTCTGAAGGGGTTTGAGGCCGAAGTGGTTCCCGAAGCATCCTGGGAAGAGATGGCCCTCCGGTGGAAGCAGAACCTGGGCTTCGATTACATAGTAGGCTCCGTGCATTACGTGGCCGGCTACATTATTGATTACAAGCCTGAATACTTCCGTTTGGCCGTGGAGGCTGCGGGCGGCATGGAACCGGCAGCCGTCCGGTATTTTCAGGCCGTGGCGGAAATGGCGGAACGGTTGCGCCCGGAAGTGGTAGGACATTTCGATCTGATCCGGAAACAATTCTCCAGCGATGAGTCCCTCTATACACCGCGGGTCAGCAGGGCCGCGCTGGAAGCGCTCGAAGCTGTCCGCGACGCCGGTTGCATCCTGGATATCAATACAGGGGGTTACCGCAAGGGATTGGGAAGGCCTTATCCCGCGCCTTTTCTGGTGCGCGCTGCCGCCGATATGGGACTCCGGGCGTGCCTAGGGGATGACAGCCACGCGTCAGACGAGGTGGCATGGCAATTTGAGGACGCGCGCGAATATCTGCTGCGGTGCGGTATGCGGAAAGTAACGCTCCTGTGGCCTGATAAGGCCGGATTAGACCGGCGGGACATTCCGCTGGATTGAGATTGATCAGGGCTGGGCCGAATCCGCGGGCGTTTCCCCCCGGGGCGGGACCTGCAGCATCAGTTCGCGGACTTGCGGGGCCGGCGCCACCACCGCGATCAGGTCGTCATCATCTTCATCGGTGCTCACGTGACGGGTGACGCCGAATCCGATCAGGCGTCCCCCCAGGGTAAACAGCGGAGAACACAGGACCTGCTGAGTGCGTGACCTGGAGACCAGATAATACATCCGGGGACGGTCCACCCGCCCTTCGATACGGTCGATGAAAGCCGTGTGCGCCCGCTGCACGATAGGCCCTTCCTGCCCGATGCACACGTACGGGTCCAGTATCCGAACCGATTCGGCCGCCTGTGCCATGTCCACGTGGGGGAGGGGGGATGCCGGGGCTTCTTTCAGCCGAACGAACACAATGTCCAGGTCTTTATCCCGCAGGACCACCTCTGCCTCCCGCTCCTCGCCGCCCGGAAGAATCATTCTGAGCGAAACAACCCGCAGTGAAAACGTGTTGTCCGGGTCTGAATCGGTCAGGGAGCCCAGCAGCGCGGAAGGATCTATAGCCGACAGCGCGAGCACGGCCAATCCATCCGGCGAAATCAGCGTCGCGTTGGCTTCGGATTCGTTCTCATCCTCATCCCCGCCGAACGACACGCTGACCACGATTTTAAGCGTTACCACGGTCTGCCGGTACTGTTCCACCACAGCCCGGGCCGCATCGCCCGCCGGGTCAGATGGTTCTTCTGCGGGGTTGTTCCGCCCGGCGTCAGCGGTTGCATGCTGTTCCGGCGCGGCTATGGCAATACTGTTTTCTTCCGCCCGGGCTGTCCCCCAAGACAGGACCATTGCGGTAAGCAGCATAATAATGGGAATGCTCAAGAGGCGCATGGGATACCCTTTTACGGTTGGACAATCGAACGCAAGAACTATACGCCATATCGGAAGTAATAATCTATTTTTCAGCTCCGTAAATTACCGCGGAACCATGCCGAAAGTCGGTTTTCTGGTCTCCCATGCGCCTCCGGTGAAATCGGGAAACGGAACGGGAGTTCCGCCCGCAGCGATGGACTGTTCAGAAAGCCCCACGACGGCGCTCATGGTTACCCCGTCTATAAGATCAAGCGGAAATGGCGCATCTTCCACCAGGGCATTCACAAACAGCCGCATTTCGATGTAGTCGGCGCCGCCGTGGCCATGCTGCAGCGCTTCCGCGCCCATGGTTTTCCACCATGGATGGCGGTATTCCTCCAGCCACGGATCGAAGGGGGACCAGTCATGACGATCCCCGGTTTTTCCTTCGATCATGACGGCATTATGTTCGTGGCTGTACACGCCCAGGGTTCCCTGAACCAGCCATTGGTTGTCGTAGGGGCGTGGCAGGTTGATGTCGTAGGTAACGACCACCGTTTTACCTTTTCGTGTCCGCAGGACGCTGGTGACGATGTCCCCCTGCGCGAATCTGCGGGTGGCGTTGGGATGGTCCGGGCCGAACTTGCGCCGGAAATAGGCGTTCAGGCCCACGGACGCGGTAGCGGTGGCGGTCAGGGATTCGAAAACATCGCCGCAGTTAATATCCAGCCAGCTGAGCACAGGCCCAAGGCCGTGCGTGGGATACTGGTCCCGATTGTATTTCTCCAGGAATTTGGCCGGCCATCGGTCATTTCCGTCGGCATCGAACGCCCAGTAGCCCGCGCAATAGTGGGCGTAGGCGCATTGGCAGTGCAGGATACCGCCCAGCAACCCTGCCCGGATCATATTCAGCACGGCCAGGTTATCGTCCCGGAAAGACCAGTTTTCCAGCATCATGCAGGATTTTCCGGTTTCCTGCTCCGCGCGCACGAGATCCCAGCACTCTGCCACGCTGACTGCCGCCGGGACCTCCACCCCCACCCGTTTACCCGCGCGCATTGCCTCCACGGCCATGGGGGCGTGCCAGTCCCACGGCGTGGCGATGACCACTGCGTCCAGATCATCCCGGCTCAGCAGTTTTCGGTAAGCGTACTCATCGCCGGCATGAATTTCCGGCCTGGGACGGCCGCTCTTTTCCACCGTTTCCGCGGCCCGGCCGGCGGCTTCGGGCAGCAGGTCGCACACCGCGGGAATGGACACTTCCGGGAATTTGCACAGCAGTCCGGTGAGGTATCCTCCCCGGTTGCCGGTGCCGATCATGCCGATTCGGACATTTTTTTGCGCGGATGCCCCGGAAGTATAGGCTGTCCCCAAAGCGGTCAGGGCCAGGCCGGACATGCCCGCGCGCAGGAAGTCCCGTCGGTTCATACCATTCTCTCCACAAACGGTTCGGTCACTACCGCATGATACACGAAGAAAACAGGGCTTGCGCCAATGACGCGTTTAGGGGATAATAATATTGGCGGGAGAGTAAACAGGTTTTTCGTAACTGCCCGGCATGCGGCTGGGTATGGCTTTGAGGAGTGTTTTCGTGGCAGCATATCCATTGGTGGAACAGCCGGCCGTATTAGGTGGAGAGCCGGTGCGGGGACCGGAAAAATCGTGGCCGCGCTGGCCCATGTATGACGCGGCGGAACTGGCCGCGGTGCATGCGGTCCTGGAAAGCCGAAAATGGTTTCAGGGCCCACGCGTGGCCAAATTCGAAGACGCCTTTGCCCGGTTTCAGGGAGCCCGTTACTGCGTGGCCTGCAACAGTGGCACCGCGGCGCTGGAGATCGCGCTGCAGGCGGTTGGCGTAAAACCGGGCGATGAAGTAATCGTTCCGCCCTACACGTTTGTGGCGACCGTATCCGCGGTGCTGCGGATTGGCGCGGTTCCGGTTTTTGTTGATGTGGACGAAAGCTGGTGCATTGATCCCGACCGCGTGGCGGAAGCGGTTACGCCGAAAACGCGGGCCATCGTTCCCGTACACTTCGGCGGGCGGATCTGCGACATGGACCGGCTCAAGGATATTGCCGCGGACCGCGGAATTAAAATTGTCGAAGATGCCTGCCACGCGTGGGGAGGACGCTGGGTGGGACGAGGCGCGGGTACGCTGGGCGATTGCGGGGTATTCAGTTTCCAGGAGTCGAAAAACATTACCGGCGGCGAAGGCGGGGCGATCGTTACGAACGACGGATCCCTGGCGGAAATATGCCGTTCGATCACCAACTGTGGGCGGGAGACCGGCATGCCCTGGTACCACCACGTTCGGGTAGGCACCAACGCGCGCATGCCGGAACTGGTGGCGGCTGTACTGGCCTGCCAGGTGGAGCGGGCCATGGACCAGCTGCTCCGGCGCGAACGGAACGCCGTGTGGCTGGAGGCCAACCTGGGCGGAATTGCCGGCCTGAACATGCAGGTCCGCAGCAACCGGATTACCCGCTGGTCCCGTCACCTGTTCTGTTTCAGGCTGGATCCGGAGACCTTCGGGTGCAGCCGGGACCAATTCGTGGCGGCGGCGCGGGCGGAAGGGCTGCCTGCCTCGCCAGGCTATCCCATTCCGCTGTACCGTCAGCCGCTGTTTGAAAAACTGCCGGCGGAAGCCTATCGGGCGCATGCCTGTCCGGTCGCGGAGGACCTTTGTGCGAGGTCCGCGGTGTGGCTGCCCCACTATGTGCTTTTGGGTGACGAGATGGACATGGCAGATACGGTAGCCATCGTAAGGAAAATACGGGATAACGCTGAAAAACTGCGCGCGTGGACGCCCCCGCCGGTTACGCCGTGATCGGGCGGAAGGCATTCGGAATCGCGGTTACATACTCAATACGGGATGGGCAGATCATGGAAACCACGTTAGGAGAATCCGCTCCCCAGAAAACCAAGTTGCGCCGGCTGCTGGGCTATGCGGTTAAAAATGGCGCGTCGGACCTGCACCTCACGGTCGGGTACCCGCCGGCACTGCGGATTGACGGTGAAATCCGGTTTCTTCCGGCTGATCCCCTGACCCTTGAAGACATGGAGGAATTCCTCCGGGAAATGATGAAACCGGCACAGCTGGAAGCGTTTGAGGTTCGGGGGGATTTCGACCTGGCCTTTGGTGTCCCGGGACTCGGAAGATTCCGGGTAAATGCCCTGAAACAGCGGGGCACCCCGGGGCTGGTTATGCGCCACGTCAAAAATAAAATCCTCAGTTTTGAAGAGCTGCATTTGCCTCCGGTAATGGAAAAAATTGCGGATTTTCCCCGGGGGCTGGTGCTGATCACGGGAACCACCGGCAGCGGGAAATCTACCACGCTGGCCGCCCTGGTGGACTGGATCAACGCGCGAAAACGGCTCCATATCATCACGCTGGAAGATCCCATTGAATATCTCCATACGAACAAAAAAAGTGTGATTACCCAGCGGGAAATCGCCATTGACACCCAGGATTTCATGGTGGCCCTGCGCGCGGCAATGCGTGAGGATCCCGATGTCATCCTTATCGGGGAAATGCGCGACGCGGAAACCTTTACCGCGGCCATTGCCGCCGCCGAGACCGGCCACCTGGTCTTCTCCACCCTGCACACCACCAACGCCATGATGACCATAGACCGGATCATCGATCTGTTTCCCGCCAATATGCACCAGCAGGTGCGTTCCCAGCTGGCCCTGCAGCTGCGCGCGGTGGTTTCGCAGCGTCTGCTTCCGGCGGCTGACGGAAAAGGACGCATGCCCGCCGTTGAAGTAATGATCAACAATCCGGGCATCGCGAGCCTCATCCGTGATAACAACATCAAACAGATTCCCACGGCGATTGTGGCGGGCGCGGAAGATGGCATGCAGACGTTCAACATGAGCCTGGTGAGCCTGCTGAAACAGCGGCTGATCCGGGAAGAGGATGCCATGATTGCCTCGGACAACCCCGATGAGCTCAAAATGAACCTGCAGGGCATCTTTCTGAGCCAGTCCCGAGGCGGGATCCTCAAACGATAATCAGCCCGGCTGAATGGGAGGGATTTAAATGCGTCAGGGTATGTATATCGGCGCGGTGGCGTGTGCCCTTTTTGGATTGGGACTGTGTGGCGCTGAAGCGGCTCCGGCAGACCAGCCTCCTGCGCGCCGCGCTTTGATCGACCTTCGGGACGGCAGGGAATATCCCGCGGAGGATAACCGTATGCCGGGGGAATCCATGCTGTCCATATTTTTGCTTCCCGGAGGAGGGCGCCCGTTCGTGGTGGTGTGTCCCGGCGGAGGATACGGGATGTTGGCCTGGGACTATGAGGGGGAAGATCTGGCGCGATGGTTTAACACGCTGGGGATGTCCGCCGGCGTGTTGCGGTACCGGGTCAGCCCGAATCGCCATCCGGCGCCGCTGGAAGACGCGCGGCGCGCGTTGCGTCTGGTTCGGGACAGGGCGGAAAGCTGGGGCGTGGATGGCCGCCGGGTGGGCATTCTGGGGTTTTCCGCCGGCGGGCATCTGGCCTGTATGGCGGCGGTTCACGGAGATCCGGGCAATCCGGGGGCCGGGGATCCGGTGGACAGGCAGCCGTCGAGGCCGGATTTTGCCGTGCTGATCTATCCGGTGGTATCGATGTCCGAACCCTGGGGGCACACCGGCTCGCGTGACAATCTTACCGGAGGCAAATCGGATGAGGAACTGCTGGTTTTCCTGAGCGGGGAAAAACAGGTTACTCCGAATACGCCGCCCATGTTTCTGGTCCACTCTTATACCGATTCGGTTGTGCCCTGGAGGAACAGCGCGGAGTTGTTTCTGGCTCTGAAACGTAATGGCATTCCGGCGGAGATGCATCTGTTCGACCGGGGAGAGCACGGATACGGCATGGGACTGAATGACCCGGTGATTGGCCGGTGGCCGGATTTTCTGGCCCGCTGGCTGGATCGGCAGGGATTCCGCTAAAGATTTTTTACGAAACTGCCGAAAGTATGCAGTGGAATCGCGCAGCGAACGCGGTTCCGGCCGATGCAAGGAGGCAAAGGCCTAACGACACGGAGGATCAACGTTATGGGTCTTCGCATCAACACCAATGTAGCGGCGCTCAATGCCGCGCGCACCCTGCGCAATTCCACCATTGACCTGAACCGCTCCCTCGAACGCCTCTCCAGCGGGCTTCGCATCAACCGCGCGGCCGATGATGCCGCCGGTCTGGCGATCGCTGAGGGGTTCCGATCCGTGGTGCGCGGTTCCCGGGTGGCCAGCCGGAATTCCCAGGACGGCATCAACCTCGTGCAGACCGCGGAAGGCGCGCTGACCGAGGCGGCCAATGTGCTCCAGCGCATCCGAGAACTGGCGATCCAGGCGGCCAACGGCACCAACAGCGACGCCAACCGGACCGCCCTCGACCTGGAAGTCCGCCAGCTGCTGGGGCAGATCGACGTTATCGCCCTGGACACCGAGTTCAACGGCATCTACGTGCTGAGCGCCGCGCAGACCATTACCCTGCAGTCCGGCGCACAGCCCGGGCAGACGCTTAACATCGTGGTCCGCGGCGCCAAGAGCAATGACCTGGGGGTCAATACCGTTACCATCTCCTCGATGGAGCTGGCGGTATCCGCGATCAGCACGGTGGATATCGCGCTCCGCAGCATCAACAATCTCCGGGCGCAACTGGGCGCGATTCAGAACCGGCTGGAATTCACCATCAATACCCTGGCCATTCAGGAGGAGAATTCCGCGGCCTCTGAAAGCGCTATCCGCGACGCGGATATCGCCCAGGAAACGATCCGGTTTACCCGGAACCAGATTCTGGTTAACGCGGGCACCAGCGTGCTGGCCCAGGCGAACATTGTTCCCCAGACGGCGCTGCAGCTGCTGGGCGGCCGGTAATACCGACCGTAGCATCATCACCCGTCAGGGTGGGATCGGCTGAGGCCTGCCGCCTGATATCGCATCCGCGACCTTGCCTCCAGAACGGCCACGCTCAAGGATTCGGACATGATGCACGGCCCGTCCCGGGATAACAGCCCGGAGTCGGGCCGTGATTTTTTCGCGCATTCGGCTAGCGGGAAACTCAAACGGGTAACCGGAATGGTGCCGAATGGGTCTATAATAAGCCGCGCGGATACGGTCAACAGATGAAGTTAAGTAAGGAGTTCCAGTGATGGATAAGAAAAAAGAGGGAACCTATTCGTCTACCCTGACCCGCCGGGCGTTTCTGGCCGCGGCTACCACTACAGCCTGCGTGAGCGCCCTGGGCGCGCCCAACAGCGCGCGCGTTGTACCCCGCAAAATTTCCCCCAACGAAAAGCTGAACGTGGCCGGCATCGGCGTCGGCGGCAAGGGCATACATGACATCATGTCCTACAAGCGGGAGAACGTGGTGGCCCTTTGCGACGTGGACTGGAAACGCGCCGAAGAAGCGTTTTACCGCATTCCCGAAGCAAAAAATACAAAGATTACCGCAAAATGTTCGATGAGATGGCGGACCGGATTGATATGGTCACGGTGGCCACTCCGGACCATACCCACGCGCCGGCGGCCTATATGGCCATGAAACTGGGCAAACACGTGTATGTGGAAAAACCCATGGCCCACACCATCGCCGAAACGCGGCTGCTGGCCCGTACCGCTAAAGAGATGGGCGTGGCCACGCAGATGGGAAACCAGGGCCATTCCGGAAACGGTGTCAGGGACCTGGCGGAGATGATCTGGTCCGGAGCGATCGGCGCCGTCCGAGAAGTGCACGCGTGGACCGACCGCCCGTCAGGAAGATGGCCCCAGGGACTGACTGCTGCCCCGCCGGAAGAACCCGTTCCGGAGGAGTTGGACTGGGACCTGTGGCTGGGGACCGGACCGGAGCGCCCCTACAGTTCACTGATTGCCCCCTTCAAATGGAGGGGGTGGCTCGATTATGGGTGCGGCGGGCTGGGGGATATGGGATGTCACATCCTGGATGCGGCTTTTTTTGTGCTCAGGCTGGGTGATGCCAAAACGTTTTCCGCTACCCCGGTGCGTGCGGAGGATGCCAATCCCCTCACGTTTCCTCGGAACGCGGTGGTCAAGTACAGTTTCCCGGCGCGGGGAGATATGCCGCCTGTGGACATCTACTGGTACGAGGATGGCCAGTTCCTGCCAAGGCCTGAAGGCATTCCGGCGGAACAGCAGATTGGTGACGGGAAAAACGGATCGCTGTTTATCGGAGAGAACGGTTTTGCCACCGCCGGCGAATATGGCGGGGAAGCTCGGTTGCTGCCCGACGAACGCATGAAAGAATATACCCGGCCGGAACCGACCCTGGAGCGGGTGCCGGGCGCAAACCATTACCGGAATTTCCTGGAAGCCTGCAAAGGGGGGCCGCCGGCCGTGTCGGATTTTTCTTACGCGGCGCCCCTGACGGAATTTGTGCTGCTGGGAACGGTTGCCCTTCGGGTAGGGCGGACCGTAACCTATGATACTGAAAAAATGGAAATCACGGGAGACGCGGAGGCCACGCAACTGTTGCGCGGC
>JAKOTZ010000083.1 GCA_029776995.1 Candidatus Hydrogenedentota bacterium
CCCGCAACAGCCGTTCCCGCAGGGCTTCCATGCTTAACCCTGCAAGTTCCTGACGCAACGGTGAATTTTCCGGAACTTCAGTCAGCCGGTACCCCCGTAGCAACGCGTCTAAATACAACCCGGTCCCGCCAACGGCCACCGGCAGGCGTCCGCGTCCGCGGATATCCGCCACGACGGCATGGAAATCCCGGAGAAAGGCAAACAGGTTATACTCGGCGCCCACATCCGCAATATCGATCAGATGGTAAGGAACCGGCGGATTCAGGTTGCTGTATTCGTCCAGGTCTTTGCCCGATGCCAGGTTCAATCCCCGATATACCTGACGGGAGTCCACTGAAATGATCTCACCGTCCAGCATCCGGGCCAGGCATACGCCCAGGCGGGTTTTTCCGGACGCCGTGGGACCCAGCACCACCAGCAGGTCATACCTGTTCATCGGCGGGCAACCCCCTCCGGTAGAAATGTAACGCGGTTTCTCCATAATGAACCGTACGGTACTGCACCCACAGCCCGGCCCGGGTGGGCGGGGAATGGCGTATATCCCGCTCCAATACCAGCAGCGACTCCGAATGGACAATACGTTCCCAGGCGGCATGCCCCAACAGCGCTTCCACGCCATCAAACGCATACGGCGGATCCGCAAAAACCAGATCAAATGAACCGGCAACCTGATACAGGGCATCCGGGAGGTTTCCCGTTATCACTTCTCCCGTCTCCGCCACCCCGCAACTCCGGCGGTTCTGATCGAGGATCCGCAAAGACACGGGATTGTTATCAACCCAGACGATCCGCCGCGCCCCCCTGCTGAGCGCCTCCAACCCGATGGCGCCTGTCCCCGCATACAGGTCCAGAAAGGAACTGCCTTCAACCTGAACCCCCAGAATATTAAACAGGTTTTCCCGCACTCGGTCTGACGTGGGACGCACGGCCAGGCCGGGGGGAGCTTTCAGTCGGCGTCCTTTCAGCCGGCCTGCTATGATGCGCATAAAAAATCCTCTTGTAGTAGCTGAATGCTGGCGGTTCTGCGGTCGCGGCTTCATTTTATCCCAACCCGCCTGTTTGCCTCCATCCCTCTGAACGAGATCTGGATTACACTTTTCGTGCGCTGTGAAAAACTCTGGAAATATTCCCTTTTCCGGCCTCTTTTCCACTTTTCCAGAAGGGGCAAAACTGGTTTAATCAATGTTAAGCAATTGAAAAAAAACATCTTATAACTTAAACTTCCACGGATTACCTGAAAACGCGACCAAGGGAATTCTGTGGATAATCTGTGGATAACCTTTTTTCATCCTGTCAGATTGGCACCCTGTGAAAAACCGGAAAACATCCAGTGAACGCCTGGCATGAAAACCGAAGAAATTCATTTCCGAAGCCCTTTACTCTGGAATTTCCTGATCTTTCCCTCCGGCATTCTGAGGAACAGTAAGTTTCCCCTATTGGAGTGATAAGAAAAACCGATACAACTGTCAATAATTTTTAGTTTGCCCGCCAATACGTATTACTTATCTTAAAGTTTTTTAAATGTATGCAAATAATTTAATTAGTTATTTTTTAAGAAAATGTTGATCTTTAACGCAGCCTGTGGTATAATAACCCTGTTGTTAAGATGCTTCTCCGGCAGGACCGGAAATTACAGTTTTGCTTCAATCCACTCCATGCATGACGCCCGGATGCTTCAAGACCCTCCCTGATCCGGGCGTCTCTTTTTTGCTTTCTCCTCTGGCGGGTTTTTAGCACTTTACCCGCCTGTTCTGGTAAAATAAGGCATCTTACTCAACCGGACTGGCGTTCGCAGCAACGATCTCCGGAGTCTGGCAGACCTCCACCATGCAGCTTGCCGTAGTAGGAACAGGATACGTCGGGCTTGTTTCAGCGGTTTGTTTCGCTGAAATGGGCAATACAGTGATTGGGGTGGATAAGGATCCTGAAAAACTGGCCTGCCTGCAATCCGGACAGATACCCATCTATGAGCCGGGCCTTGAAGTGCTGTTCTCGCGCAATCGGGAACAGGGGCGGCTTCGGTTCACCCATGATCTTCAGGAAGCCGTGCGGGAAAGCCGGGTTGTTTTCCTGTGCCTGCCCACACCGCCCGGCGAAGACGGCTCAGCGGATCTCAGCCATGTCATGGAGGTGACCAGGCAGCTTGGAGAACTGCTGCGGGATAATGCCGAACACCGGCTTATCGTGAACAAGAGCACGGTTCCGGTGGGCACGGCCGAGCGGATGCGGGAAATGCTGCGGGAACAGGGGGCGAAAAACGTCGATGTAGCCAGCAATCCGGAGTTTCTTCGGGAGGGCTTCGCGGTTGATGACTTCCTGAAACCGGACCGGGTTGTGCTGGGCGCGGAAAACGAGGCCGCATTCCGCATGCTGCGTCCCCTGTACGAACCATTCGTCCGGCAGGGCAACCCCATACTGGAAATGGACACCCGCAGCGCAGAAGTGACCAAATACGCCGCAAACTGCTACCTGGCCACCCGCATTACCTTCATGAACGAACTGGCCAATTACTGTGAACAGATCGGGGCCAATGTAGACCTGGTCCGGAAGGGTATCGGCGCAGACAGCCGGATCGGGAAGCGGTTCCTGTTTCCGGGGATCGGCTATGGCGGTTCCTGCTTCCCCAAAGACGTCAAAGCGCTGATCCATTCGGCCCGGGAAGCGGGATTACCGCTTCGGTTGCTGGAAACCGTAGACACGCTGAACGCCGAACAGCGTCTGCGGTTTTACCGAAAAATCGAGCGGCATTTTTCAGGTGCCCTGTCCGGCAGGCTCTTTGCCGTGTGGGGACTTTCCTTTAAACCAAACACGGACGACATGCGGGATGCCCCCTCCGTCACGGTGATCCGTATGCTGTTGGATCAGGGCGCGCGGATCCGCGCGTTCGACCCGGCCGCCATGAAACAGGCGGAGAAATATTACCTGGGGCAGAAAATCTCCTACGCGCCTACGATGTATGCCGCACTGGAAAACGCGGACGCGCTGATTATTTTCACGGAGTGGAATGAATTCCGCAATCCGGATTTTGAGTGCATGCGAAAAATCATGAAAACGCCCCTTATTTTTGACGGACGAAACGTATTTGACCCGGACAGTCTGGCGCGTCTGGGATTTACATATTACAGTGTCGGCAGAAAGACGGTATTGCCTTCTTCTGCTGATGCTGCTGAGGCGTAAACAACCCGGTCAGGGGAATACAGAGAGAAAGGTCAACCATGACAAAACAGATTCCAATTCTCCCGGAAGAGATGCGCAAACCTGAAGTGCTGCAGCTGGGAACCATTCCGGTTAACCAGTACCAGCGCTCCCTTAAAGAAGAACTGGCCGCCGGCGAAGGCATCACGCCGGAGCGATGCCTTCGCATCTACCGGGACATGGCGCTGATCCGCGAGTTCGAAACCATGCTGGACAACATCAAGAAGCTGGGCAGCTACCAGGGCATTTCCTATAACCATGCCGGTCCCGCCCACCTGTCCATCGGCCAGGAAGGCGCCGCGGTAGGCCAGTGCGTCCACCTATCGGTAAATGACCATATCTTTGGCAGCCACCGCAGCCACGGTGAAATCATCGCCAAAGGATTGCGGGCGGTGGAAGACCTTGCCGGGAAAACGCTGGAAGATATTATGTCCGGTTATGACGGCGGGAAAATCCTGAAGATTGTGGAAACCCATGAACCGGACTGGACTGGATTGTCCCTGACGCCTCCGGGAAAGAAAAAACCGGCGCTGGAAACGGCAGAAGCCGAAGAGCGGGGCATTGATTTTCTGTTGTACGGCCTGTTGGCGGAGATATTTGGGCGGGAAACCGGATTCAGCCGCGGCATGGGGGGATCGATGCACGCCTTCTGCCTGCCTTTCGGGGTTTATCCAGCCAACGCGATCGTCGGCGGCAGCGCGGACATCGCCGTAGGCGCGGCCCTGTTCAAGAAAGTGGCCCAGGCCGAAGGAGTGGCCATAGCAAATATTGGGGACGCGTCGTCCAGCTGCGGCCCGGTGTGGGAAGCCCTGTGCATGGCCAACATGGCGCAGTACCGAAACCTGTGGCCGGAACCGTTCCGGGGCGGCCTGCCGATGATTTTCAACTTCATGGACAACTTCTACGGCATGGGCGGCCAGCCTATTGGCGAAACGATGGGATATGACCGGCTGGCCCGCATCGGCGCCGGGTGCAATCCCGAGAACATGCACGCCGAAACCGTCGACGGCAACAATCCGCTGGCCGTGGCCGAAGCCTACCGCAGAAAACTCGCGGTTATACGGGAAGGCCGGGGGCCCGTGCTGCTGGACGTGCTCTGTTACCGCCAGTCAGGCCATTCACCCAGCGACCAGTCTTCGTACCGCGACCGGGAAGAACTGGAACGCTGGAAATCGGTCGATCCCCTGACTGAATTTGCGGCAAAACTCCTGGACGCAGGGTTGGCCACAGAAGCGCAGCTGGAATCAATCCGGGAATACGCGCGGCGCAAAGTCACCAAAGCCTGCCGGCTTGCGGTGGATGAGCAGATTTCTCCCCGGATGCGGCTGACCAGCCGGGAAGGGCTCGCCCAGCTGATGTTCAACAACACGGTGGAAGAGACGCTGCCGGGGCTGAAACGGCCGGAAGATGTGCTGCTGCCCATGGAGGAAAATCCCCGGGTTCAGAAAATCGCCCAGAAGTCCCGCCATGGCGTCGGGGAAGACGGCGCGGTACTCAAAGCCAACAAGGCGGTTACTTACGGCGAGGCGATTTTTGAAGCGATTCTGCATCATTTCCATCACGATTGGCGGGTAACCGCCTGGGGCGAAGAAAATCGGGACTGGGGCGGCGCTTTCGCGGTCTACCAGGGGCTGACCGAAGCCCTTCCCTATTACCGCCTGTTCAACTCGCCCATTTCCGAAGGCGCCATCGTAGGCGCGGCGGTCGGATTCGCCATGGAAGGCGGCCGGCCTATCGCTGAACTGATGTACTGCGATTTCATGGGCCGCGCGGGCGACGAAGTGTTCAACCAGATGCCCAAGTGGCAGGCCATGTCCGCCGGCCAGCTGAAACTGCCGATTGTGCTTCGGGTATCCGTGGGAAGTAAATACGGTGCCCAGCACTCGCAGGACTGGACGGCCCTGTGCGCGCACGTGCCTGGACTGAAGGTGGTATTCCCCGCGACGCCGTACAGCGCCAAGGGACTCATGGCTTCGGCGCTGGCGGGCAATGATCCGGTGGTGTTCTTTGAGAGCCAGCGGCTCTACAATCAGGTCGAACTGTTCCATCCCGGCGGCGTGCCGAAAGAGTATTACCGCATTCCGCTGGGTGAACCGGCCCTGATCCGGCCCGGTAAGGACCTGACTATTCTGACATTTGGCGCCACCCTCTACCGGGCCGTGGAAGCGGCGGAACGGTTCGAAAAAGAATTCGGCATTTCGGTGGAAGTCTTCGACGGCCAGACGCTGGTGCCTTTCAATTATGACCCCATACTCGAATCTGTACGCAAAACCGGAAAGATTATCGTCGGCAGCGATGCCTGCGAACGGGGCAGTTACCTGCACACCATCGCCGGACAACTGTCCCAGATCGCCTTTGACGAACTGGACGCGCCGGTGTGCGTTGTGGGCGCGCCGAACTGGATCGTACCGCCGGCAGAGATGGAAGAATCTTATTTCCCGCAGGCGTTCAGCTTCCTGGACGCGTACCATCAGCAGATCAAGCCCCTGCCGGGGTACACGCCGGTGATACCGCGCACGCCGCAGGAAATGCGCTGGACCAACCGCATGGGGGTCTGACGCTGATAACCAATCAGGTTCGGCAGGTTGGGCCGACAGAGGAGATGGCTTATGCTCAGACGGGATGCAGCTGCCCTGGTCGTGATCGATATCCAGGAAGTACTGCTGCCCAAAGATCCGGAAGTGGTTGAGCGGTATCTCGGCCACTGTGCCCTGATGATCCGGGCCGCGCGGACGCTGGGCCTGCCGGTGCTGGTCACGGAACAGAATCCGGAGCGCCTGGGCGGAACCCACCCAAAAATAGCGCCGGAGATCGAGGGCATTCCCAGGATCCCCAAAATGGAATTCGGCTGTTTCGGCAATGACCGGTTCGCCGGCGAACTGGCGCTGACCGCGCGGAAACAATTGCTTCTCATCGGCATGGAATCCCACGTGTGCGTGTGCCAGACCGCCCTGGCCGGACTTGAAGCGGGATATGAGATATACCCCGTGCGCGACGCCATAGTTGCTTCAACCCGGGAAGGATACAAGGCGGGCATGGAACGGATGACCCTGGCGGGGGCCCAGCCGGTTACGGCGCATATGGCCATATTCGAACTGCTGGGCCGGGCCGGAACGCCGGAATTCAAAAGCCTGTTACCCCTGCTTAAAGCCTAGCACGAAAACGGCAGAAATGGAACCCCTCCCTTTTTTGCGCGCACTGATCAGGCGCCCTGATCTTCCGAGGCTGCCCGCCGTATCGCTGGGGCGTTTTCCGACCCCGCTGGAGCGGGTTGGCGAAATATCCGGCGCGGATCTCTGGGTTAAACGGGATGATCTGAGCGGCGCCCCCTACGGCGGCAATAAAATCCGCAAACTCGAACTGCTCATGGCCGCCGCCCTGGCCAGAAACAGCAGGTCCGTCATTACTTTCGGCGCGGCCGGATCCAACCATGCCCTTGCGACCGCCCTGGTTTCCCGGCAGATCGGCCTGCGCTGCGTAAATATCCTTGGGCCGCAGGTCAATTCAATCGCTGTCCGCCGGAACCTTTTGGCATCGTTCCAGGCCGGCGCGGAACTGGTGTACTCAGCCTGGCGTGACACGCCTGTCACGACCGCCTGGCATTTCGCCAGACTTTGGCGGGAAGACGGCGTGCCGCCGTCCGTGATTCCGCCGGGCGGGTCCTCGCCGCTGGGCGCGCTGGGCTTCGTCAATGCCGCGCTGGAACTGGCCGAACAGTGGAAACAGCAGGAAGCAACCGCGCCTCCCGACACAATATACGTGGCCTCGGGCACCATGGCGACCTGCGTGGGCATCGCGGCAGGCCTGGCCCTGGCAGGCTGGCCTACCCGGGTGGAAGCCGTCCGGGTAACCGTCGCGCCTTTCACTTCCATGTGCCGGGCCAAAAATATGTATGCCGGGATACAGACGCTGCTGCGGGAGTACGGAATAAGCCTTCCTCCTCTGAGGGGGGAACGTTTTCGCCTGAGAGAGGATTTTTTCGGCGGCGAATACGCGCGGCATACCCCCGAATCCGCCGGGGCGGTTCAGTACGCCTGGGAACACTGGGGACTCCGCCTGGAAGGCACATATACCGGGAAAGCCCTGGCCGCCTGCCTGCATGATCTGCGGACCGGTGAAATGTCCGGGAAACGCGTTTTGTTCTGGAATACGTACAACAGCCATTCCGCTGTATTTGAACCGTTAACCCGGGAGCAGGCGCCCGCTTTGTGGCGGCAGCTTCCGGAGCCATTTCACCGGTATTTTGAAGAAGATGTCCAGGAACTGGACGCAGTAATGTAACGACCATGGATATTTCCAGGAGGGAATGACCATGCAGGAAAGCAGCGTGCCTTTTCAGCGGATCGTGTTTGTGTGCGTCAACGAGCGGGATGCGTCTCTGGGCGTCTCCTGCGGACCGCGCAACGGAGCGGAAATTCACCGCCTGCTTAAAGAAGGGGTCAAAGCCCTGGGCAAAGCCGCAAAACTCCGGGTTTGCCGGTCAGGGTGCCTGGACCGGTGCGCGAAGGGCCCTAATATCATGGTCTTTCCGGATAACTGGTGGTTTTACGACGTATCCGAAGAAGACGTTCCGGTTATTCTGGAAAAGATTACTGCTGGACTGTAATCACCCCTAACCGAATGTAAAGAAAAAACGGGAACTCTTCCGGTTTTCGCGGGGATTAATTACCGTAAGCTGCGGCCTTTACACCCGATGTTACACAGCAATCCAGTGTGATATAATGTTGACGAAACGGAACGGGGGATCAGGCGGTCCAAAGGGGCGGTGGGGTGCAATGGTTTAGTAAGATTGTTTTAACAGCAGGAATGGTTTTCTTTGTCCACGCAACTGACAGGTCTTGAATTGGTAGGTGACATCATCCGGGAGCACTATGATCTCGGTGAAGTGCAAACCCCGCGTCCGCTGGAAGGCACCCATCAGCGCCGCCACCGGAAAATGGTGGTGGAAACGTCTTCAGGCGTTTTTGTCGCGAAAACTTATAAAAATGATCCCGTTACCATCGACGCCCTGTATTTCCAGCATCACCTTTCCCATCACCTGGAACAAAATGGCCTGCCTGTGGCACACATTCAGCCCACGCGGGACGGACGGACCTTTGTCATTCTGGATACCTGGTGCCTGGAACTGCAGGAGTTCATTGACGGCCACTGCATGTTCGTTAATTCGGTAACCCTGGAGATATCCGGTTCGGCGCTGGGCCGTTTTCACCAGGTCTGCCAGGGAATCCCCGTCCCGCCCCGCGACACCCGGAAATGGCGGTTCAGCGAAGTGCCGCGGGACATATTCGAACGCTTCTACGCCATGGCGCTGCAGGAACGCAACGACGCCACCGTCAAGGGGCACTACGAAAACCTTAACCTGTTTCTGAAACAGGCATCCGAGGCCCTGGATATTGATAAACGGTACGCTTTTGAAACCGGGCTGATCCACGGCGACTGGCACGGCGGCAACCTGCTGTTCCAGGGAGACCAGCTGAAGGCCATCATCGATCTGGAATTCGCCGGTGACGGATGTTACCTGGAAGACATTTCGTATGCCGTATCCAACCTGTGCATCCGCACGACCACCAGCATTGAAAAGATGGCCTTCCGCACCCAGACCTTACTGAACGCCTATGAACGCCACCGCACGCTCTCTTACGCGGAGCGGGTGGCGCTGTATTACGCGGTAGGCATCAAACACATCACGACTGTCGCGTACCAGACGCCCCAGCAGGGAGGCCGGGTAGCCGGTTACACGCCGGCACAGTGGATTGCCATTCTGGACATTCAAACCCGGTGGCTTGCGGAGCAGTCCAGCAAAGCCCGCTGGGGGGGATAAACTCCAGCGCCCTGGCAGAAACGGATTAAACGCGCGCGGATACCCTTACCTGATCCGGGAGGTGGCTTCGTTCTGCCACATGTCGGCGTTTCTGCCCATGGCGCGCTTCAGGGGATACGTGATTTCATTGAACTGGGCAACCGCCGCCGGACCGATATCAATCTCCGCCGCCAAAAGATTTTTTTCAAGCTGCAGAGGATCCCGCGCCCCCAGAATCACCGAGGTCACGCCGGGCTGGCGCAGCAGCCATGCCAGCGCCATAACCGCCATGGGCAGATCCAGCAGCCGCGCCACTTCCCTGAGGTCTTCCAGCGTTTCCTGCAGGAGTCGTTCATGCCCCTCCTCGCCGTGCCGGGTTCCCTCGCGATGCCCGGAGAAATGCCGGGTCCGCCGGCGGGGCATGGGAATATCCTCCACCGATTCCCACCGGTCGGCCAGCAGCCCCTGCATCAGCGGCATATAAGCCAGCACGCCCATGTTATACCGTCTGCAGGCCGGGATAATTTCGTACTCCGGCGCCCGGAACAGCAGGTTGTAGCCGATCTGATCTGAAATCGCTTCGCCGCCCGCGTCAAACCAGTCCGCAATATCCATGGGCCCGAAATTGGAGACGCCGATCCAGCGGATTTTCCCTTCCGTCCGCAACCGATCAAGCTCCTCCCAGGCATCCTCGAAGGGCACATGCCGGAAGGGCCAATGCACCTGGTAAATGTCGATACAATCCGTGTTCAGGCGCTTGAGGCTTCCCTCGCAGGATTTGCGCAGGACGTCGGGTGCACAGTGGTCCGGAGATACCTTCGACGCGATATAGATGTCCTTTCGGCGGTCTCCCAGCGCGCGCGCCAGAATCCGTTCCGATTCGCCGCCGCCATAGATTTCCGCCGTGTCGAACAGGTTAATCCCCCGGTCAATAGCCATGGCGACAGCGCGTTCCGCGTCGGTTTCTTCTTTGGGCCCCCAGAAATTTTCATCGCCGATCTGCCATGCCCCGAAAGCGATCACTGAAACTTTCGGACCGTTCTCTCCAAGCTGACGATATTGCATCCTGCGCCGGCGCTCCTGCCACCTGTTTTCGATATTGTATATGGGGCCCTCCCACAAAACAAAACGCCCCGGGCACGCGCTCAGGCAGCCCGGGGCGTCGCGTTGACATAAAAAGCCGATCAGCAGATGTAATCGTTGAGGATATTCTCTAGCAGCTCCTGCCGGCCGCTGGGCACTTCGGGTTCGCCTTTCTTGAGGGTATAGGCTTCCAGATCCTCGAAAGTCACCTCGCGGTTTTCGATTTTCTTCCCGATGCCGCTGTCCCATCCGGCGTAGCGCTTTTTGATGAAGCCATCCAGCGCCTTGTCTTTCAGCAGCCGGGCCGCGATCTTCAGTCCCCGGGCAAACGCGTCCATGGCGCCGATATGCGCGTAAAACAGGTCTACCGGATCCGTGGACTGGCGGCGGATTTTTGCGTCGAAATTGAGTCCGCCCGTTTTGAACCCGCCGTATTTCGTGATGATGTACATGGCCAGCGCGGTGTCATAGATATTGGTGGGGAACTGGTCTGTGTCCCAACCGAGCAGTTCATCGCCCCGGTTGGCATCGACCGAGCCCAAGATTCCATTGGCGGCGGCGTATGCCAGCTCATGATGCAGCGTGTGCCCGGCCAGGGTAGCGTGGTTGGCCTCGATGTTCAGCTTGAAGTGATCCATCAGGCCATATTTCTGCAGGAACGCATGGCAGCTGGCCGCGTCGAAGTCGTACTGGTGCTTGGTCGGCTCCTTGGGTTTCGGCTCGATGTAGAACTGGCCGGTGAACCCGATTTTCTTTTTGTAGTCCACCGCCATGTTGAGGAAAAGACCCAGGTGGTCCAGTTCACGCCCCATGTCGGTATTCAGGAGGGTCTCATACCCTTCACGGCCGCCCCAGAAGACGTAACCGGCGCCATTGAGTTCTTTCGTGATTTCCAGAGCTTTTTTCACCTTGGTCGCGGCAAAAGCGAACACATCAGGATTCGGGCTGGTTGCCGCACCGGACATAAAGCGGGGATGCGAAAACAGGTTGCAGGTTCCCCAGAGCAGTTTGACTCCCGTCTCTTTCTGGAGCTTTTTGGCCTTCTTCACCATGTGGTCCAGCCGGCGGTTTGTTTCAGCCAGGCTGTCAGCCTCGGGAGAAATGTCCGTGTCATGGAAACACCAGAATTCCACGCCCAGTTTGGTAAAGAACTCGAAAGCCGCTTCCATGGTCTGCTCGGCGATCTGCATGGGGTCGTCGCCCTGGTTGTACAGGCGTTTGTAAACGGGCGCGCCGAACATATCCGCCCCCCCGGATTTGAAGGTATGCCAGTAGCACACGGCAAACCGGAAATGATCCTTCATTTTTTTGCCGAGCACTTTTTCCTCGGGGTTGTAGTGCCTGAAGGCCAGCGGGTTCTTCGAATCCGGCCCTTCATACTTCACCTTTTCCTTCACTTCCGGAAAGTAAGTCTTCATAAGCAGCCTCCTCTGTCGGTAGGTAATGTTTGCCTCTGGGTTCCCGAATCCTGTTCAGGGAATCCGATTTCTTCCGCGTGTGTATAAGACAATATAAACTTTTCCGGTAAAATGCAAATTTATATGCGATTATTTTGCGCAAGAGGAAACTTACATGGGATTTGAGCTCACTCCAAGCACGGTTGAAGCCTGGCTTAGGGAAATGGATGAACACCAGCTGGAACAGCTGTGGCGGGAAGCAGACCGGGTACGCCGCGAAAATGTCGGGGATACGGTTCATTTGCGCGGACTGATCGAGATATCCAATCACTGCTGCCGTCTTTGCGGATACTGCGGGCTCCGGGCTGATAACCGCGGACTGGAACGGTACCGGATGAGCCGGGAGGAAATTCTCCAATGCGCCCAGATGGCCCGGGATCTCGGATTCGGAACGGTTGTCATGCAGGCGGGAGAAGATTATGGCATTACCCGCGACTGGCTGGCCGATATCATCCGCGAAATCAAACGGAGACATCCGGATCTGGCCATCACCCTCAGCCTGGGCGAACGCCCCGATGAAGACCTGCTGGCCTGGAAAAACGCCGGGGCCGACCGGTACCTGCTGCGCTTCGAAACATCCGATCCCGATCTGTACGCCCTGATCCATCCGCCCGCGCCCGGACGCACGCTCTCCGACCGAATAGCCCAACTGAAACGGATGCGCGAGATGGGATATGAAATCGGCAGCGGGATCATGGTTGGCATACCCGGGCAGACCTACTCCATGGTAGCCAGGGATATCCTGCTTTTCCGGGAGCTGGACCTGGACATGATCGGCATGGGGCCTTATATCAGCCACCCGGCCACGCCGCTGGCCCGAATGGAGCCGGCGGACCCTCGTGCCGCGGAACGCATCCGCCTGCCCATGCCGGCGCCTGAAGGTGAACAGGTACCCAACAGCGAACTGATGACCTACAAAGTGGTGGCGCTGACCCGGCTG
This sequence comes from Candidatus Hydrogenedentota bacterium, assembly GCA_029776995.1. GTDB lineage: Bacteria > Hydrogenedentota > Hydrogenedentia > Hydrogenedentales > CAITNO01 > JAGPFE01. The sequence goes on from JAKOTZ010000083.1 coordinate 12,476, forward strand.
GCCTGTCCGGAGGCTAATATCCCAAGCACCACTGCACTCGCCACCCTGAATCTGGCGCAGGGCCGCGAACTGGGGCTGCAGCGCGGGGCCAATATTGTCATGCCAAACCTGACTCCCGTAACGTACCGCCGGCTGTATGAAATTTACCCTGCCAAGGCCTGCATCGCGGAAACCCCGGACCAGTGTTATGTCTGCCTGAAATCCCGTATTCTTCGTATTGGCCGGGAAATCGGCACTGGCCCAGGCGGACGCCGAAGATTAACCTCAACGGTTACCTGACAGATCCGGCAACCGCACAGACACCGCCAGGCAATCCAGCTGCATACCCGTTGCGTTCTCCATCCGCAGCTGGATCCACTGAGGCTGGTCCTGTACCGCGGGATCCGCGTCCTCCGGCACCGTAATACGCACCTCCGTTTCAATTCTTTCCATCGGGGGCAGAACAATCGGCTGGTCTCCCCCATCCGCCTGCCATCCCGCCGGGAGACCGGAGATTTTCAGTGTGCCGGCCATTTCGATTTCTTTGTTGAAGTTATACGCGGCTACGCGCATCACATTGACGCCCGGCCGCAGCACCGGGTAAAACTCCGACGTCCACCCGACCGGGAACGGCTGCGGGGGAGCGTCCGGGAACCAGGCTTCCAGGACAACCCCTGATGGGGAACCGGTACCCGACGGCTCGGCCTCTTTTTTCCCACCGTCCGTTCCAAACCAGATATCCAGCGTGTCACGCGAATACATCAGGTATACGGGCGATCCCGTGAACCGGTCAGGAACCGGAACGTCCCTGCCCAGATAATCGACACAGCGGAGAGGAGCGCGGAGCGCTTCCGGCAGGGTGTACTGTGTTTCAGTCTGTCCCCGCTCGGGCCAGTCCACATCGCGCTCCGACCACATCAGCAGCGTGTCGCCCCGGCTGGTGTCCTTATCCCGGAATCCCACCGCCCAGAGGTGCGGCGCCTCGTCAAACCGTTTCAGGCCCAGGCAGGCTGTCCCGGCCAGCATTCTGCCCGCCACTGCCAGCGCCACGTAGGCCGGCCGGGGAGTCAGGTCTCTCCGCAGCAGCCCAAACCGAATGGGATTATTCGAATGGGTTTCGGAATAATCGGCCAGGATGAAATGAAACACCCGGGCTGCGCCATTGACCATGGCCAGAGCGTACTCCTGGGGAATATATTTGGCCTTCAGCAGCGCCCGATCCAGGGGCAGGTCGTCGAGCGGATCCGAAAGGTCCCCCGCGATGCCGCGATCGATTTCCGTGATCCAGAGCGGCTTCCCGGAGGCCGCCTGAAGCGCGTTAGACCACAGCGACGCGAAACTGTGCGCCCAGTCATAGCTGTGAATGGTGAAGATATCGAAATAGGGCGTCACCCCACTTTCCAGTATGCCTTTTGCCTGAGATGGCGTGTTGATTCCCCCGATCGGCTGCCAGCAGACTGGAATGGCGGGATCTCCATCCTTGAAGCCCATATAAGCGGCTTTCTGCCAGGCGCACATGCGGTGGATGGGCCACCCGCCAAAATCCCCCGCATTGGCCTCATTCCAGGGCTCCCAGGCGTCGATGCGCCCTTTGAACCGGCGCGAGAGCCCGGCGCAAAAACGGTACACGTGGCGCAGATCTATCGGAGAACCATCCGCGGACCGCGCCCAGGCCGGCGTGTCATGGAACACCGAGAGCACGCGCAGGCCGGAATTTTTCTGCAGCTCGGCGGTGGCGTCGTAACGGGTTGTTTCCGCCCAGGTGTCCGGATCAGGCTGTATCTCCCGCCAGCGCAGGCGGTCCCGCACCCAGCCCACTCCGGCCATGCGGGCCAGTCGGACAAGCCCCGCCGCGGAATCCGGCACATCCTCCGGCGCCAGCCATGAAACGGCCAGGTCAACGCCAACCGGATTGTCATCCGGGTTCCATGGACGGTCAAAGGGCATCAACACCGCGGCTGTCGTGGATCCGACGGATTCCCCGGCAGTGTTTTTGTATCGCAGCTGGTACCATCCGGGAGCCAGCGTTTCCCCGCTGAAAACAGCAACCCCATTTTCAGCAACCGCGGCATCCGCTACTGCCTTGCCCGTTTCATCGTACGCCTCAACCCTGGACACCGCTTCGGCAATGCCGCCAGGCAGCGCAACGGCAAGCGCCTCGCCCGCGCGGACGACGTTGCCCGGTACCGCGGCTGGCACATCGTTGGCGTTTGTCCCCGGATCTACCGGAGGAACCGCTGGGTCAGAAGGCGTCTGGCAAACACATCGGGAGGGCCATCCCAGCAACAAAGAAACCAGTGCTGTCCAGATCATTACCCATACATGGACGTTACCCCTGAACCGAAATCTGCCGCCGGACATACGCATTGCACAGTCTCCTTCGACGCTACGGTTTCTCCAGGCAGTATACAGAAACCGCGCTCCCCCAATTCGCGTCAGCCGGAAACGCTCCCAAAAAAGCAGAATTACACGCGCAGTTCGTCAGACTCCCAGTGCTTTACCATCCGTTTAATCGCGTCGCGGCTGGTTATGTTTTCATCAAGCACTTTACGAACGAGGTCCGGCAGTTCGCCATCCGACGCGAACCGCAAACCGATCATCTGGTCCAGGGTCAGGCCGTTGATCTCCCAGTGTCGGTCCTCGGGAAGAACACGACGCAACCGGGTCTGCATCTCCAGGCGGATAATCCGGTCCTGCAGAATCAGGGGATACTGCCGGATTTTAATCATAAGCACCAGCGAGGCCAGCGTATTCAGGGTCAGGGCGGCAGCCAGCAGGATTACCGCAGATTCCCGAACAAAAAACGCCGCCAGACCGCACGCCAGGGAAATAATCAGCACCAGTCCCTGAAGGCTGTACAGATAGTCTATCCGGCGGTGGTTCTCATAGCGCTGCAATGACCGGGACCGCTGGCGGGCATCAAAATCCTCTTTCGGCACGGATCATTCCTCCATAAACAGCACCCAGGGATTTTCCAGGATCTCGATGAGACGGCGCAAAAACCGGGCGGCATCCGCGCCGTCAATCAGGCGGTGGTCATAGGAGAGCGAAAACGGCAGCATGAGACGCGGGGCAAACTGTCCCCCCGTTCACACCGGTTCCTGCTGCGTTCTGGACATCCCCAGGATAGCGACCTCCGGCGCGTTGATAATGGGCGTAAACCCGTATCCGCCCAGCCCGCCGAGGTTGCTGACCGTGAAGGTTCCACCCTGCATGTCTTCCAGGGAAAGTTTGCGGTCACGCGCTTTGGCCGCAATGGCCGGCAGCTCTATGGAGATCTGGGTTACGCTCTTCCGGTCCACATCGCGGAGCACGGGCACCAGAAGTCCGGTGGGCGTATCCACAGCCACGCCGATATGGTAGTACTTTTTGTAGATCACGCGCTGGCCGGCCATGTCCACGGAGGCATTAAATTTCGGATACTGCTTCAGCACAAAAGGCAGCGCTTTCAGGACAAAAGCGGTTATGGTCAGCCGCCCGCCTGCTTTTTCAACCGTCTTAGCGTATTTCTGCCGGAGGGACTCCAATGCGGTAACATCCGCCTTGTCAAAATGGGTCACGTGGGGAATGGTCTTCCAGCACGCGCTCATGTGTTCGGCGGTTTTTCTGCGCACCGCGTTCATGGGCTCCGCCGTTGCCGGGCCCCATTTATCCTCCACTGGTTCCCCCGGTGTCCGCGCTTCGGCGGCCGGAACCACCGATGCGGCGTCTTTGTCCGCCAGGGACGGGGGAACAACTTCCTGAACCGAAATCTCTGTTTGGTCAACCGCCTGCGCGGGTGGCGCGGAGACCGGTGAATCCGCCACCTGCCCCTGCTGCAGCGCCTGGTGCCAGGCCATGACATCCGCGGCTGATACGCGCCCCAATGGATCCGAAACCGGTACGTCTTCCAGGTTAATGCCCAGTTCACGGGCCAGGGCGCGCACAGACGGCGCGGCCCGCACCGGTCCCTTCCTGCCTGAAACAGGCGCGACAGGAACCGTAGGACGAACTGGCGCAGAAGCAATCGGCGCAGCAGGGGCGGCTGCGGGAGCAGGGACGGGAGAGGGCGCCGGCGGCGTCACGGAAACCGGCACCGGAGCCGGGTCCGGGGCCGCTGCCTGGGCAGGTTTTTCGGCAGGCGTTGAAACGGTTCCAGCCGCCGATTCATCCACGACCAGCACCACGTCGCCTGTACTGACCTTCTGCCCTTCCTTCACCCGTATTTCCACCACCTTTCCGGAGAAGGGAATGGGGATTTCAGCCACGGCCTTGTCGGTCTCGATTTCCAGCACGTTCTGTCCGGCGGACACGGTATCTCCCGGTTTAACCAGCAGCCTGCCCACCGTACCCTGGGTAACGTTTTCACCCAATTCCGGCAGTTTAAATTCCCGTTTCATGGCGTATCCTTCTGATCTGGTCTATGTCTGTTGTTTTTACACCGGCGACTCGTCAACTCAGCCAGGGGTCCGGTTTGGATGCGGGGATTTTCAGGTGTCGCATGGCCTGGCGCACCTTATCCGCGGACAGCTTCCCGTCCCGATACAGGCCCGTGAGCGCGCCGAGTGTGATAAACCTGGAGTCAACCTCAAAAAAGTCCCGCAGCGCTTCACGGCACTCGCTGCGGCCGAAACCGTCCGTTCCCAGGCTGACCAGGGTGCGTGGAATCCACCGGCTCAGGCCGTCAGGCAGAATTTTCATGTAGTCCGAGGCGGCTATCACAGGCCCTTCCGATTTTTCCAGCTGCCGGGTTACAAAAGGTTTTCGCGGCGGTGACCCCGGATGCAGCATGTTCCAACGGTCCGCCGCCAGGGCATCCACGCGAAGTTCCTTGTAACTGGTCACGCTCCAGACGTCGGCGGCAGTTTCAAATTCCTCCGCAAGCATCTGCTGGGCCTTCAGGCATTCGTTCAGGATGGCGCCGCTGCCCAGCAGTTGCACCCGGTGGCGGAATTTGCCCTGCCGGGGCGCCGGACGGAACAGGTACATGCCTTTGAGGATCCCTTCCACAACACCCCGCCCTTTGGGCCGGGGCGGCATGGGATAGTTTTCATTCCCGACGGTGATGTAATAGAAAATGTCCTCTCCCTCCTGGAACATCCGGCGAATGCCATCCTGAATGATGACGGCCATTTCGTACGCCCAGGCGGGGTCATAACATTTCAGATTGGGAACCGGCAGGGCGAGCACATGGCTGTGTCCATCCTGGTGCTGGAGCCCTTCGCCGGCCAGGGTGGTCCGCCCCGCGGTGCCGCCCACGAGAAATCCCCGGGTACGCATGTCTGCCGCCGCCCAGACAAGGTCGCCAATGCGCTGCATGCCAAACATGGAATAGTAAATAAAAAATGGGATGGTGTTAACGCCGTAATTGGCATATGCCGTCCCCGCGGCAATGAACGAAGACATGGAGCCCGCTTCGGTAATCCCCTCCTCGAGGATCTGGCCGTCTTTCGCTTCCTTGTAATACAGCAGGTTGTCCGCGTCGACCGGTTCGTACCGCTGGCCCTGCGAGGAGTAGATGCCCACCTGCCGGAACAGCCCGTCCATGCCGAAGGTCCGCGCCTCATCGGGAACAATCGGCACGATCAGTTTCCCGATTTCTTTCTCCCGGAGCAGTTTCAGCAGGATCCGCACAAAAGCCATCGTGGTGGATACCGGCCGGTCCGATCCTTCGCTGAATTCCTCAAACACCTCGCTGCCAGGCGCCTTAAGCCGGGGCGCCCGCACTTCCCTGCGCGGCATAAAACCGCCCAGCGCTTCGCGGCGGGCTTTTAGATACTGGATTGCCGGGCTGTCATCGCCGGGCTTGTAAAACGGCGCGAAGGCCACCTGTTCATCCGAAATAGGAATTCCGAACCGCCCCCGGAACTCCCACAGTTCCTCTTCATTAAGTTTCTTCTGCTGGTGGGTGATGTTTTTCCCCTCGCCGCTTTCACCGAGCCCGTATCCCTTAATGGTTTTCGCGAGGATAACCGTCGGGGAACCGGTGTGGCGCACGGCATGATAGTAGGCGGAATAAATTTTCAGGGGATCGTGCCCGCCCCGTTTTATCTTGCGCAGCTGTTCATCGGAAAGCCGGTCAAGCAGCGGCTTGAGCCGGGGTTCAATCTCCAGCATGCGCTGGCGGATATACGCGCCGGAGGACACCGAAAATTTCTGATATTCCCCGTCCACCAGGCGCTCCAGCGTATGGACCAGGATTCCCTCGGTATCCTCGGCGAACACCGAATCCCACTCGCTGCCCCAGATCACCTTGATCACATTCCAGCCCGCGCCGCGGAAGACCGCCTCGAGCTCCTGGATGATCTTTCCGTTCCCCCGAACGGGACCGTCCAGCCGCTGGAGGTTGCAGTTGATCACAAAGATCAGGTTGTCCAGATGTTCGCGGGATGC
>JAKOTZ010000087.1 GCA_029776995.1 Candidatus Hydrogenedentota bacterium
CACCGGGCGCGCTGTTGGGAAATATAATGGCCCAGGGAACATTTGACGGGATTCCCCAGAGCTCGCCGTTAATAAAATTCGCCAAACGTCCCAAAAACAGGCCAAGCGGAACAAGCGGAGCGACAATATCGCCAAACTCCGTTAAACGCATACCGTTTTTTCTGGCAATCCACCATCCGGCCAGCGTGACGCCAATGAATCCGCCGTGGCTGGACATGCCACCCTCCCAAAGTCGGAATATAAACAGGGGGTCCTCAAAAAAAACGGGCAGCGCGTAGAAAACCACATAGCCGATCCGGGCGCCCAGCAGCACGCCAAGGATTACCGCAAAAACTGCACTCTCCTCCTTGTCCCCCGACAGCGGAGATCGGTTCCGGCGTACCATCTGACGGTGGATCAGCATGCCGCCGATAAAACCGGCCACATAGGCCAGCCCATAGTAGCGGATACCGAAATTCCCCCACAGATGCACCATTACGGGGTCAAGGTTATGTACCCAGTGGCCTCCAGTCATGTCTGCGATCATGAAATACTTTCATTGCTTACGGGCGGCGGCGGAGAAACAGCCCCCTGGCCGCGGAAACGGATAACGGAAAGGCTTCCCAGAAAGTTGACAGTCCACCGTTGGATGTCATCGGCGATCGTATAAAAAACGGGCACAACAAACAGGGTCAGCATGGTCCCCACGGTGATCCCGCCTGAGAGGGCCTGACCAAGGCCGGCAAAGGTTGACGCGCCGCCGGTTTTGGCCATGGCCAGCGGAACCAGACCGAGGATGGTGGTCAGCGCGGTCATCATCACCGGCCGGAAACGGTCGCGTCCGGAGTTGATGACGGCCGTGTAACGGTCGCCGGTCTCCCGATATCGCTGGTTGATGTAGTCCACAATCACGATGCCGTTGTTTACGATTACGCCCACCATCAAGATGCACCCGATCAGGGTAATCTGGTCAAACTGGTTTCCGGTGTACCACAGCATCCACACACCGCCTCCCAGCGCCAGCGGAACCGTCGTCATAATGGAAAATGGAAGCAGCAGGGATTCAAACAGCGCCGCCATTACGATGTATACTAGGATAATGGCCATCATCAGGCTGCTGAAAAAATTGAGAAACCCCTCTTCCAGGTCGATGAACTGCTCGCCGATGTCCACTGAATAGCCGGGAGGCAGATCAAGCGAGTCTACCGCGGTTTCAATGGCCGTTTTGGCGGCGGACATGTTTTTCGTATTCAGCTTGGCGGAAATCAGCACGACGTTTTTGCCGTTGATTCGACGAATAGCCTCCGGGCTGGGCGCTTTTCGATACTCGGCGACACGCTGCAGGGGAATCAACTGGCCGGTAATGCCCGGGACGGTTACATTGTCAAGGTTGGCCTGGGATTTCCGGTCCTCTTCCCGAAACTGGGCCCATACCGGTATTTCCCGGGTGCCCTGTTTCAGGTAGGGCAGCCGCGCCCCGCGCAGCGCGGCGTCGACCGTCTGGGCCACAATCATCGGGCTGATGCCGGCGGCTTTTGCCAGGGGATCGTCGATGCGAAGCTGTATCTCCTGGCTGGATTTCTCTATGTTGGTGCTGGCATCCGTGAACAGGGGATGGTTTTTAAGCAGGACGCGAAGCTGTTCGGCATAACTTTCCAGCAACGCGGCGTTGTCACCGCGCAGGCTGAGGGTGATTTCACCTTCTCCTTCTTCCTGGCGTCCCGCGTCCGCCATGCTGAACTTAAGCTCCACGCCGGGAACGCGTTCCGGCAGGCGCTGGGAAATGATGAACATGGCCTCTTCGGTAGTATAGGGCGGGTATTTCCATTTGGGGTCGTCATCCTCGGTGTACAGATATACCTCCAGAAAGCCGTTTTTGAGGCCGTACAGCGTCAGGATTTTTTTAATGCCCAGGTCGTCGCGCAGCAGGTTCAGGCCGGCCTCCAGCTTGGAGAAGAGCT
>JAKOTZ010000090.1 GCA_029776995.1 Candidatus Hydrogenedentota bacterium
CACCGGGCATGGACCTGTGGACACGGTAATGTCCACAGCCGATCCGGGCGCCACCAGTGACCCCGCCGCGGGAAGCTGACCGAAAACTTCGCCGGCCGGCACCGTAAGGCTGCAGAAGGAATACACCGTACCGACCACCAGGCCAGCTGACGTAATTGCTGCTTCGGCCGCCGCCTGATCCAAGCCAACCACATCCGGCACTACAGCCGGGCACGGGCCGCTGGAAACCGTAATATCCACCGCACTACCCGGCGCCACCGACGCGCCACCCGCCGGAGACTGGTCAAGTACTTCACCGACCGGAACCACATCGTCACACTGCGACGCGACCGCACCGACTACCAAGCCGGCCGACGTAATCGCCGCCTCAGCAGCCGCCTGATCCAACCCCACCACATCCGGCACCATTACCGGGCACGGACCCGTCGACAGTACCAAGTCTACGGGGGATCCCGGCTCCGCCACGCTCATCGGCGGCGGCGTCTGGGAAATCACTGCGCCGGTAGATACCAAGTTGTCGCACTGGTATGTAACCGTGCCGAGCACCAGCCCCGCTGACGTAATCGCGTCAACGGCGTCAAGGTACAGCGCACCCAACACGCCCGGAACGGTCGCACACGGGCCATTGGCCACGTTGATGTCCACGGCCGTTCCCGCAACCACTACAGAGGACGCGCCCGGATTCTGTCCGAATACCTGCCCGGCCGGTACCAGGTTGCTGCAACCGCTGGTCTGCACGCCCAGCAACAGCCCGGCGCTGGTCAGCGCGTCTTCCGCCTGCGTCACGGTCAGTCCGAACAGGTCAGGCACCACTACGGGGCAGGGACCCGTTGAAACGACAATAGAAACTACTTCCCACTCACTGAAGATTTGCGTGCCCGCCGGAGGCGTCTGGGAGATTACACTGCCCGCCGGCACCACGTTATCACACTGTGTGGAGACTGAGACATTGATAATCCCGGTGGCCGCGAAATCGGCTTCCGCCTCGGCCTGGGTCTTGCCCACCACGTCCGGCACCAGAGCACAGGGACCACCCGAGATCGTGCCGAATACAACGCTGCCGCAGGCCACGGAGGATCCTGCTGCCGGCGACTGGGCGGTTACCGTACCCGCCGGGTTAACGTTATCGCACTCCACAGCGCCGTCCGGGATCAACCCGGCCGCCTGTAACGCGGCCGCCGCACTGGAGATATCCAGCCCTACCACATCCGGCACCGTGGTGGTCGGGCCCGTGGATACCACGAGATCCACCGGCGTCCCGGGCAACACGTCTTCACCGGCCAGGGGATTCTGGCTGATCACGCTGCCCGCCGGAATGACCGGATCACACTGCGTGGTGATCACCCCCGTAGTCAGTCCCGATGTGGTGATCAGGTCTTCCGCCGCCGACTGTGTCAACCCCACCACGTCCGGAACGGTTACTGCCCATACCGATCCGGATGCAATGAGCATCAACCCTAACAAAACTAAGGCTCTCTTCATCGCGCAATCCTTTCCTACCTTTGGTTCCTCATCAAGCACTCTTATAGGCCATCCTCACGCAATGGCGTTTTTATTGTACCACCCGCATTCCAGTCTGTCAAGTTATTTTTCCTCGTTTCGGAAAATTTTTTATTTGATCTTATCAGGCGTTAAGCGCCACTAATTCCTAATTGAAACCGGACACTTCAACTTTTGATCCCCAGATACAGTAGTAATACGTCTCCGGTACCGCCGCGTTTCCGGTCTCCCCGGAATTTACCGCCTTCCTAATATGTTACAGTGAGTAAATGACATTGTTTCGCACGCTGGATCACACCAGACATATAGGACTGGCTATGAAAATAATATTAAATTTTCTGGCGGAAACCTGGCGGGTGGCGGAAGCCATGGCGCCCTATCTGGTTTTTGGCTTTTTTGCGGCCGGCATCCTGCGGATTTTCATTTCACCCGAATGGCTTCGGCGCCACATGGGGGGAAAAGGCCTGACGCCGGTGATCAAGGCGGTGCTGTTTGGCGCGCCGCTGCCGCTGTGCTCCTGCGGCGTGCTGGCGGTTACGGCGTCCCTGCGCCAACAGGGGGCGGGACGGGCCGCGGCCACCGGCTTTCTGCTGTCCACCCCGCAGACCGGTGTGGACTCGATCATCGCGACATGGGGGCTGCTTGGACCGCTCATGGCATTGGTCCGCCCGATATTGGCCGTTATCAGCGGCATTACCGGCGGTATCCTGGTCTCGCGGTTTGGCGAACAGGATGAGCCCGCACCGGCCGGAGACGCATGCCCAGGGGATACCGGTTCAGACACCGGTTGCGGTTCCTGTTGCGCGGGCGAGTCGAATATCCAAGGAAAAAGCGCGCGTGATGTCTCGTCCGCGCAGGACGATTCAGCGCTTCCTTTTCCTGTTCGCCTGCGGCAGGGGCTGTACTACGGTTTGGTGACCCTGCCTTCGGATCTTGCGAAACCCCTGGTGACGGGCATCTTTATTGCGGGGCTGATCAGCGCGCTGGTGCCGCCCAATGCATTGTCCCCGTGGATCGGCGGCGGTCCGCTGGCCATGCTGGTGATGATCGCGGTGGGCATACCGCTGTACGTGTGCGCCACGGCGAGCATTCCCATCGCTATCAGTTTTATGCATATGGGGGCGTCGCCCGGCGCCGCGCTGGCCTTCCTGGTGGCGGGACCCGCCACCAACGCGGCCACTCTCGCGGTGCTGTGGAAGATGATGGGAAAACGGACCACGCTGTTATTTCTTCTTACGGTTTGCCTCACCGCCCTGCTGGGCGGACTGGCCTATGACGCGCTGAGCGCCGCGGTTCCGGCGGTGATGGTTCCCGCCGGCGGACACGTTCATCAACACGAGAACCATTCCGGCGGCTGGGAATGGATATTCGTGGTATTACTGCTGATCGGTATGTCCGCGGAACACGTTCAAAAGGGGCTCCGGGCATTCATCCGCCGGGCAAACGTCCGCCGTCCTGACGCACAACCCGCCGATAGCCGCAGTCCGCATCAGGACGCACTGGCCCTTCACATCAGCAATATGACCTGCGCCCACTGCGTGGAATCGGTGACGCGCGCAATCCGCGAAATCCTGCCGGACGCCGAACCGAACTTTAATCTCCAGACCCGGGAAGTGATCGTACCCCGCGGCCGAAGCCGGGCGGAACAAATCCTGGAACGATTGCAGACCTCCGGTTTCAGCGCGCATCTCCTGTCGAGGTAATATACCCTGACCGACACGCCTTTTCACGGGAACCCGGCAGTTGTATACGCATACGGCGAATAATTCCTCCCGGACGCCAGGTGAAAATATGTTTTCCCGGGCCCTCCGCGGCGCCATGGAGGCCATTTTCCTGGCAGGGCTTGCGCTGGTCCCCTGTGTCTGGTCCTTTCGCGCGCTGGATTTCACCCACGCACGGATGACGGCCCTGTGCGGATTCCTGATCCTGCTGGCGCTGCTTCGCGTGGCTGTTCCTTACGGGTCCGGCATACATCCTAAGGCATTATGGATTGCCGGCGGCGCAACGGGATGGATGCTGCTGGCAACCGCGGGCAATTCGGCATTCCCCAACGGGCTTTCCCTGGCGGCCGACCGTCTCCCGCGGGCCCTGCCGGTGCTGATGTTTATTCTTCTGGCCGCGGACTGCCGCGCAGGACACCGCGCTCGGCATATTCCCGCCGCGCTTACGGCTGGCGGCCTTATGATTACCGGGCTGGTATTCGGCCAGTATTTCGGCTGGCTGAACCGATGGTTTCCCAGCTTTCCCAATTATGACCAGGCGGTATATTCCGTGTTCGGCAACCAGAATTTTCTGGGTGGGTATCTCGCGGTATGCGCGGGCGCGGCCCTGGGCGCCGCCACTGCGGCTGCCGTAAACGGGCACAGCCAGGGAAACGCCCGCAAAAAAATGGTCGGGTGGCTGCTGGTCGCGGGGATTCTGTATGCGGGGATACTGCTTTCCGCGTCCCGGACGGCGCTGTTGGCTTTGGGCGGGGCAATGGCTGTTGCCTTGTATCAAATCCGGACACACCAGCCTATGCTGGGAAGCGCGCGCCAGATCTCCGCGGCAAAGAACCGCGCGCTGGGAACCGTCATGATTTCAGCGGCCGCAGGCCTGCTTGTCGCCGCTGCAGTCACGCCAAACCTGACGGTGAAAATCGCCCACAGTTTTTCCGCAGCCGACCAGGGCTGGTGGGTACGCCGGTGGCTTTGGGAAGGCGCAATTCGGCTTTGGCTGGCACATCCCCTTACAGGAATTGGCTGGAACCGTTTTGCTTATGAATCTCCCGCCGTACTGGGTGAAATTTTGTGGACTTCGGCCTTTCCGTTTCAGGGAAACACGCTTCTGGCGGATACGGCGCACAGCGAACTCCTTCAGCTGCTGGCCGAAACCAGTCTGGTCGGAACGCTGGCACTGGCCTCAGGCGCCGTGCTGATGCTGAAACGCTGGCCTCCCGATCCAATGGCCCTGCCCGGTCTGGCGGCGCTTGGCATTTTCTGCCTGTTCAACAGCCCGCTGCGGGATCCGGCGTTCGGCCTGGCCGGAACCGCCCTGCTGCTGATGCATTCAGGGACAGGCCCATCGGCAGCGCCGCCCAAACAGACACATGCACTATTTCCCGCATCTTACCGATGGATAGGCCGGATCGCCCTGAGCATGGCGGCGGTGCTGTGTGCGGGATGGGTTATTGGAACACAGGTTATTCCCGGGCTGCACCTGAGGCGGGCGCTGGATCTGCATACCGCCGGACAGCCCGAACAATCCCTGGCGGAGTACCGCATTGCGGCGCGGCGCGGCGCTCCGGGTATTCGGTCCCTGGCGCTGGAAAACTTCGCGCTGGCGCTGTATGAAACGGGCCGGGCGGAAAATGCCGTCGCTGTAACCGGAGACGCGCTTTCTGCCGGATGGAATACGGGACGCTTGTACTGGATCCGCGCACTGGCCTCGGAAGGATGCGGCAATGCTTCAGAAGCGGAACGTTCCGCCGCGGCCTGCCTTAGGCGCTGGCCGTTTTACGGTCCCGCGTGGGAACTGCTATTGCGGAACGCGCCGGCAGAACGCCGCGCCGCATGGCAGCAGCGCCTGGACTGGTGGCGGCAGCGGAAGCTGGATTCCGACCGGTCCAGCGCGCCCTGATTTGCTGTCCTGCACGCTGGATCGTAAGGCTGCTCCCCGCTTCCATTGCCGTGTATACTCCCCGCCCCGGCGGAACGTTGAAGAAAGTGTGAAAACAATGTTAGGATTTATGTGCAGTTAAAGCACAACGATCTTAGCCGGCCATGGAGGCACACAACCGATGAACGTAACGATTACCGGACGGCACATGGAACTGACGGACGCGCTCAAAAGCTATATTGAGTCCGGGCTCAGGAAAATTCGGGCGCATTTTGATAAAGTCATTGACGTGGATGTGATCCTGTCCGTAGAAAAGCACCGGCATATCGCGGAAATCAACCTGCATGCCAACGGCGTCCGGATCCACAGCCGGGAAGAGTCCTCCGACATGTACGCGTCGGTGGACGCCGTGCTGGAAAAGCTGACGCGGCAGGTTCGCAAATATAAAGATCGGATCAATCGGCACCAGCCGCTGACGGACCGCGAACTGAAGATGTACCAGCACGCGATCGTCGTTCCCGAACCCGTGAACGGCGACCAGCACGCGGAAGCCGCGGCGCCGGAGACACAGCACAGGGTAATCCAGCGGGAAAAACTGCCGATGAAACCGATGACCCTGGATGAGGCCATTCTGCAGTTTGAACTGGTTGAAGAACCTTTTCTGGTGTTCACGAACGCGGAAACGTCCCAGGTTAACGTCCTGTATGCCCGGGGTGACGGCAGTTACGGCCTGATCGAACCGGAATTCTGACCACCGGCTCGGCTCCCCCGGCGCACGGGTAAGGATCGCGCGGTATGGACCTTAACATGCTGATAGAGCGTCGCGCGCCTTTTATCCCCGTGTCCCGGTTGTTTAACCGGATGGTCAAAGACCTGGACCTGGAAATTATCGCGGGGTACCAGGGGCTTGAGCGGCCGATATTCTCAACCGACGTCAACCGCCCCGGCCTGGCCCTGACCGGTTACCTTGATTATTTCGCGAACGACCGGGTCCAGATTCTAGGCAACACCGAAATCCATTTCATGGAACGGCTGACCCCCTCCGAATTGTCCGCCAGACTGTCTCAGATCTTTTCATTTGAAGTTCCCGTGTTCGTGCTATCCCGGCGGCTCACCCCCCAGCCGATTTTCATGGACTGGTGCAACCGGAATGGCGTACCCGTAATGCGCTCAGCCCTGTCCACCGTTGAGGTGATCAGTCGGATCATCCTGTTCCTCAATGAGGAATTTGCCCCGGAAACCGACATCCATGGAACCGCGATTGACGTATACGGGGTGGGGTGCCTGCTGATTGGACCTCCGGGCATCGGAAAGAGTGAAGCGGCGCTGGAGCTGGTGGAACGGGGACACCGCCTGGTGGCCGACGACCAGGTTACCCTCAAACGCCGGCGGGCAGATTATCTTTATGCGTCTGTCCATCCGCGTATCAGGCACCATATGGAAATCCGCGGGCTGGGCATCATTGACATCCAGTCCATATACGGTGTCGGGAGAGTCCGGGATTTCAAGCGGATCGGCCTGCTGGTGCAGTTGGAGATGTGGGATGAGAAGGCGCACTATGATCGCACGGGGCTTGATGAAGCCTACACGGAAATTCTAGGGGTAAAACTGCCAACCATCCGGGTTCCGGTGCGGCCGGGGCGGAACGTCGCGATCATCATTGAAGTGGCCGCGCTCAATCAGCGGCTCAAAGAGATGGGGATACATTCCGCCCGCCGGCTGAATAACCTGATCATGGGAACAGATCCCCACCTGTAATACTGCGAAGCCGCCCCGCGCGGCGGTGGAGGACCACAATATTGAATACTGTCAACCTGATCTTCGGCTGTCATGCCCATCAGCCGGTGGGCAATTTCGATTTCGTGTTCCGCCAGGCGTATGAGAACTGCTACCGGCCGTTTCTTGATGTGCTGGAACGGCATCCCGCGGTCAAAACGGTCCTTCATTTCACAGGACCGCTTTTCGACTGGTTTGAAGCCAACTGTCCGGAATTTCTGGACCGGGTCGCCCGACTAGCTGGAAGCGGCCAGGTTGAGATTATGGGGGGCGGATATTACGAACCCCTGCTGTGCGCCATCCCTGAGCGCGACGCCATCGCCCAGATTCAGCGGATGCAGCGCTACTGTGAACGGCGGTTCGGCGCGGCGCCCCGGGGCATGTGGCTGACCGAACGGGTCTGGGAACCGCACATGGCTCGGATCCTCAACCGGACGGGCGTAGAATATACCGCCCTCGACGACACCCATTTTGTCTGTTCCGGACTCAAACCGAACCAGCTGTTCGGGTATTACATTACCGAAGATGAAGGAGCGCCATTGAAGATCTTTCCCATCCTGGAAAAACTGCGTTATCTGATCCCATTCCGCCAGGTGGAAGAAACCATTGGTTATCTGCGGCAGGTTGCCGAACAGCACGGTCCCTGCGTGGCCACGCTGCACGACGATTACGAAAAATTCGGCGTATGGCCGGGTACCCACGGCAGCGTGTACGAAGAGGGCTGGCTGGACCGCTTTTTTACGGTTCTCGAAGAAAACCGGGACTGGCTGAAAACCGTCACTTATTCGGAATACATCGACGCCACACCGCCCGTCGGGCGCACCTATATCCCCTGCGCCTCTTATGAAGAGATGATGACCTGGGCACTGCCTACCGACGCCCA
>JAKOTZ010000102.1 GCA_029776995.1 Candidatus Hydrogenedentota bacterium
ATTGCCTCTCGAAGGCGGAAACAGCCTGGTTATGGTGGAACCGACCGGCTGGCTGCATGACTACTGGATGGCGCGATATTACAGCATGATCCTGCCCCCTGATACCAGTGCGGAAACAACCGTGTCTCCGCTCCCCACCGTCAATACTGAAGGCGCTGCACCCTATCAGGGTCCTCCCCGGCCGCCAATCCATTACGGACAATAAAAAATACGTTCCTCAAAAAAGAATGGCAGCCCGTAGGGGATTCGAACCCCTGTGACGGGACTGAGAATCCCGCATCCTAACCCCTAGATGAACGGGCCGCCGAAAAACCGCTCTTACGCAGTATGTATACAAAACATGGCTGCCGGACTAGGACTCGAACCTAGAATCTCCTGATCCAGAGTCAGGCGCCTTACCAATTTGGCTATCCGGCAACGCCGATATATTACCACGAGTTTTCAGATATTTGCAACTCTCCTCCCCCATCCCACTCAGCGTTTACCTGTTTCATTCCGGAGACGACTGGGAATAATCTTCAAATAAACAGTTGTTTTGTCCATTGAACAAAAGGAAAATTCTATGAAATCCATAGTGGAACAGATGTGCTTTTATGAGGCCTATCACCGCCATCCAATGAATAAGGCTACCCATTTCATTGGGATTTCCTCCATTATTTTTTCAATTCTGGTTCCGCTAAGCTGGCTGCGTGTCGAGGCCGCTGGATTTCCGGTGACTGCCGCAATGCTTCTGGTCGGCGCAGTGATGCTGTATTACCTGTTTCTATCGGTGCCTTTGGCGTTGGGCATGCTGGTTTTTATCCTGCCGACACTCTATATCGCCCACCAGGTCGCATCTCTGGGGTATCTGGTCGGTGCAGTTGTATTTGTATTGTTTTTTGTAGGAGGCTGGATTTTTCAGCTGGTGGGGCATGGCGTTTTCGAACACCGGCGTCCGGCGCTGGTGGACAATCTGTTTCAGATGATTATCGGTCCCCTGTTCCTGGTGGCCGAAGTGTTCTTCAAACTGGGTTATCGCCCTGACTTGCACCGGCAGATTCAGGAAGCGTCTCTTCGACACGCTCCAGCGTCCCCGGATACCCCATCGGTATCTGCCAAATCCGTAGGGGAACCGGCTTAATCGGGGGACCCTACTTCCCTACCTGTAGTATCCCAGAGATCCATTAGCGCGGATGCGCAGTAATCCCGCGGCCATTCGGACAGAGTCCCGTACGGGACGGACCCGTGATTTAGGGCTGTTTATCCATCGCACCGGCACCTCGCGAACGTCCAGTCCGTGCAGGGCAGCGATATACAGCACCTCACAGTCAAAGGCGAAATTATCCAGGCGCTGACGGGAGAAACACAGTTCCGCTGCAGTTCGGGTGAATCCTTTGAAACCGCACTGGGTATCGCGGAAACGGGTCAACCCCAGGCTTCGGGCCATCAGATTGTACGTGCGGCCCATGAATTCCCGGTAGAACTGCTGATGGACCTCAATCTGCGATTCGGGATGCGCTCTGGATCCGATAACGATATCAGCGCCGTTTTCCAGCAGAGGAAGAAAACGATCAATACAGGATATGGGCGTTGAGCCGTCCGCGTCACTGAAAAAACGGAATTGGCCGGAAGCTTCGCGTAACATACCATACCGCACCGCTCCGCCTTTTCCGGTATTCCGATCCAGTCTGGCCAGACGCACGGGATACGCGTATTTCCTGATAAAAGCGTTTACCACGCCTGCCGTATCATCGTCGCTTCCGTCATCCACCACGATTATCTCCCAGGACCAGTCTTTCCCGGAAAGGTACGCCGTAAACTGTTCCAGCGTTCCGCCTATCCGGGTCGCCTCGTTATAGGCGGGTATGATCATGGAGAGGTACATCACGCGACACCGTCCGGCAACTCTTTTATTTCTATCCTGTTGCCTAAGCGAATGTTTCTTAGGCAGACCTAAGGAAAACTCATTTTGCGGGAACGTACCAGATGTTACGGTATTTCACCCGGTTTCCATGGTCCTGCAACATCAGCGGAGCTTCCGTGACTTCGTTTTCACCCAGCCCGCCGGGGGTTGGGCCGGTCAGTTCCAGGTTTTCATGGATGGTTTTGCCGTTATGGACAACCGTGATCCGCGCGTTGGCGGTTTTGTTTCCCTGTGCGTCAAACTGTGGCGCCGTAAAGGTGATGTCATAGGTCTGCCACTGCAAGGGCGGCAGTACCGCGTCCACCAGAGGTACTGCCTGCTTGTAAATCCCGCCGCACAGGTCCCATGCCGGCGGCGTGCCGAAACTGTCCAGCACCTGAATTTCATACCGACCCATGATGTAAACGCCGCTGTTGCCTCTGCCCTGATAACGTTCGGTCGGCATGTAGGGGGTCATGAATTCCACATGGTACGTTCCGCTGCCTAGGGGCTGCCGGGTCATGAGGTTGCTGCCGCAGACCGCCATGGAACCATCTTCTTCGGCGCACCACGCTTCAGGGACACGTACCCAGTTGGCTGCCGGGTCACCGCCGCTGTACAGCACGACCGCGCCGGCCGGAGGGGCCATTCCCCGCGTGGGTGGTTCCGGAAATATGCGGCGCAGGGAAAACGGGTAGGATTTTCGACCGAACTTTATGGTACCGGTGAACGCCTGATCCCGGATTTCTCCGGATATCTGCGATGCACCGCCAAGAAGCGCGATCTGCGTATCATCCGAGAATGATGCCGCGCCGTCTTTGCCCCGCCCTTTGATTTGTATCCGTTCTTCTCCTTTATCCGCCTGTCCGATGAACAGCACTGCGCGGAACGTGTTTTTACCTTCTCCCACCACCTGAGCGCGTAAAGTCATGCCGTCCGCAGTGTTGCTGAAACCGCCTTCATATACCCCCATAATCCGGTCGTCATCTTCCGCCACTGCTCCGAAACACAGACATCCCGCAATTGCAATCAGTACCACTAAAAATCTTGCCATGAGAGGACCTCCCGAGTTGATTGCCAGCCGGCATTCCCGCAACAGTGATAAATATCGCAGAGGGTGCCCGGAACTGTTAACTTACTGTATAGACTCTACTCTATCGAGTTGGTTTTTGCCAAATTGAAAGGAAGGTGAAGGACATATTGAGAGTATTTAATGAAGTGTATACAAGGCGGGAAATGGTGGGCGATACTGGGTTCGAACCAGTGACCTCTACGATGTCAACGTAGCGCTCTAACCAGACTGAGCTAATCGCCCACAACGCATCTATTTTAACAGACCCAAAGCAGGCGCGTCAATTCATATTGGCCGGCTCAAAATCGCGCGGATTCAAATTCTTAAGTGCAACATTTTCTAGTTAGTGAATTGAAGTTCGGTAACCGATTTTTGGGGGTGATGGTGCAGCTTCGATCGGGCTGGGATGATTACGGAAAATTGTCCTATCCAAATTACCGGGACCGGCGAGTCAATAAAATCCGGTTCTTAGTATATAATTACGGCTATGAGCAAAAACCCACAATCTGTGCCAAGACGTTTTCCTGAATGGCTGGTAAGACCCTGGTCTGGCGGTGCCGCCCAGGAAGAAGTGCGTGAACTGCTGGAAGGGCTGCATCTGCATACAGTGTGCCAAAGCGCGCGCTGCCCCAATTTGGGCGAATGCTGGTCCCGACGGACGGCAACGTTTATGATTCTGGGTAATGTTTGCACCCGGCACTGCCGTTTCTGTGCCGTGAAATCCGGCGCGCCGCTTCCAGTGGATGCGTCAGAACCCGAACGTGTCGCCGAGGCAGTCCATCGGCTCGGGCTGGCCCATGCCGTGGTCACCATGGTTACCCGGGACGATCTGCCCGACGGCGGCGCGGAACAGGTGGCCCGAACTATCAGGGCCATCCGGAAATGGTCGCCGAAAACCACGGTGGAAGTGCTCACCAGCGATTTCAACGGAAATCCGGAACTCATTAAAACCGTCATGGACGCTTCACCCGACATCTTCGGACATAACATAGAAACTGTTCGACGGGTTTCGTCCTATGCCCGTGACCGCCGATTCACGTATGACCAGTCGCTGCGGACACTGCGCACCGCGCGCGGACTGATGGCTTCAGGATTCGTCAAATCCGCATTCATGCTGGGATGGGGTGAAGAGGAAGCCGAAATCATGGAAACGCTGCGTGACCTGCGCGATGCGGGATGCGATATCGTTGCCATCGGCCAGTATCTGCAGCCCAGCGGGAAACACGGCTCCGTCAGGCAATTTATCCATCCCGATACATTTAAGAAATACGAATCGGCGGCCAGATCCATGGGATTCCGGTTTGCGGTAGCAGGACCATTCGTTCGCAGCTCTTACCGTGCCGGAGCCGTGTTCCAGCAGGACAGCGCCGCCGTGCCAAACCCGTCGGATGCATCTGAAATACCAACGAGAAACAGGGAGGATTTACATGTCGGATAATCTTTATACCGTAACCCTTCCCGCCATGGGCAATGAAGACGACGCGGTCGATGAAGCCACGGTATCCATGTGGCTGGTTCAACCCGGCAGCCGCCTGCGCGCGGGGGATGACCTGCTGGAAGTCACCACCGACAAGGCAGCTTTTGTGGTTCCCTGTCCCGTGGACGGCACCCTGAAAGAACAGCTGGTGCGTGAAGACCAGGTGGTACGCGCAGGGGATCCGCTGGCCGTGATAGTATGTGACTGACGGATCCGTTTTTTTGTACATTTATCACCTGTTGCCAAAAAATATTCTGAAAAGGGAGAGAAAAGCATGTCTGGCGCTTTACAGGTAGGTGTAATTGGAGCCGGCACCGTCGGAGCGGGTGTCGTTCAGATCCTCAGGCAGAACGCCGGAGTCATCCGGGAAAAAGCAGGAGTAGATATTAAGCTGGTCCATGTTTCGGATCTGAGACAGGAAGCTCTGGCGGAACTGGATCTCGACGGCGTTCGGATAAGCCGGGACGCACAAGCGCTGATTGATGATCCGGAGGTGCAGGTCGTATGTGAGCTCATCGGCGGTGTCGAGCCGGCCCGTTCTTTTATCATCAGCGCCATGAATGCCGGAAAACACGTGGTAACCGCCAACAAAATGCTCCTGGCCAAACATGGGCCGGAACTTAATGAAATAGCGGTCAGCAAAGGTGTCGAACTGCGGTACGAAGCGTCCGTCGGAGGCGTGATTCCCATCATAAAAACCCTGCGGGAGAGCCTTGCGTCCAATCACATCCAGATGGTATGCGGGATTCTGAACGGAACCTGCAACTACATCCTCTCCCGTATGACATATGAAAACCTGGAGTTTGGCGATGTCCTGGCGCTGGCCCAAAAGTTGGGATACGCGGAAACGCCGCCCGATCTGGATGTTGAGGGGCATGACACGGCGCATAAGTGCGCCATTGTGGCATCCCTGTGTTACTCCACGCCGGTTTCGCTGAACGATATCTATGTGGAAGGCATCACGTCCATTTCACGGCTGGATGTCGCGTACGCCCGGGAGATCGGCTACGTCATCAAACTGCTCGCCATCATTCGGCGGATTGATGGGGAAATAGAAGCCCGGGTCCATCCTACCCTGGTCCCCGAATCTCACCTGCTGGCCAGCGTGCGCAACGAATTAAACGCTGTTTATGTGGTCAGCGACTGTGCCGGTCCCACCCTGTATTACGGAAAAGGCGCAGGCCGTATGCCCACGGCCAGCGCGGTGGTCAGCGACCTGGTTGATATTGCCCGTATCGACCTCAGCCGGCCTTCGCCGCCCTTCCGGTATGCTCACGCCCTCCCCGTACGGGACATCGGGCTGCTGCAGAGCCGGTATTACCTCCGGCTCACGACGGAAGATCATCCCGGTGTTTTGGGTCGGGTCTGTACCGCCCTGGGGCACCATGGCGTCAGTATTGCCTCGTGTATCCAGAAGGATACCCAGGCGGGCGAACCGGTCCATGTCATCATGATGACCCACGATACGGTGGAATCCGCTCTGGCCGCGGCGGTCAGTGAAATCAACGCCATGGAATTCATTGCCGCGCCGACGAGGGTTATTCGCATTTTATAAGTAAAAGTTTATATAATTGATCGGTTTTATTTGGAATTAAAAACGTGTTCTGAATGTTACCTCAGTAACACGATACAAAACGGAGGCTCGGTTATGCGGTACTTCGAAGACAACAGTTTTTCCATTGGAAGAACCCCTCTCGTCCGCCTGAACAAAATTACCCAGAACATGAAAGCGGCCATGATTCTGGCAAAAATTGAAGGCAGAAACCCCGCTTATTCCGTTAAATGCCGCATCGGGGCCAACATGATCTGGGATGCGGAAAAACGCGGGGTACTGAAACCGGGCGGAACCATTATAGAACCCACCTCCGGAAATACGGGTATTGCGCTGGCATTCGTGGCCGCCGCCCGGGGATATAAGTTGATCCTGACGATGCCCGAAACCATGAGCCTGGAACGCCGGGCCATGCTGAAGGCTTTTGGCGCGCAGCTGATTCTGACGCCGGGGGCGCTTGGAATGCGCGGCGCCGTGGATGAGGCCGAACGCATCGCCGCGGAAAATCCCGATTATTTTCTGCCTCAGCAGTTCAAAAATCCGGCCAATCCGGAAATCCACTTCAAAACTACGGGGCCGGAAATCTGGGAGGATACCGACGGCCAGATTGATGTATTTGTTGCCGGCGTCGGCACCGGCGGCACCATCACGGGGGTTTCCCGCTATATTAAACAGGAAAAGAAAAAGCAGATTGTCTCCGTGGCTGTGGAACCCGCGGCGTCGCCGGTGCTCTCGGGCGGCCAGCCGGGCAAACACAAAATCCAGGGCATTGGCGCCGGATTTAAGCCCGACGTGCTGGACATGTCCCTGATCGACCGGGTAGAAACGGTC
The DNA here is from genome assembly GCA_029776995.1 of Candidatus Hydrogenedentota bacterium. Classification (GTDB taxonomy): domain Bacteria; phylum Hydrogenedentota; class Hydrogenedentia; order Hydrogenedentales; family CAITNO01; genus JAGPFE01. The sequence continues at coordinate 6,815 of JAKOTZ010000102.1, forward strand.
ACGGACGATGAGGCCTTTGAAATGGCGCGCCGTCTGACCCGCGAAGAAGGGATTATCTGCGGAATCAGCTGCGGGGCAGCCGCAACGGTGGCGCTCCGGCTGGCACACATGGACGAATTCGCGGGGAAAAATATCGTAGTGGTGCTGCCTGACTCCGGCGAACGGTATCTTTCCACGCCCCTGTTCCAAGACTGATTCCATCACGAAGTTATATTGATTTCATCACGAAGTTTATAAGGAATACACGATGGCCGATACTTCCAGAAAACTGGGACTGGGAACTTTAGCTGTGCACGCCGGGCAGAAACCGGATCCGGTGACCGGCGCCCGGGCCGTTCCGATTTACCAGACGACTTCCTACGTGTTCAAGGATCATGAACATGCCGCGCGGCTTTTCGCTCTGAATGAATTCGGAAACATTTACACGCGGCTGATGAATCCCACCACGGATGTCTTTGAAAAGCGCATGGCCGCCCTGGATGGCGGGGTGGGTGCCCTGGCTACGTCTTCCGGATCGGCCGCCATCACGCTGGCTGTCCTGAATATCTGTAAATCCGGGCAAAATTTTGTATCTTCTCAAACCCTCTACGGCGGAACTTATAACCTGTTCGCCCACACATTCAAGGATCTCGGAATTGAAGCGCGGTTTGTTGACAGCTCCAACCCTGAAAATTTCCGCGCGGCCATTGATGAAAATACCCGTTTCCTCTACGTGGAAAGTATAGGAAACCCGGCCAATGACGTGGCGGATTTCGAGGCCATCGCAAAAATTGCCCATGAAAACGGCATTCCGCTGATGGTCGACAACACGGTCACTTCCCCCGCGCTGTTCCGACCGATTGAACACGGCGCCGATATTGTCGTTTATTCGGCCACCAAAATTATCGGCGGCCATGGCACATCCATCGGCGGTGTCATTGTGGACAGCGGCCGGTTTGACTGGAATAACGGCAAATTCCCCGAATTGACGGAGCCGAATGACAGCTACCACGGAATGCGCTTTTACGAACATTTCAAGGGCATCGGCAACATCAGCTACATCATCAAAGCCCGGGTTACCCTGATGCGG
>JAKOTZ010000131.1 GCA_029776995.1 Candidatus Hydrogenedentota bacterium
AAGCCTGGATGTAACCGGGACTGGGTTCGCTCCGGTTAAAGGGCGGCGTCAGGAGACAGATGAGCGCCCCGTCTTCCCGCCGGACCAGTTTATGATCGAGGGAGTTCATCGCCTGGAAAGCTTTCTCGGGTTCGGCCGCCCGCGAGATCACGCCCCAGGCCTGGGCAATGCAGTCGATCTGGCATTCGGCATTGGTAATGGAGCCGACCGGTTCGCCCCGGTCATTGTAAGCCCGGCGGTACCATTGCCCGTCCCAGCCGTGTTCATTAAGGGCGGCCACCAGTTTCCGGGCAACCGCCTCATAACGTTCGGCACGGGCGGAATCGTTCAGTTCATAGGCAAAAGGAATGAATTCGTGCAACACATGGTAGAGAAACCATCCCAACCAGACGCTTTCCCCGGCGCCGCCGGCGCCGATTGCATTCATCCCGTCGTTCCAGTCGCCCGTCCCGATCAGGGGGAGACCATGCCGGCCGAAGCGGAGGGCGTGTTCAATCGCCCGGACGCAGTGCTCATAGAGGGTCCCCGTTTCCGCGGAGACGGCGGCCTGTTCGTACCGTTCCAGTTCGTCCGCTTGGAGGGGGGGACTCTCCAGGAACGGAATCCGGTGGTGCCAGATTCGCTGGTCCCCGGTATGCTTGACGTACCGGTAGACGGCGTAAGGCAGCCATAAGAGGTCATCGGAGAAGCGGGTGCGGATCCCGTAACCGGTCTCCTCATGCCACCAATGCTGGACATCCCCTTCCACGTATTGGTGGGCGGCATGGAGAAGAATCTGGTTGCGGGTAAAGCCGGGGCGGGCGTGGAGCAACGCCAGGGCATCCTGCAGTTGATCCCGGTAGCCGTAGGCCCCGCCCGACTGGTAAAAGCCACTGCGCGCCCACAACCGGCAACTGACGGTCTGGTAGAGCAGCCAGTTGTTGAGGAGCAGGTCGAAAGCACGGTCCGGGGTGGCGACGCGCACCTTGCCCAGTAAATCGGACCAGTAATTTCGAACCCGCCGGTACGCTGCTTCGACACCGGCGCTCCGCCCGTACCTTTTCATCAACTCCCTGACCTGCTCTTTCGAACCGGCGGCGCCAACCAGAATGTTGATCGTCCGTTCCCCGCGGGGCGGGAGATACAACTTGACCTGCATCGCCCCGCAGGGGTTATACCTCGCGCCGGCCGTATTTGACAGCCGCTTCCGCCGTAAAGCGGCCGGGAAGGAGAGGCTCTGGTTCCGGCCGATAAACTCGGCGCGGTCCCCGGTCCAGCTGCGGTCGAGTTCCGGGCCGCCGGTCCAGATCCCTAAAAAACCGTACTGGTTCCGGAAGGTTTTCTGGTAAACGTTACGGGCGAGCAAAGCGCCGCTCGGTTCGTCATATTCGGTGATGA
>JAKOTZ010000132.1 GCA_029776995.1 Candidatus Hydrogenedentota bacterium
GAACATGAAGTCTAGGCCGTCCAGCAGCGTGCAGGGTTCGCCGGGAACGCTGGTATCCGGTTCCCGGTGGTGAAGCGTCGGATAGGTCTGGCCTTTGGATTCGTTCGCGTACATCTTGAACATCAGGCCGATCTGTTTCAGATTATTCTGGCAGGAGGAACGGCGGGCCGCTTCGCGGGCGCGCGCCAGGGCCGGCAGCAGAATCGCCGCCAGGATGCCGATGATGGCAATCACCACCAACAGCTCGATGAGGGTAAATCCTTTCTTCCGCATACGTTTGACTCCTTCTGTTGAGGTTTTTGGGCTTCGGCCCATTTTCACTGAAATAGAAACAAGCACAGGTCCGCCTCAATGAATGTCTTCGGGACGTCCATCGACTTGGACACTGGAATTATAACAACCGGATTAGGTGATTTCAAGAAATTTTTCAGTTTTTTTAAATGTTACAGGTATTGGGGTTTTTTGACTGAATACCACAACAGAATTGAGACAGAACAGTTGTGACGGGTTGCCCGCAGGAAATTGAATCTCGGGTATCACTGTTGCATGACGTTGTTTTTCACGCCCTGCAGGGCCATCACGCAGTTGCCCACCTGGCGGTTTACCGGACCGGGGCCGTTCTCAATGTAACGGCTGAAGGCCACGTGCCCATCCAGATACAGCACGTTGGATCCGCCCGGAACATGGTTGAAGTACTCCGGAGAAATGCCGATCATATCGCCCACGATCCAGATTTCACTTTGTGCACGGGCTGAAGCGGCCGGGTTGTTGATGTCCGTAACCAGGAACCGTTCAATGCCTTCACGCAAACGGAACACGGTATCTCCCGAACCGTTCCCCAGCGGCTCGCCTCCGCTGTAAGTAACCGGGTTGGTTATCGTCAGGTCCACATCGGCCAGCCGATCGTCCCGGGAACTCAGGAAAGGAAGCGCCATTTTGAGCACGGCTTCCACAACCTGCGCCGGAGCGGTACCCGTCAGGTTCATACCCGGAACCAGGGCATTCACAATGGTCAGGTTGCTTTGAGGATCTTCGGGATCAATTTTTTCAAAGAGCCACCCCAGATACAGGTAACTCAGGTCCGCGGCCTGAAAACCCCGATCCGGCTGCTGGCAGGGCTGGCCGATATCCGTGGCGCCGGTGAGCGGATTTATAAGCTCCTCCGCGCGGTCCTGCGCGTCGGAGGGGCAGACCAGAATCGCGGGATCCGTCAGGTATTCCGGATACAGCACCCCGAGAAAAGGGCCGGCCGCCAGCACGCCGGTCTTGCCCGTGGGGGGAAATCCGAGCTGCAGGCAGTCCACAGTCGGAACAGCCGCCAGGCACACTTTCGGATAAAGGCTGCCCCGGCTTTCCCCCGCATACATTTTAAACACCAGTCCAAGCTGTTTCAGGTTGTTCTGGCAGGATGAGCGGCGGGCCGACTCGCGAGCCCGGGCCAGCGCCGGCAGCAGAATCGCCGCCAGAATGCCGATGATGGCAATCACCACCAGCAGTTCAATCAGGGTAAATCCGCGTCGTTTCATGGAATAACTCCTCGGTCGGGTATGAAAAATTAAGCATATGCAAATTAAGCCGAACAGGACACCGGCATATAACAAAATATAGACAGGAAAAACGGATATTCCGTTTCACGGTCGACCGATAACAAAAAAAAATGGCGTGCCCAGCAGGACTTGAACCTGCGGCCTCTTGCTCCGGAGGCAAGCGCTCTATCCAACTGAGCTATGGGCACGCTGTAGAACCGTACCATTATACCAAACCGTAAACCGCAATTCCACCCCTTAGTACACGCGCGGCGCGAAATCCTCAACAATCCTATAGGAATATAACCTGTAACAAAACAAAGCAAATGTAAAATGACGCCAAGTGGATTTATTGCTCAGCCTCGGGCCTTAAGCACCGCTACAGCGATCATAAAGGGGACCAGCGCGGCCAGCCACCATTTGTGCGCCACGATGAACTGGAAGATGGCGTCAATATTCACCCAGTCTATGAGCATAACAACACCTTTCGGAACGGGTGCGTCCTGGCAATCCGGACGCGTTCCCGACATGTTCCTGTTTCATGGTACCATGAAACCTGCGGCGTAAACATGCTGAATGGAGGCAGGGCTATTGCGCGCAAGCAGTAATCCGCCCAATCGGGGCCATGGCTTCGGGACTTTTTCCGAAGTCTATATCCCCTGCGTGCTGACCATCCTGGGCATCGTACTGTTTCTGCGCATGAACTACGTAACCGGCGTGGCCGGAATCGCCCTGATGACTGCCCTGCTGGGAGCCGCGCTGCTGATCGTGCTCCTGACCATTTTCTCCACCAGCGCGGTGGTCACCAATCTTGAAATGCGGGGCGGGGGGGCGTATTACGTCATCTCGCGGGTCCTGGGCCCGGAATTCGGCGGGGCCATCGGCCTCACCCTGTTCACAGCCCAGTCCACGGCAACAGCATTCCATATTCTGGGCTTTTCCGAATCGTTGGCGCTCGACTTTCCTGACCTGATGCCCTGGTTCGCCGAAATCACCCTCGGTACCGGCATTGCCGTGTTTGCCATAACCTGGGCGGGGGCCCGCTGGTCCGTCCGGAGCCAGTACATTATTTTCACGATGCTCAGCCTTTCAGTTGCGCTTTTTTTGAGCGGCGCGCTGTTCAGGTTCTCGCGGGAAACTTTTATATCCAACCTGCTGCCCCGGCGGGATACTTCCGGCTCCATACCGATCTGGACGCTGTTCTCGATTACGTTTCCCGCCATGACGGGATTTCTGGTGGGATTGAACATGTCCGGTGACCTGGCCGATCCGAAGCGTTCTCTTCCCCGGGGCATGCTGTTCAGCATAGCTACAGCCGCCCTGATTTACCTGCTTACGGTCGTGCTGTTCGGCGGCGCTTTTCCCAGGGATATCCTTATCGAGCAACCGTACAGCTGCATTAAAACGGTGTTGCCGTCCGGTTTGCGCTGGACGGTCAGCGCGGGAATTATCGCTGCCAGCCTGTCCAGCGCGCTGGGCTCACACCTGGCCGCGCCCCGGGTACTCCAGGCGGTCGCGCGGGATGAACTGCTTCCGGCGATACGAATCTTTTCGCGGGGAGGAGCCCACGATGAACCGCGCCGCGCCACGCTGCTGACCGGCGCCATTATGATGTCCATTCTCCTCTGGGCCTCCACAGCCCGGGTAGGGCAGTCCCTCAACCAGCTGGCCGGTGTCCTTTCCCTTTTCTTTCTGGCCACGTATTTCCTGCTTAATTTTGCCGCCTTTGTGGAATCTTTCGGCCGGAACCCTTCTTTCCGGCCCCAGTTCAGGCTGTTTCACTGGGGCACCGCCATAACCGGCTGTGCTCTGTGCGCCGGCGCAGGGCTTTTTATTCATCCCTGGGGACTCATTGGCACTGTCATCGTCCTGGGATTGCTGTACTGGTATCTGAGGGGGCGTGGCCTGGAAACCGTATACGGCGACGCGCGGCGGGGACTGTATTACCGCAATCTGCGGGCGAACCTGATTGCTCTGGCTGAAGGACAGGACACCCCGCGCAACTGGCGGCCGGTATGCCTGGTGTTTTCGGGATATCCCGAGTCCCGCCTGCATCTGGTCTCTTATGGCTGCTGGTTTGAAGCCGGGGCCGGCCTGGTTTACCTGGTGCGCGTGCTTGAGGGAGATCCGGAAAAGCGGCTGAACCGCCGCAACGAGGCTCATGCTCAGCTTCGCCAGTTTTGCGCCCGTCGGGGCATACAGGCATTCCCGATCGTACTCACCGCGCCGGACCTGACCTCCGGTATCCAGTCCGTCATGCAGACGCTGGCATCCACTCCCGCGGCGCCCAATCTGGCGATATTTGGCTGGTCCACCCGGCAGCCAGGAATGGGGTCTCTGTCTTCAGAAGTCCTGCGCTTTGCGCGCAGCCTGGACATGGGGCTGCTGCTGCTGCGTCCCGGCCGCGTCACGACCCAGCCTAACACGCCAAAACGTATTGATATCTGGTGGCGGGGGCTAAAAAACGGCGCGCTGATGATGCTGCTGGCCCATCTGCTGACCTGGAATTGGGAGTGGAAACGGTCCCGGATACGTATCCTGCGGGTAATACGCGATCCGGATGACCAGCCGGAAGCATACGCGGAGCTGAATGAGCTGATCCGAAGGTCCCGAATGAACGTGGAACCGGTAGTCCTCACGGCGCCCGATAACGGGCTCTCCGATATCATTTTCAGGGAATCCGCTGACGCATCCCTCGTCATGCTGGGATTTGAACTGCCTGATTCGGAACATTACAGGGAGTGGGCCGAACACCTGTCCTCGCTGATGCCGCCGGATCCGGACGTGGTGCTCGTGCACGGCACGGGGAAAGAAGACATTTTCTGCTGACCGGGAAAACATCCATGGCAAGGGTCGAACTGTACATAGATGATCACGCGCTGCGGGAAACCGCGCGGGCACTGCTGGAACACGGCGGGCACCGGGTTGTGGACAGAGACGGTGAAGTACTGCTGGCCCAGTCTCCCCGCCGGGCGCGCGACCTGATGCAGCGTCACCGCCCGCTGCTCATGTTTGCAGGAATCGCTGACGTCGCGGAAGCAGTTGCCCTCATGAGGCAGGGCGCATTCGGTTACGTGCTGCTTCCGCTGCAGCCCGGAGAACTGGACCTCATGGTCAGCCGCGCGGCGGCTGAAGTCCCTCAAGCCGCGGGAAAAGCTCCGCACAGTAAAATCATCGGCCCCTCTATTTCTCCTCCGGACCGATCCGGTGACGCTTCCCTGCGGGAACTGGAGAAAACAGCCATCCTGACCGCCATCCGAAACGCCGGCGGCAACAAAACCCGCGCGGCGCGGGTGTTGGGCATCGGACGGAATACCCTGTGGCGAAAGATACGGGAATACAACCTGGAGGACCTTTCCCCCCGCCGCCGGCGGCCCCATCAAAAACCAGGGCGATCCTCCGGGTGATCAGAGCTTATCTTCACCCCCCTCAATGCGCTTTTCCATCTCATCGCCCAAAAGGGCAATCTGCTTCACGGCCGCTTTAACCAGCTGAGGCGTGGCGTCTTTTCGGGGAAGGGTATGCAGCAATACCAGCTGCCGGTCCCCGGAACGGGTACGCACCAAAGCAAAACACCCCATCGCAAGGCGTCCATTGGCCTTCAGCGCCCACTCGTACAGGTCCGGTTTTGCGGAACCGCACGGCGTGTAGATACGCACCAGGCGGCTCTCCCGGGTGTCATAACTGGTCACGATTACCCGCTGCGACCGTTCATCATTTAACTTGACCGTAACGGCAAAACCGTTTTCCCAGGGTTCCACAATACGGACGGGGCGTTTTTCACAGGCATAGGCCAGCTCACGCAGGGTAAATTCACGGGTCCCCACCGTGGGCGGCAGTGCTATAGCCCTTAACCCCTCCAGGGAACGTTCCACCTGCAACTGCACGTCCATATCCGCATCGGAACGGTGCGCCACCAGCGCAGCCAAAGCGGCATGGGCCACTTTGCCCAGCGCCTCGGCGGCATCCCGCCGGACCACCCAGTTGTCGCTGCGGTTTTCCAGCTTGCGAATCAGAGACTCCAATTCGTTCAGCATAAACAGCACCTCCACCATCAGTATATATAATTTTTTACTTTTTTTCAAGGTTGTATTTTTAATTAGAAATACGTGAAAACCCGTAAAAGAATGGTGACCACAACCCAGGGTCAATATATGGCTCCCCATAGGCAAGGAAGAACGCATCCGAAGCACTTCTGTCGACTGTCAGCCGACGCGGAAAACGGACACACGTAAAAAACTACCCCGCCGCGCCTTTATCAAGCCGCGACGGGGAATATTCTTAAAACTGTAACCGCGGAAAGACCGGTCAGAAACGGTAGCCGGTGGCCAGATGCAACCGTCCGCTGGTGCTCTGGTCATCGTCCGGATTCAGCGGATAGCCGTAGTCCACCCGGATCGGACCCAGCATAGGCACGTTGAATCCCAGCCCGACGCCCGCGCTGTAGCGCATGTCACCAAAATCGAATTCTCCGGTATCCGCCCAGACCCCGCCGGCATCCACGAAGGTATAAACCCGAAGGATGTCCGTGATCTTATATTTGGCTTCCACGGTCCCCAGCAGTCGGGCGTTTCCGCCCACCGCGAAGGTATCGCCCCAGAACCAGTATTCCCGCACTTTCGGCCCGATATCACGGTTACGATACCCGCGAACGGTGTTGGAGCCGCCGGCGTAGAAACGGTCCTGGAGCGGCACATAGTCCGAATCGCCGTATTCTGTCATCACGCCTTCCCGCACCCGCAGGGAAAGTACCCACTTCTTCTTCTCACCCAGGGATTTGAACCATGTGCTGTCATGTTCAGCCTTGATGAAATTGTGGTCGCCGCCGAAACCGGCAAGTTCCACAGTCAGCGCGTGCACGGAACCGGACGTGGCGTCGATGCGGCTGTCCAGCGTATTGCGTTCAATGCGCCAGGTGGTGCTGAGGGTTGTGGATTCCCCTTCCTGGCGCTTGATCTCACGGTTTATGAACGTGGGCAGGTCGCTGATATCCGTCTGTTGGCCGCGGAATCCCAGCTGGGTGAACACATACGGAGAGAGATTTTTGCCCAGGCGAAGCTGCCCGCCCGTAGCGTCTTCCGTGTAATCCGCGCCTCCCCGAACTTCATAGGTTTCCCGGTACGCGTCAAACCCGAAAGCGAGCGGATATCCCAGAAACTGCGGTTCCGTAAAGCTGATGGCATAGTTGTCGCGCCGGGTGGCCGTGTTCACGCGCAGGCGCAACTGCTGGCCGCCCCCTGAAAACTTCGGCCAATTCCCGATATCGAAATTGTTCAGACGCAGCTCCGTATACACGCCCACGCCGTCTTCCGTGCTGTATCCGCCACCGAAATTGAAGGTCCCTGTCTTGCCTTCTTCCACATCCACGTTCAGGTCGGTAAACAGGTCTTTGCTGACCGATCCGGCCGAGGGATCTTCCAGGGTAATCCGCACGGTATCAAAGAACTGGGTATTCTGAATGCGCTGACGGCTTTTTTCCACCGCTTCGCCGTCATACCGGTCACCCGGTATGACCAGCATCTGCCGGCGGATAATTTCATCTTTGGTTACGGAGTTTCCGGTAACGAGGATTTCATGGAGGTATTTCAGGTCCCCTTCCTCCACGCGGTAGGTCACGCGGGTGACCTTACGATCGCGGTCCAACACCACCTGCGGCGTAACATTGGCATCCACATAACCGCTGTCCTGGTACGTTTTCTGCAGGTTGCTTACGTCTTTTTCCACCTGGCCTTTGTTATGCACATTGCCGGGCTTCACCTTAACCCGGTCCATCAGCTCATCGGTGTCGTACACTTTGTTCCCCGCCACCTCCAGGCTCTCCATGGAATATTCCGGACCTTCCTCCACGTAGATCGTTACATTTATTCCCTTGCCGTTAGGGGTATACACCAGATCCGTCTTGGTAACCTGCGCCTCCAGCCGGCCGATGTTGCCGTACTCGTTTACGATAGTCTCCAGATCCGCCTCGAAC
>JAKOTZ010000135.1 GCA_029776995.1 Candidatus Hydrogenedentota bacterium
CCTCCAGGTGAACGATGCAGGACAACTGGTCCTGCTCCACTTTAACCTCTCCCTTTCCCGCAATGCGTCGAACAATCGCGGTGAGCAGACGATCCAGCGGCTTCACATCCTCAGTTGCGGTAATGCCAGTTGCCTCCGCCGAAAACCGCACTTCCGGCGCGGTATTCCAATCTGCCCGCGCCACATGAAAAGCCCCCTCAATCAAGCCATCCACTGCGGAAATCTGGTCCGTCCCGGAGAAATTCAATATATCTTTAAAATCCACTCGGACCTGTCCGGAAAGATCTACTTCACCCGACTGGAAACGCAGTGTTCCGGCAGCTTCAATTCGGGATGCTGCTGCCGAGCACACCCCCTTAAGCATCAGGCGCCCGTTTTCCTCCCAATGCGCAGAAAACTGCATGGACGGATCAGCCAGTGCATGCGCTTCCCGGACCAGGGACGTTCCGCTTAGGTTAATCTGCAGGTTGTCGAGCCAGTCAGTCCATGAGGTCCCGGAATGCGGCTTGATATCCCCCGCCGCACTCAGACGAACCCCATCCAGGCGCATACCGTAGACCGTTCCGTCCGTACAGTCCGCTTCCACGTTAAAAGACAAAGCATTTTTGAATATTCCCTCTAAACTTACGCTTCCCCGAGTCTGGCCCAGGGTGCCCCAGGCATATTCTTTCCCGGCTGCCGTAAATGAAAACGATCCACTCAGCGGATCTTCCAGAAGATTTATCCCGCTTCCTGTGGCTGTCCCCCTGATCTGCCAATCGGAGGACTCCAGGGATACCTGGCTGACCTGCCAGCCTGAATCTCCCGCTTTCCCCTCCGCAGTGAACGCGACAGATCCCGAACCGGCTATGGCGCGCCACTGTTCCGGAAGCGGCACCGCATCCAGATCAATGCGTCCCGATCCATATATGGTCCCATCCCCCTTCCGGTCCAGGAGAAGAGACAGAATCTTCCGGTCGCTCGCGGCGCCTTCGCCCTGCAGGCTGAATACATCTTTCCGCCAGAACGCGCGTCCGCTGAATGTGGCGGGAACCGCATCATGCGGCAATGGTACCTGTTGCGTCTTTTCGCCGGCCGACAGTCCATCCAGCAGCAGGCCGATATCCGCGGTCGACGCTGTGCAGTCCATCTCGAGCGAATGGTCCAAAAGGTGAAAGGAACCGCTGGCTTTGACCGAGCAGAGCGGGGCGTTTAATTCAAGTGAGTGGACCCTGAACCCGCCTTTGCTGTCCACTTCAGTTTCAACTGAAACGACAGTCGGTCCACCCGCCGTCTGAATGAATCGGTAGGGCACTCTAGCTGGAGCGCCGGATATTTCACCCTGCAGGATATACCGCACCGTTTCATACCCCGACACCTCGATGCGGAAGCGGGCAAGGTTCTGCTGAGCCTCTGCGCTGACGGATATTTCCGCTGCCCACTTGTCCCGACTCCCGGAACCGCTGACGTGAACCTCCACCGGCTGGTCCGTGCCCAACCATCCGGGTAACAGTTGTGTATCCGTACCCTCGCAGGTAACCTGCAGTAAAACGCTTTTATCGGGTTCATTCAACGAGTCGCCAATCGTTACAGTAATCTGCTGCCGGGAGGTATCTGTCAGGCGCGCCGTCAGCAGGGGTAAGCCATTTTCACCCTGCTCAATCTTTCCATTCAGCTGATAAACGGCCGAATATCCGGCGACAGGTTGGGCTAATTCCAGCTTTCTTATTTCCCAGTGGTCACAGGGGGGAATCCGCTGCCATCCGGGAATAACCGGAATCCGTAAGGGCATCCTGGGACGCGGCCGCCGGTGAACCGTCACACTGGATATTTCCAAACTGGCCACCGCCGGATGACCGGTCAAAGTACGCAACCAATGCGGTGTTATTTTCAGCCCATCCAGTTCCAGCCATATCCCGCCGGCATCCGAGGCCTGGACCTTTCCAACCAACAGCTCTCCCCGCCATGATATGGATACCCCTGACACATTCAGCGTATCGGGCAGAATGCGGCCCGCCAGCCATTCCAGTAGGTAACCGCTGGAAAACCAGACGGTTGCAAATAGACTAACGGCAACAAACGCAACAATTCCCGCAAGACGTCGTGGGAACCTGCCCCTGCGGAACCCGCTACCTCGGCGAACATCCCCTTCCGATCCGCGCTGTCCGGATGAAGTATCTTCAGGGGTGCCGATCATCAGAACGCCTGTCCAAAACCGAAATACACCTGAATCGCCGGATCCACGCCGTCCCTCCGGTTAATCGGGGTGGCCAAATCCAGTCGCAATGGTCCCATAGGAGTCGCGTAACGCACCCCAATACCCGCGCCTACACGCAAGGGCTCGGAAAAATCCGGCCAGCCCTGACGGTACACCGTTCCACTGTCCACAAAAGTTACCAGACCTATCTTATCCGTCAGGCGGCGCCGCAGCTCCACAGAGGTCTCCAGCAGAGACCGTCCGCCCAAAGGGTCTTCGTCCCGGTCCAAAGGTCCAGCCGTCTGGTATTCATAACCGCGAACAGATCCCCCGCCACCGGCGTAAAAACGCAAATCCGCGGGAACCGTTTCGAAATCCTCGCCAACCATTATGCCGGCACGGAGACGCGCCGCCAGAACCCAGGTATCGTTTTCGGAAAGCGGCTGGAAAGCAGACACTTTAAACTCTGTTTTCCATAAACGCAACCGGTCCCCATCCAGGCCAAGGTAGGGGGCCTGGTCCCACTGCAAAAATAATCCGCGGGTCGCGTCCATTCGGTCATTGCGGCGGTCCAGGGTAATCCCGCCCGGCAAACCCAGCAGCACGGTTTCCCTGGTTGTGAGGTTTTGTTTTACCCTGCCCAGCCGAAGCGTCGGACCCAGCCCACCGGAAAGATCCGCAGAAAAATCGGTCTCAACCCGAACGCCCAGTTCACCCGCTGTCGCATCGTAGGCATCCGGTTCTTCTGCCGTAACCTGGCCCCGCAACAGCAGCCGCTGTCGATCCCCGGGCACCCCCAGAACGCGATAGGAACCTAAAATTTCCTGGCGGATCGGAGAGGCTTTCGCGGAAAGTTCAAGTCTTTCCCCCTCTCCTCCAAGATTGCGGTGTTCCCATGAAGCTTCACCACTGACACCGATATCCGTGTGGTACCGCAAGCCAAGAGCCACCGCCCGCGGCGGACGTGGCGTAACGGACACCAGGATTGCCGCGCTGGCGTCGCCTTCTCCCGACGGGTCGGGCTCCACGCGTACCGTGGAAAACAATCCCAGTCGCAACAGGCGCATACGCCCCTGTTCCAGCAGAGACTCGCGGAAGGGGTCTCCATCCTTCCACGGCAGCTCCCGGCGCACCACTATATCGGGAACGGTTTCCGAAACTCCTTCCATCCTCACGGTCCCAAAAGTGCAGCGCGGTCCAGGATCTATGCGGTATATGACCTGCGCGGTATGGGTTTCGGACTGTACCGTCACCCGTCGTTCCAACACCTTCACCCACGCATATCCACCCTCTTTAAAACGCCTCAGCCAATACTTTTCCCCCTCAAGAATCACTTCGGACGTAGCGGGGTCTCCCGATTTAAGCCGGCGCCCCAGCCGCGCTGGAATGGATGGCAGGCTGTCCGCCAAGACGCCCCCGCTGTCTATCAGTATGGACTCGACTGTGTAACGCGCTCCGGGCTGAACGCGCAACTGTACCCGAACAGATGTGCTGCCTTCCTCCGGGATAATTTCATATTGGACCGACGCGTCATAGTACCCCTCATTTTTCAGGTAGTCCGTCAGATTGGCCACGTCACGGTCTGCCCGTTGCTCCAGCTGAAACATCGACGCGGGCACGCGGCGTTCCAGCCGGTACAGCTCGGACAACGACCTGATCTGCCGCGCCATTTTGCCCGATAAATCACCGGTAAGCTCTGTCCGATAGGCAACATCGCCCCTGGCGTACAGGGAAATCGTCAATGCCATCAGAAAAAAAGCTACCGGTCCCAGGATTCTGTTTATCCCGGGGGTTGCAATTATAAGGTTCCGGCGTAACAACGCGTACCCTTTACACAATATCTTGTTTCTATTATCTGATGATCACCACAAAATATTCTACAAAATCCTGCGTTTCATGTTGATAAAATCTTTCCTCCCTCAGGTTAACGGATCCGCCTGAAGCTTTATTCAATTATCCGCACCGCATTTCAGTTTACAGCCAAAACCATGCTTGTTTTGTATTCCTGTCCTGGTACGCTTAGAATACCCATTGCGCAGTGATAAACCGGCTGTTTGGAAAGGAGCACATTATGGCTAAAGCAAAAACGGTATACCTGGTATCCAACGGGGATTATCGCGATCCTGCCTGCGTCGCGGGATGGCCTCTGCAGCAGAAAACCCTGCAGGAAACACAGAAAGCCCTGAAGAAACTGGGATGGAATTCGATTGTCTTACCCGATTATGACCCTGTAAAAAAACATGGGTTCATCACACGACAGTGTGAAGGTACGGCGGTTTTCTCGAAAATCGACCCCGAAGCTCCGGTGATCGTCGTGCTGAATATCTGGGCGTACGCGCACCATGTATGCGGTCCCCTGCAGACCCACCGCGGTCCCGTACTGCTGCTGGCAAACTTTGATGGCACCTGGCCGGGACTGGTAGCCCTGCTCAACCACTCCGCTTCGCTGGATCGGCTCAATGTCCGCCACTCCAGGCTCTGGAGCGAATCGTTCTCAGACGATCCAACATTCATGAAAAAACTGGCGGAGTGGATCGAGACCGGTCAGGTGAAGCACAGTACGCGGCATCTGACTGACGGCGCAAAAGTCAAATTGGGCCCGGATGCCGCGCGCTTCGGGGAGGAGATGGCCAAATCCATCTTGACCGAACGCTGCATTATGGGGCAGTTCGATCCCGGCTGCATGGGTATGCTGAATGCCGTTATGGACCCCGCCAAACTGGGCAGCCGCGGCATGCCGATCGAATACCTCAACCAGAGCGACCTCGTGGCAGAAATGAACCTTGTGGATGACCGGGAAGCGCAGAAATGCCTGGACTGGCTGATCCGCAAGGGCTGCAATTTCCACTGGGGAACCAATAAGTTCACGGAGCTGACCTACGACCAGGTGCTCTCCCAGATGAAAATGTATGTGGCCGCCTGCCGCTTCGTCGAACGCTATGGACTCAGCGCGGTCGGAATTCCATATCAGCTGGGGCTGGTGCGTTGCGTGCCCGCGTCCGACCTGGTGGAAGGAATGCTTAACAATGCTGACCGTCCGCCCGTGCGCGGCCAGTCCGGAATTATTCACAACGGAAAACCCATCCCCCATTTCAATGAGGGAGACATGGGCGCCGGCGTACCGCAACTGCTCATGCACCGCATCTACCAGGCCAAAAAAATGCCGTCGGAAACCACCCTGCATGATGTGCGGTGGGGACGGGAATACGATGGAAAATTCGTCTGGGTATTTCTCATCTCGGGCGGTGCCCCTCCAGCCCATTTCGGCGGATGGAAGAAAGCCCATGTTTACCGCCAGCCGGCATTGTATTTCCCCCTGGGCGGCGGCACCTGTTCCGGCGTATCCAAACCCGGCACCATCACCTGGGCACGGTGCTGGGAAGCCTATGGCGAAATCGGCATCGACTGCGGCACGGGCGAAGTGCTGGATCTCCCCGCGGATGAACTCCAGGACCGGCTCCGCAGAACCACGCCGGAATGGCCCATCGCCAACGTCCACATCCCCGGTTACGGCCGGGACGAACTGATGGCCACCCACATGTCCAATCACATCGTGATCGGCTACGGAAACATCCTGCCCGAACTGGTGGCAACCTGCCTGGCGCTGAACTTCAAAGTCCGCGTTGCCGGTGAAGCCGCCAAGACGCTGGCCTGACTTTAATTAAAAAAAAGTACCTCCTGGCAAACCCTGCCGGGAGGTACTTTTTTTTAATGTTTCTTCAGCACTGCGGCAAAATCAACCGCCATACAGGTTCCGACACGCCTCAGCCTATTAAATGGTAAAATTCTCCACCACGGCCCGCCCGAATTCACTGCATTTCAGTTCCGTCGCGCCGGTCATGAGACGCGCGAAATCGTAGGTTACCCGTTTCTGGGCAAATGTCTTCACCAGACCACTGACAATCATATCCGCCACTTCCTGCCAGCCAAGGTACTCGAACATCATCACGCCCGAAAGGATCACGCTGGAAGGATTGACCTTGTCAAGGTTGGCATATTTGGGCGCCGTGCCGTGAGTGGCTTCAAAAACCGCTTTCCCCGTCTCGTAATTGATATTCGCCCCGGGGGCAATGCCGATTCCCCCCACCTGCGCGGCCAGCGCGTCGCTCGCGTAGTCGCCGTTCAGGTTCATGGTCGCGATAACATCGAATTCATCCGGACGGGTAAGCACCTGCTGGAGGAAGATATCCGCAATGGTGTCCTTTACCAGGAGCTTCCCGCCCGGGTTGCCGCCGCAATCTTCCCAGGATACCGCCACATCCGAAAATTCTTCACGCACGAGCTCGTACGCCCATTTCCGGAACGCGCCCTCCGTGTACTTCATGATATTGCCCTTATGCACAATCGTCACGCTGCGGCGATTGTGTTCCAGGGCATACCGGATCGCCGCCCGCACCAGTCGGCGGGTCCCGTAAGGGCTGATCGGCTTAATTCCGATTCCCGATCCGGACCGAATGTTCCACCCAAAATTTTCCCGGCAGTACGCGATCAGTTTTTCTGCCTCGGCAGTCCCGGATTCCAGTTCAAAGCCGCTGTATACATCCTCCGTGTTTTCACGGAAAATCACCATGTCCACCTTTTCCGGGTGTTTAACCGGGCTGGGTACGCCCTCGAAATAACGCACCGGACGCACGCACGCGAACAGGTCAAGCTTCTGGCGAAGCGCCACGTTCAGACTCCGAAATCCACCGCCAACCGGAGTGGTCAATGGTCCCTTGATGGCGATGGAAAACGCATCGATGGCCTCCAGCGTTTCATCGGGCAGATAAGAACCGCAAACCCGGTCCGCTTTTTCTCCGGCGTAGACTTCCATCCACGCCACCTGCCGGCTGCCGCCATACGCGCGTTTTACCGCTTCGTCAAACACATACTTGGCAGCCCGCCAGATGTCCGGGCCCGTGCCATCGCCTTCAATAAAACAGATTATGGGACGATCCGATACCCGGGGACGGCCGTCCTGTCCCAGGGTAATGCGATCTCCTTCCGGTACCTGAATATGCTGATACGCTACAGCCATTTTATTACCCTCTTGTCTGCCGATAACCTAAAATTCAGTCCAGAGATACCAGCCGCGCTTCGAGAATATGGGGCGCGCCGCTGATCTTGTCCAGCACGTCCGCGGGCACATTCTGATCCAGGTTCAGCACGGTCAGCGCGGTACCGCCCTTCACGTCCCTGCCCAGCATAAGGTTGGCTATATTGATGCCAGATTCTCCGATCAGCGTACACACGCGGCCGATCACTAGTGGCTTGTCCTCATTGCGGCACACCAGCATCACCCCTTCCGGCACCGCGTCTACCCGCGTGCCGTTTATCGTGCAGATTCGTGGGTCGCGTCCGTTGAACAGCGTTCCGCGGACATTGCAGATCTCCTTGTCCGTCCTGACCGTAACGCTGATTTCAAAAGCGTATGAGGAAGGCGCCGGATTGCGTTTCTCACTTACAGCGATACCCTTTTCCTTAATCTGCACGGGCGCGCTGACCATGTTCACCGTCTCAACCATAGGCGCCAAAAACCCGCAAAGAATAGCGGCCGTGACGGGATAGGTATCCGTAATGCCCATGTCCCCGGCGTATTCGATCTCCAGGGATTCCGGACGCCCCTGCACGTAAGAGCTCTGGAAACGTCCCAGTCGCTCCGCCAGGAAGAGCAGCGGCTCCAGAGCGCGGGCGGTTTCCTGGTCCAGGCTCGGAACGTTAACCGCGTTCACAATTGCGCCCGTCTTCAGGTAATCGATCATCTGTTTCGCAATATCGATGGCCACGGTGAGCTGTGCCTCATCCGTGGATGCCGCGAGATGCGGCGTCATAACGATGTTCTTCAGGCCGATAAACGGGTTGTTCTCAAAAGGCTCCGACGTGTATACATCCAGAGCGGCCCCCGCAATAACGCCCTCGCGAAGCGCCTCCGCAAGATCCTGTTCATTCACAATGCCGCCCCGGGCACAGTTAATGATACGGCAGGTCGGTTTCATCCGCCGCATCTCCTTGAGGGTAAACATATTCATGGTTTTTTCAGACTTGGGCGCGTGAATGGTGATGAAATCAGACTGCTCGATCAGCTGGTCCAGCGTGACCAGTTCCACCCCGAGCGCTTCAGCCTTAATCGGGTTCAGCAGCGGATCAAAAGCCAAAACCCGCATTTCAAATGCCCGGGCCCGCTTGGCTACAGCCCCGCCAATGCGTCCAACACTAACTACTCCCAGCGTTTTCCCCGCAAGCTCAGTGCCCATGAACGACTTGCGGTCCCAGCGCCCTTCAACCATGGACTGGTGGGCCTGGGGAATGTTGCGGCACAGCGCCAGCATCAGGGCAAAGGTGTGTTCACAGGTGGAAATCGTGTTCCCTCCCGGCGTGTTCATTACTACAATACCCTTGCGGGTTGCGGCTTCCTTGTCAATGTTGTCCGTGCCGGCCCCCGCGCGCCCGATTACCCGCAGACGGACAGCCGGTTCAAGCGCTTCAGCCGTTACTTTGGTTGCGCTGCGAACGACTATTCCGTCGTAATCATTGATAACGGCAGCCAGTTCCGCCGGTTTCATCGGCGGCCGTACATCCACTTCAAATCCCGCCTCCCGAAACAGCGCTACGCCTTCTTCATTCAGGTTGTCCAGTG
Organism: Candidatus Hydrogenedentota bacterium; assembly: GCA_029776995.1. Classification (GTDB taxonomy): domain Bacteria; phylum Hydrogenedentota; class Hydrogenedentia; order Hydrogenedentales; family CAITNO01; genus JAGPFE01. The sequence continues at coordinate 8,793 of JAKOTZ010000135.1, forward strand.
CCAGTATGCGAAACATGACGCGTCTCCTGGCCGCAAAAAATAAAAAACGGCCTCTGATTTTGGAATCTGTTGCGATAAAACACGACCCCGCTTTACTTTTATAGTATACAAAACGGAAAGGTCCTGCCTGAAATTCCTGTCGCCAGCTAAAAAAAGTAATAAAGAATTTCAATAAAAAATAGACCATGGCTTAAGTCCCGTTCCGTGCTTTTGCCAGTAGATGCCGCTGTCTTCTATTTCTGTTATGCATTTTCACGAAGGATGCCCCATAAACTTCGCCTCTGTATAATTTGCTTAAAAAGTAAAGCTCTCAACATTGGAGCAAATGAATAACGATGTCTAATACCTCCAAATCACGGGTTTTATCTGCCCTGCGATGTGAATCGGTTGATCCCATCCCATGGGTCCCCTATGTCGGCTGCCATGCCGCAGCACTGATTGGCGTGAAAGCCTGTGATTATCTGAAATCGGAAAAACTGATGCTCAAAGGGCTGGAAACCGCCATTGAACGTTATCACCCCGACGGCATTCCCGTGGGATTTGATCTCCAGCTCGAAGCGGAAGCAATGGGGTGTTCTCTGGCATGGGCGGACGACAACCCGCCCGCTGTGGTATCCCACCCACTTACTGAAGGCGTGCCTTTGGGTAGGATTCCTGTTCCGACCACGGACGCGCCCCGCATCCAGGCAGTACTCAGCACTGCCCGTGTCCTCCGCGCCAATCACCCGGACATTGCCCTGTATGGTCTGGTATGCGGCCCGTTCACGCTGGCCTTGCATCTCATGGGCACGGAAATTTTTACAGGCATGTTTGACGACCCAAAAAGGATAAAAGATGTCATGTCATTCTGTTCCGCCGTCACGCGCGGCATGGCGTCAAACTATGCCAACAGCGGGTGTGACATTATTGCCGTGGTTGACCCCATGACCAGCCAGATCTCAACCGAGCAGTTCCACGAGTTTGTTACGCCGTTTATCAGGCCAGTTTTTTCGGATATCCGCCAGTGGGGGCTGCTGAGCGCTTTTTTTGTCTGCGGCCACGCGCAGCACAATATCGCGGCCATGTGCGAATGCGGCCCCAATTGTGTTTCTTTTGATGAAAACATCCCCATTTCTTACGTCCGGGACATATGCCTGCCCCAGGGCATCAGTTTCAGCGGAAATATCCCGCTGACTTCGGTTCTGCTGCTAGGAACGCCTGATGACGCGCGGCGCGGCGCGCTGGAGTGCATGGAATCCGGCGGCACAACAGGATTTATCCTTGCGCCCGGTTGCGACCTGCCCTACGCGACGCCACCGGAAAATCTGGAAGCCATTGCCGAACTGCTCCAGAACCCTTACCAGCGCGAAATGTTACGGGTTAAAACCGTTTTGGCAGATACGGAATCGCCCCCGCCGGACCTGAGCCGTTATGCCGCCCCGGATCGCGTAATCATTGATATATTCACGCTGGATTCTGAATCCTGCGCTCCCTGCCAGTATATGGTAAAAGCGATAGCTGAGGTTGCGCCGGCTTTTGAAGGAGCCGTCCAATGGCAGGAACATAAAATTAAGAAGTGGGAATCTGTACACCTCATGCACGCCCTCGGGGTACGCAACATCCCAACGGTCTGCATCGATGGAAAAATCGCTTTTGTTTCGCGTATCCCCGCCCGGGAGGAGCTGATTACCGCCATCCGAAAACAGATCAGCGAAAAACAGGTTGCGCCTTCTGACCGCGCCTGAAGATCTGGCAATCCCCGGCGCGTAGGGTCGAAAATATCCGAAAACAAAAGTCCCCGTTCAGGCTGATAACCCGCGCATTGGGCGCCTCCATCAGTACAGACCCGGAAACCACACGCCGTCCACGGGCTGAGACCCATTGCTTAGGTTCTGTTCCCCTCTACGCTGTCAGCCAGGCAGGACTCCGGACGCAGCACAACCGCCGGGTCCAACCGGCGGGTTCCCCAACCGCGAACCTTCCCAACAATCTGCGCCATGAACCATTCCAGCGTCCATCGGAACTGGACCCGTTCAAACAGCCAGGTAACAAAAATCCAGAAAACTACCAGAAACAGCAGAAATGGGCCCGCCGCCCACGGTGTCCGGGGAAAAGCATTCCATCCCAGCGCGAATAAAACAACCCGGCTGAAACAGGTAGCAAAAAAGCTTTCAAAGCAAAATATGGACAACGCCATGACACCCGCCCGCCGAACCCACTGTGTACGGGAAACCCAGACGGAACGTTTCACCGGATCGGTTTCAAGATCTATATGACGCAACAGCCACAGCGACAGTCCCAGGATGAGCCCCAGATTAAGAACCTGCATCCTGACCGGTCCGGGCTGTTTGGACAGTTCCTCTGCGGAATACCCCTCCAGCGCAAAAAGCATTGCGGCCGACACCAGCAGAAGCGTTACGCCGATCCACCCCCACTTCAGCAAAATCCGTATTGGCACGCCATCGGCGACAGCAAAGATTACGGCAGCGCCCACCAGCGTGAAAGCCAGACACGGAAACACAGCAAGGTTAGGCCCAACAGTCAGTTTCACTGCCAACGCGCGCGCATAATCCCCGGACTGCAACGCCATAAAAAAATCCGCTGTCAACATCCGCTGAAGCGCAGGGGTAACCAATAGAACGGCCGCTGCAGAAAGACACAACACTGGCACCGCGCGCCCTGCCCTACTCAGCCACCCCATGCGGTAAAAAACAATTAGCAGCAGGTCCGCCGCCAAACCGCACCCCGCAATCATGGACAGCGCGTCATTGTAGAACAGCAGATCCACTGAAAAATCCGGGACATGCCCCAACAGCACCCACCCGGTCAGTAACGTGTAATGGAACCCTTCGTGGAAATGCATCGGGTGGTGCATAAACGCCATGTTGGCCGCCGACAACACGTATAAAATCAGGGCTGTAGTGACACTGCCCGCCAGAAAACGCCCCAGGGAAGCCTGATGTCCTGTTGACTCCGGATTACCCCGGATAATTTTATGAAAACCATAGGCGTGAGCTCCCCCCGACACAAAAGCAAACAGCGGCGCCCAGGTCGCCAGTAATGCCACCGGAGCGAAAAGTAACAGCAACCATCTGGGTGCCTCACGAAGCGCCGCGGGATCATTGTTGAAAATAACCCCGCTCAGGCCATGAATAAACACCACGTAAAGAATCATCCCCCCCCGCATCACATCCAGAAACAGTAAGCGCGGGTATTTCAAAACATATCCTTCTCAGGAAAACCTGCCGTTGGCTTAACACCGGATTCTGAGTAAAATCGCTAACAGTTTATCACTTTACAATTTAGCCGGACAACCGTTCGAAAAAATCATTCATCAGAACTTTTCACACCGCATGGTAATTTGCTGTTGAAATCGTTAATAATGTAATAGCTTAACGTCAGCCAAGAGCAAAACTGATAGAAACCAGGGGATGATGAAGAATGATGCAGCATCATCAGCCGGTCATGCCGAATGATCCGATGCGATTATGCCCGGAATGCAGGATGCCCATCAGTGTCCTGGCCAATCGGTGTCCCCACTGCGGAAGCATCGTTGGGCGTCCCCGCAAAGAGACGGAAGTGCTTACTGTAAAAGACCTCGGAGGAGAGAGCAAAGCCCAGCACATCGTATCCGGCAACCTCCGGGAAGCTATGGAAGCCTTCATCAGCGAACAGCAGGCGGCAAACCAGGCCAAAATGCTCGAGGAGGAAGAAAAGAAAACACGCAGCCTCCTAAGAAAAAAGAAATCTGAAGAACTTTCGGATCACCATTCCAGTGATCCTATTCTGGGGGATACCCCTTCTCCATTCCGGTCCACCTCCATGTCAAAACACAGGAAGCGGTCCCCTTACGCGGAATATGCCAGAAAAGCATTCCTTGCCGCTGCCCTCCTGGCCGTTCTGGTGCTTTCGGGATTCCTGTTAAATATCGCGGTAAATGCCTATCGGGCCAGGAACAACACAAACGCCCAGGCAACTGTCGATTATCCCAATCACGCGATGGAGCTCCTCAATGCCGGACACCCTGTTCAGGCCCTTGAAGAAGCTATCAAGGCCGCTAAATTTAACGATACTGCTGAAAACCGCGCCATCCTCGAAAAAGTTCGAGAGGTAATCCTGGAGCAGGTAGCTGCCAGCCTGACTAAAACCCCATTCACCATGCAGGACCTTAACACAGCGTCCGAGCTGATCTCCCAGGCAATTCTTGTGGATGGAGATCCCCGGATCGCCCAGATGAGGGACAAAGTCAACAGAGAACTGGATTTCCACAAATTTATTCTGACAAAAGTAGATGAAAGTCAGAAGAAAGCTACTTTTAAACTTAACAATCCTGCGTTTCCTCAAACAGAACAGACCGTCTCCGAAGGTGAATTTCTACAGGAACGTTTCCTGGTAAAAAAAAATCGGGCCTAATTTCGTACGGCTGGAGGACTTCCAGGTCCTCTCCCCGGCAGGCAGCCCCCGCTCGCTGATTACCAGGCTGATGACCCAGGTAGCCGGATCCTGAAGTTTTTCCGATAATGATTTTCCGAAACGCTCAAAATCTGATATATTGAACACATTCTGGGCTGATTTACAGCAAATGAGAGGGCTAATTATGGCACGTATTTTGTCCGCCTTGTTGATGGGGACGCTGGTTTTCGCGCTTGCTGCCGGCTGCAGCACGGTTTCCGGGTGGTTTGGAGGCGGTGATTCCACTCCCTTGCCGGCGGGAAGCCAGGGTGAAAACCTGCTAAGTGGCGCTTCCATCGAAGAGTGCCGTCAGGACCTTGAAAAATTGGTGGCCGCTCACGTAAACGAACAGCTCCGCCAGGGAAACAGCAGCCAACCGGCCCTCATACACAAGCGCCCTTATTATTACCGGGAGTATGTGGAATATCCTGATCCGGACAATCCCAGGATCATTATCCGGGAAAATGACACTAAAACCCGCCCGCTGTCCGCGGAAGTCACCCTGGATAAAATCCGGTTCAGCACCCAGATGCACCGCAGCGCGAACAATGCGCGGGAAGACAGCCGGTTCTTCCGGGATACCGGTGTGGAAAAACTGAATTACGAACTTCGGAACGGCCGCTGGAGACGGGTGGGAAGCATATACGTCGCCGAGAAAACGGAAGAGTTCGTGAACGGCTCTTGGGTGCCCCGTGAAGAGGAAGTCAGCCGGGTAAACCCCAATGAACAGCCCGGTTGGTTCAGGCGCACGTGGACCAAAATCTTCGGCGGTGACACGGAATAACCAGGCGTTTCCGGTTGCGGCCGACATGCTGAGACCATTACAAACTCATGACTGAACCGAAACGGGATTATACTCAGCATACGGTTGTCTATCGCCTGTTTCCGATTTTCCTGGCCGGGTTGATGCTGATCGCCGGAACATTGTTGCGGCCGGGCATATATATCGGAGATTCCATCAACAGCCGGCTGGCCACTGTCTATGCTTTAGCGCATTACGGAAGCTGGAATCTGGAAAGTCCGGACCCGGACCATCCCAATCCTTTTGAAGCCCGCACGGTAGATAAAGTAGTGGTTCAAGGGCGACTGATTTCCAGCAAACCTCCATTGCTGCCATTACTCATGACCCTCATCTATCTGCCTTTTCGGATGGCCGGCTGGACTCTTGATGATCCTGATACGCTGAAACCCTTTTCCATCGCCGTAATCTTTCTCCTGTGCCAGCTGCCCTTCGCAGCCGGGATATGGGCATTCATGCGCCTTACGTCGTGGATGTCGCCCATACCATGGATAATCCTGGGAGGGATGCTGGTTTTCGCTTCTCCGCTCTTTGGGTATGCCCAGCAGTTTTCCAACCATGTGCCGGCTGCTGCGGCACTTTGCGGCGCCCTTTGGTGCCTGTGGCGGCTGCTGGATCCTGACTGTCCGCCGTCATCAGGCGTAAAGGACGCCCTCGGATTCGGGTTCTTCTCAGCACTTGTCTTTGCCTTGGACATACCCGCCATCATTTACTGTGCCACGGCCGGCCTATTGTTGATACCAACCGGTAAAATTCGGCTGCTGCCATGGATATTGGTCGGATTCATGCCCATCTTCCTGACGCAGGAAATCTGTTACTGGATCATCTCCGGCTCTTTGCTGCCGGTTCAAACCCGGCCGGAACTGTACCAGTATGAGTGGTCTTATTGGCGTCATCCCCTGGGAATTGACGCTTTGAATGAATCACGTTTGATCTATCTCTTTCATGCTCTTATAGGCAGATCTAGCGTTTTTTTTCTGTTTCCGGTCTTTTTTATTGGTTTTATATTTCCCGTTTTACATCTTATAAAAATAATTAAAAAGGATCATAAAAAGATAAAAGGAGATACTTTTATTTCATTTCTTCTATTACTTTGGGGGGCTTTTTGCGTTCTTACTCTGTATTACACGGTCAAAACCAACAACTATGGCGGAGCGGCGTACGGTTTTCGCTGGCATCTGGCCTCTTACCCTGTACTGGCACTGTGCTGTGCCCACCCGATCAGCAGAATCAAAACGTGGTACGGATGGCTGATCCTGCTCTTGCTGACGGGCATATCCTGCTGGTCCGCATGGGAGTGTCTGCAGGAACCCTGGGGCAATTCCCCTAACTGGGCAATGCGCTGGATTTTCGGTCCCCCCGCCTGAATTCACCCCGAACTACTACTTAATTATTAAAATGGTGCCCGGGGCGGGACTTGAACCCACACCCCTTTCGGGACCAGATCCTTAGTCTGGCGTGTCTGCCAGTTCCACCACCCGGGCACGCTTACATCATACCAAAACTGCCGTAACACGGGCAAATCTGTAATTAAAAAGACAGCAGGCAGTGCCACACAAAGGCGTACGCAAAGCCTTCCACTTCATTCCAGACGCGTTGCAGCAGCTGCTCATCTCCCAGGATCTGACTCAATTCATTTCGTTTAGCCGACCACGGAATACAGATTCCCGGAAGGGTCCTGGTTGATACTTCCGGCATGGGTTCCGGAATAAAATCCACCGGGGCGGTTAACGGTGGGGGCAAGCTTTCATCCGCCGCCTTGCCATACCGGCCAAATTCCCAGGCGGATTCGCTCATGGCGCGGACATTTTCCGGTTTCGCGTCATTCTGAATGATGGCCGACGCGTCCAGGATATATCCGCCGTCTTTCGCAACGCCTTCAATCACCTGTCGGCAGGTATCCCTGACTTCTTCCGGGCTGCCGTATGCCAGCAGATAATTGGGAATCCCCCCGGAAAGGCAGAATTTCCCGCCAAGGATTTCATGGGCCCTGAAAATATCGCCGCGATCCACGTGATACACAATGCTTCCGGCCGGCAATTCCGCGAAGGATTCAAGGTGAGCATCCCAATTCCCCTCCGCGTAAAACAGCACCTGATGACCGGCTTTCCAGATATTTTCCACGATCGGTTTCAGCGTCGGCCAGTATATCTGTTGAAAATGCTCGTGACTGATGAAAGGCACGCATCCCCGATGCATCCAGAAACCAATCGGCACATAATGCTGAAGGTCCGCGCCGGAAAGCGCCACATGCATCAGGTGGGGCATCAGCGCGCGGCAGGCGGCCAACACTTTTTCCGGGTATTCCGCCAGGTCCATGGTCAGGCCAATATACCCGCGCAGTTTATCCGCA
>JAKOTZ010000190.1 GCA_029776995.1 Candidatus Hydrogenedentota bacterium
GTGATGACCTGTTCTTCCACCGCTTTCTGGGTGTTGTAAAAATCCGGGGATCTGCGCTCCCCGTTGAGCAGCCGCACGTCCACGTTGTCGGTGGTCACGATGTTCTGGTCGGGTTCCATGGAAGCGAGCTGGTCGCGCAGCAGCCGGGTGTGTCGCTCCACCCGCGCCGCCCGCTCGGCCGGGGGCTCATCGCCCCGTTCGGGTCCCTCGACCCAGCGCACGTGCAGGCGGTTCCATCCGGCGTTGCGGATGGCCCGGCCCATGTCGTCGAACAGCTGCCCCTGGAGCCGCAGATAATGGTGCAGGGCGGCCAGCATCGGCCGGCCGTAAGGGCCTGAGCCGTCCCGGTCCAGCCCGATGTACAGCAGCCGACCCGGCGGAACCGGCCTGGGCGTGCCGTCCGCGTCGGCCAGGCAGGGCGCCCAGCGGCCTCCCTGCCGCGCGAAACGCAGCCGGGTCACGTCCGCAGGAATCACGTCGTGCAGCCCGCGCCGCGCCCGGCCGGGAACCAGTTCCACCGCCGCGGCGCCAAAGGTAAACAGCGACTCGTAGAGCATGTCCAGCAGCTGCATCATGCCCTCGCCCGAAGCGGCCCGGGCATCCAGCGCTTCGATCAGCCGACGTCCCCGGGCCGTTTCCGGCGTCAGCATGACCCGCGGATGGACCATGCACAGCCGTTTCCAGGTCCATACCGCGTCCGATACGTCGGGGCAGGCATTCCGCAGATACCGGCATGCCCGCAGCAGCTCCGGCGTGGCGGTTTCCGGCGGAGACTCGGCATATTCCGGCCAGATCCGCCCCCGGCCGCGAAAAGCCACCCCGGAGAAAGCCGGTTCGCCTCCTCCCGACAGGCCGCCTGAAACGCCGCGCCCGGCAGGTTGCTTCGCTTTCCCGACCTTCTGCCGCAAAGCGCGGCCCGCCCTGCCCATAAACAGTGGAAAAAAAGCCATGGCGTCTCCTCCTGGTTTCCGCCCGGATCATCGCCCGCCCCGGACAATCCCCTGAAAAAGCCCCCTATTAATAAAGGCATTTTGTTGCGCCGAAAAAAGTACCCCCTTTTTCAGGCCGCGGCGTTGCGCGGAACAGACGGGATCGTCCCCCCTTTTTCACCGGTTTCGGGGCCCGGCAGGCCATTTTCGGCGGCGGGCTAAGTCTCCTCCGCCTCGCTCCAGCCCATCACCCGCCAGACGGCTTCCTGGAGGACGCGCATGGTGAACGGTTTCTGCAGGAAGTGGACGCCGGGCTCCAGCACGCCATGGCGCCCGATGATGTCATCGGTGTACCCCGACATGAACAGGCAGCGCGCGCCCGGAAACCGCGCGGTTACCCGGTCCGCCAGTTCCCGGCCGTTCATCCCCGGCATGATCACGTCGGTGACCAGCAGGTCCAGCCCTTCCAGTTCCTCCAGGCGCGCCACCGCGTCCAGCGGATGGGGTGCCGTGATCACCGTGAACCCGTGTCGTTCGAGCAGCACCCGGGCCAGGCGCAGGATGGCCTCCTCATCCTCCACCACGAGCGCGGTCCCTGCAGCCTTCCGGCGCGCCAGCCTGGTCCGCGGGGGCTCCTCCTGCTTTACCGGCGCGGAGGGCGCGTGGCACGCCGGAAAATACAGCACGAATACAGTGCCGCATCCGGGCGCGCTGTCCACCTCGATGAATCCGCCCGCCCCCTGCACGATACTGCGCACCGTCGCCAGCCCCAGGCCTGTCCCGTAACCGATGCCTTTCGTGGTGTAGAAGGGCTCAAATATGCGCTGCCGCACCGATTCAGGCATGCCCCGCCCGTCATCGGCCACCGCCAGCGCGACGCACTGCTCCCACTGGAGATCGCCGCCGTCCATCCCCGCGCCGTCTCGGCAGGTCAGCATGCTGCCTGCCCGGATGGTGATGTTGCCCGGCCTGCCGCCGATCGCGTCCCGGGCGTTCGCCACCAGGTTGATCAGGATCTGGTCCAGGTGCGACGGATCCAGCATCACCGTCAGGTCGCCGTCCATGGGTTCCCAGCGCAGGGTGATCTCCTCGCCCACCAGGCGGATCAGCATGTCCAGCATCGCGGGAACCGCCTCCCGCAGGTCCAGGGGCCGGGGCTGGACGGGCCGCCGCCGGGCGAAATCGAGCAGCTGCCGGGTCAGGGCCGCCGCCCGAAGGGCCGCCCGCTGGATCTCCAGCAGGTCCTGCTGCGCAGGCATCCCCTCCGGCAGCTCTTCCAGCGCCATGTCCGCGTGGCCGATGATCACGTTGAGCATGTTGTTGAAGTCGTGGGCCACGCCGCTCGCCAGGCGTCCCACCGCCTCCATCTTCCGCGCCTCCTGGAGTCGTTCTGCTTCTTTAACCGATTCCGTAATATCCAGAATGGTGGACACGTAATGAGTGGTACGACCCTGTTCATCCCGCACCGGCGCGATGGTCTCCTGGACAATAAATAGCGTGCCGTCTTTGCGCCGGTTGACCATGCGTCCGGTCCAGGATTGCCCTGCCTGCAGGATCCGCCACAGGTCCTCGTAGAATGCCGCGCTCTGGTGGCCGCTTTTCAGGATGGCCGGCGTCCGGCCCAGAACCTCCTCCCGGCTGTAGCCCGTCACCCGCTCAAACGCCGCGTTGACGTAAATGAGCTTCGCCGCGGCGTCGGTAATCATGATCGGCTCTTCCACCTGTTCCATGGCCGAGGTGAGCACTTCGCGGCGCCGCTGTTCTTCGCGCTCCCGCTGATAGGTCAGCGCCAGCGCCACCTGGTCGGCCACCTGGCTGGCAAACCCGATTTCCCCTTCGGACCAGGTCCGCAGCTCTCCGGTATGCTCGAAACAGACCGCCCCCCGCAGACCTCCCTGCAGCAGAATGGCCGTGTCCAGCAGCGATACAATGCCGTGTTGCGCCAGGTAATCCCGGTAGCCCTGCGACCGCGGATCGTTCATCACGTCCGGGGCATTAAAATACCGGTCCTGCTCCAGGGTCTTCCATTCCTGGTAAAAGGCGGCGCCGTCCATGGTTTCGCCCGATTCATGGGTGCCGCGGGACAGGATAAACGTATCAACGTTGCGCAATTCCGTGCGGTCATCATTAAACAGCCAGATGCCCACCCGTTCCACCTCCAGGGCCCGGGCAGCCGTTTCCGTCAGTTCCCGACAGAACGCTTCCATGTCCCCCCGCCGCAGGGATTCACTGCCGGACAGCGCGTTCAGCGCCTGCAGTCGCTGGAGCTGTCGCGCCCCCGCCACCGCGGCCCGGACCTGCCGGTCCCGCTGCCGGCGCAGGTCCATCAGGACCAGCCCGCTCCCGATCAGCAGGGCGATCAGCAGCGTAAAAGCCATCGGCGGCAGCGCGCGCCACAGTACGCCCTTCACCCAGTCCGGATATTCCACGTCCATGCCCAGCACGGCGACGATTTCACCGCTCTGGTCATCCCGGATGGGCACCGCCGCCGTTACCCACCTGCCGAACGCGTCGGTGTAAGGCCCCCACACCTTCTCCGTGCCGTGGAGCAGGATCTCCGTGAACCCTCCCGACGTGTCCTCGTAAATGAACCCCGGCAGGGTATGGTCTACCGGAAAATCCGGGTCGCTGTCACAGACCGAAAAGATCCGGCCGTCCTCCCCCATCCGCATAATGTACAGCCACCGGCATTTGGGGACGGCCTCCTTGGCCTTGATCAGCTCCCGCTTCAGCCAGAGGTAATCCGGATCGGTGTAATCCGCCGTGGTGGCGCTCAGCTGCTGCACCCGCTGCGGATTGTTCCCGGCCCGGGCGATGCGGATGGCCTGCAGCAGTTCGTCCCGGTACTGCCCGGAGGCAAAACGCCAGCTCCACGCGAAACCGCCCGCCACCAGCACCAGGCCCAGCAGCAGGGCCAGCCCCGTCCTGGAGCGAACCCCTCCCCGCCCCCCCGATTGGGCTGAAAAGGCATCCTCTGGCAGTATCAAGTGCGGCTCCATCAGGCAAAAATAAACAGGAATTTCTCTTAGCATTGTAGCACTGTTGTTTCGGAGACGCAATGATATTAATGCTGGAAATGAAAATTCAGGCAGGATCGCTTCCCGGGTTATCTTCGGGCATCCCGGCCTTTTACCCCCTGTCACGGACGGGATGCTTCGGGTATTTCCACCACAGCGGCAGCAGCAGCAGCGTCATGGCCAGGGTGACCAGGGCAAACCGGTGAATCAGCCTCTCCCAGTCCCCTTCTTCCCCGAGCCGGCTGATCAGCAGTCCCGCGCCGGCCGCCGCCACGTATCCCGCGCCGTCAATGATGCCCGCGGCGGTCGCCGGTGCCACGTGCCGCCCGAAATCAATGGCTGAAACGCCCCCAATGATCGAGTACGCGCCGAACAGGAAAAACCCTACCAGCAGGAAAAAACTCACCGACGCCAGCGTGGACGCCTTGGAAAACAGCGGCGAGGCAAACAGCAGCGCGGCCAGGGATAACCCCGAAAGAATCAGGAACGGTCCCCGGCTGCCGACCCGGTCCGAAAGCCAGCCGATCACCACGGTCCCGGCGATGCCTCCCACGGTAAATGTGGCCGCGATGTACCCCGACATGCTGGCATTATGCGCCGACGCCGCCATCCACAGCGTGGCAAAATCATCGAAAAAGGTCCGCAGGAACGTGAACAGCGCCGACGCCCACAGCACCAGCAGGAACGTCGGCGAACCCAGCGCGCGCCACAGCGCCCCGGCAAACGTTCTCAGGTCCAGCGGGCGGTGGGCGGTTTTTTCAAACTCCTCCCGATAGTCACGGTGCCCGGCCGGACGTTCCCGCAACCAGAACAACACCACCATGAACATCACCGTCAGCAGCGCCGCGGGAACCAGAAACAGCCCCCGCCACACGAACAGGGAAAAACCCGCAAGAAAGGCCGTGAACAGCTTCGCCAGCGTGGACCCGATCTGGAAATTCACCGTCATCAGGCCCACGATCAGGCCGCGGTTTCCCCGGTCAAACCAGTACGACATCACCCGGATCAGCCCGCCCCAGCCCATCGACAGGAAATAGCTGTTCACCACCCACCAGAGCAGGAACCCCTGAAACCCGCCGGACAGCGCGAACATCACCGTGGCGCCGGCCGAACCCGCCATGCCCAGGGCAAAGGCGCGTTTGCCGCCGATCCGATCGGTCAGCACCCCGTTCACGAGCTTGCCGACGGCGTAGGCCAGCGTCCCCGCCGATGCCAGGTAGCCGATCTGCGCGCGGGTCAGCAGGCCCAGCTGCTCCATGCTCACCTGGGCCACGGAAATATTCTTCCGCGTGAGGTAATAAAAGATATACCCCACGAACAGCAGGCCGAAGGTGACCAGCTCCGCGCGGGTAATGGTATCCCGCTCCCGGGCCTGGGCGGCCGGCAGCGCCAGCGCTTTAGAATCCGCGTCCATGGCGGAGATTGTTGCCGACCATTGTGAGGATTTTGTTTTTTGACGGTTAGATTTTTATTAGGAGACGCCGCCCACTTCAGGTGCCGGCGCCCCCGCGTGATCCGGCCACGTGAACACGTATACCCCGGCGTCCGCCTGCAGGACAACCGCCCCGCCTTCCCGCCGCGGATCATGGACCCCGGCCGCCTCTGACAGCGGCTGGCCGCTCTCCAGCACCTCCGCGCCTGCTGCCGCGGGACTGTACACCCGCGCCCCGGTATTCGGCGGCACCTGGACCAGCCACGACACCGTGCCGCCCGCGCGTTTCCACGCTGAAATAATCTCTCCCCGCGCGGAACGGTACCGGACCGTTACGGATTCCAGGCCCGCCGGCATCTGGGGACGCAGGATAAACCGCCGGAAACCCGGCTCATCCGCCCGGATGCCGCCCAGGCCCCGGTAGAACCACCCTTCCACGTGCCCCAGCATGCAGTGGTTGTGGGAGGAATGAGTGCCCGCGTCCCAGGCTTCCGTCAGCGTGGTCGCTCCCCGCTGCAGCTGCCACACGTAACCCGGGCCCGTGTCCTGCGTCACCATCCGGTACAGCGTCTCCCCCTGTTCCGCCTCGGTCAGCGCCCGCATCAGGTACGAGAACCCCACGTCGCCCGCCGTCACCCGGTACCCGTTGGACGCGATCCCGGAGAGCAGGCTGCCCAGGACTCCGGCCCTGTGTTCCGGTTCCGCCAGGCCCAGCGCCAGCGCCATGGCGTTCGCCGTCTGGCTGTTCCGGTCGTAGTGCTGCTCCGCGGAGCGGTAGAAGCGTTCATTGAAGGCCCGGCGCGCCTGTTCCGCCTGTTCCCGGAACCGGGCAGCGTCCTCTGTCCGGCCCAGCAGCGCCGCGGTCCGGGCCAGGATATCCAGGTCCTGGTAATACACCGCCGTGGCGGTCAGCCCTTTTGAGGTGAGCTGGGATTCGCCCGGCGGATTGGGGCCGATGTCATACCAGTCCCCCAGACCGTGGGAGACGATATGGCCTTCCGCCCGTCCCGCCAGGTAGGCCGCGTAGCGGGACATCGTGCCGTACGCCGTTTCCAGGATGCGCGCGTCCCCGTACGCCGTCCAGGCGTTCCACGGGTTGATCACGCACGCGCTGCCCCATTCCGGCGAATCCCGGAAGCCCCCCTGGAACACCGTGTATTCCGGCGCGATGTCCGGAACCAGCCCGTCCTCCAGCTGGCTGTCTGCCATGTCCTGCTGGATTTTGGCGTAGAACCGCGCCAGGTCAAAGTTGTACATCAGCCCGTCCGACAGCAGGTGCGACACTTCCAGCCAGCCCAGCTTTTCCCGGTGCGGGCAGTCCGTCAGCACGTGCTGCAGGTTGCTCCGGATCGCCGACAGGATCAGCTCATGCACCCGGTTCAGGGTCTCGCTGGAGCTTTCAAACCGACCCACCCGGTCCGCCGAAGAATGGATCCACAGCCCCTCCAGCTCCAGCAGCTCCGGCAGCGCTTCCTCCCCGACCTCGACGCCGCCCGCAGGGCGCGCCCCCCTGGCCTCCACGTACCGGAACCCGTAATAGGAAAACCGCGGCGACCATGTCTCCTCCCCCTCTCCCTTCAGCGTGTACTGGAACCGTACCGGCCCGCCCGAGTGTCGCTGCGTTATGCCGCCGCTGTCGTCCAGCAGCTCTCCGGGCAGCAGCGTGACTGCCGCCCCCGCGCCGCCCCGGACCCGGATCCGCGGAATCCCCGAAAAATTACGGCCCAAGTCGTATACGTAATGCCCCGGGCCGAGCCGCTTCACCGATACCGGCCGCAGGATCTCCATCACCCGGACCGGCGGCGCGCCGGGTCCCCGCATGATAGCCCCGGGCCCCTCGGTTTCCACCGCGGCTGCCCAGCCGCTGTTGTCAAAACCCGGCCGGTCCCACCCCTCCGGCTCGAGCCGGGCATCATAATCCTCCCCGCCGTAAATACACGAAAAGGTAATCGGGCCGGACGCCGCCCGCCACGACCCGTCCGACACCACCTGTTCCACCCGGCCGTCCGCGTATTCCACCCGAAGCAGCGCCAGCGCCCGCGGCGGACCGAAGCTGCCCTTATACTTCACGTAGCGGCCGCCGGTTACCCGGTAAAATCCGTTGCCCAGCATCAGGCCCAGCGCGTTTTCTCCTTCCCGAAGCATGTCCGTCACGTCGTACGCGCTGTACCGGCAGGTCTTGCGGTAATCCGTCCAGCCCGGTTCAAACAGGTCTTCGCCCACCCGCGCGCCGTTTATCCGGAACTCGTGGAACCCCAGCCCGCACCCATACAGCAGCGCCCGGCGCGGCGGACCGGACAGCCGGAAAGACCGGCGGAATATCGGCATCGGCCCGGACCGGTCTTCGGGCGGCCCGACCGTCTCCGGCGCGGCAATCCACCGGGCATGGCCCCACTCCTCCGGAGCCTGGGGACCCCGGGTCCACCGCGCCGGCTCGCTCCACGGGCCGGCATGGCCCGCTTCGTCCCAGGCCCGGACCCGCCAGTAACACGCCTGATGGGCATCCGGCGGCGGACCGCCGTAGGCCGCTCCCTGTTCGTCGGACGCCACCCGCCCCGAATCCCAGAGTAGCCCATCCCCCCGCTCCAGGTCCCCGGGCGACAAAGCCGCCTGGATCTGCCACGCCGTCTGGCGCGCCCCCCGAACCGGAGAACGCAGTACCCAGGTCAGCCGGGGAGCGGGCGTATCCACCCCGATGGGATCCCGAAAAAAATCGCACCGCAGGTCCGCGGCAGCCAGCGTGCCGCCCGTGTCCCTCCACTGATCCCCTGACGGCGCGCGTTCCACGGCCGGCGGTTGCGCGGCGGCGTCGGACGCGCCCTCCCCGTATCCCCCCGCGTGCAGCGCGGCCAGCGCGCCCAGCGCCACAGCCCATACTTTGCGCGGCATATGGTTTCTCCTGTCTGCTCCGGCCGCCCTGAGACCATCTCCAATCCCCGGACAGTCCGGCCCTCACCAGTGTACCGCACCCCCCGGCATCGGGCACATATCCGACCTTCCCGCCTTACCCCAAACCATTGTCCCGTATAGGCACGCCATGGCGTGCCCCTGCCCCCGCCGTAACCCGTGTTTTACCGGGGGATTCATTCGGTTTGGCCATTTCCCGTTACGCTTAACCGGCGGGTATTCCGGCGGTTTCTGATCGACAAATCCGTTTAACTTTGATAAAATTTTTCCGGTCGGGGTATGAGGAAGCCTTCCTCCGGGAGGGGGGCGCCCGAGTGGGAGGGGCTTTCCTTATGGGAGCGCCCGACCATAAATTTTAACGGAATCGCGCGGCCCCTGGCCGCCAACTGTGGAACAGCACCCGCCTCTGGGGTACTGTCCAAAGAAAGGAGCGGGTATGTTCACGGATTCTCGTTGTTTCTGCTTCTCTTATTCCGTTTTCGCGGGTATCGCGCTGATTCTGGCGGGCATGTTGTGTTCCCCGGCGGTGGCATTAGAAGCGGCGTCTCCGGAGGGAGCGGGCACTTCGGCTTCAGTACCGGCGGCGTCCACTCAGGCGGATGCCACCCGAACCGAAAACCGGTCCTTTCGAAATCCTGGATGACTTCAATGGGATCGCCTCTGATTTACAAACCATTCCGATAGCAAGGAGGACAACCTTTCCACCCGCAGGAAAGACTAAGAATATCGTGCCAAAGGGAAACCCTTCCAGCCTGTCCCAAATATTGATATCCCTGTGCGTATTCTATCTGTTTAGTAATGCAAGTTTTATGTTAATTATTAAAAACTTTTGTAATTAATATCTAAAATTATCTTATTTTAAAATTTTCGTGGTATAATACAAATAAATAAACCCAAAGATTTCCCGCAGATCGCCCAGCAGTAACCCGTTTAAAAACACGCCAGAAAGAAAATCTTCTCAACTAAGAAAGGGTCGAATATGTCGAGCGGGGTTCAGTTCGCCAGTCGGTTTATCTGTATTGTCAGTATGCTGTTCATGGGGAGCGTTTTGTGTTCCCCGGTGGCAGCATTTGGTGCGGCGTCTCCGGAGGGATCGGGCGCCCCGGGT